>JBDUUL010000001.1:0-300000 GCA_039938515.1 Nitrososphaera sp. | reverse complement strand
GGTGTCGTAGAATGACGATTGCGCACAGAAGGAGCAGTCTTCCGGACACCGTCCAGACTTGGCATTAAGAAGGGCCTCGACATCGACGACATCTCTGTGGAGCGCACGAGTTATATCGTTGGCAAACGAAGCTAGGACCCGCAGGTCAGGGTAGTTAAGTAAAAACTGAGCCTCTTGGATGGTAATCTTGCCGCCGTCAATTACCCTTCTCGCAAGAGCCTCAATCTGATCGTGTGAATTCAAGTTTTAACAATCAGTCTCCCGGGCCTGTACTTAAGTCTTGGCGGTATTTGATTTTAACCAATATTGCAAAACTCGAATTTTGAAATATTGTCGATTAGCAGTAAAGAAGCACGCCTGCCCTACATGCAGTATCGCGAGGCTCCCGGCTAGGGGTTTAGCGAGCAAAAATGCGATCCGGCACTAGTACTTTTTCCGGTGTCCATGATCTATTGTAAATGCGAAATCCGCCGTCGCGGCGTCAGGCTTCCAGTGTTCAAAAAGGGGTCCTTTTCTAGACCGACTTTTTGACCGACCTTTATTTTACCTTCAATTTTCCTTTTGCCATCTTGGGCAGCCCAAAAACGGCAAGTACCATTTTTGGACGAATCAAGTCTGATCTTGTTGACACCGCGGATTATCCGAGTTGTAGACGAAAAGAAATTGTGCGGTATGCTTTTGCTTATCTTCGCGTCAGTACCGAGGAGCAAACCGTGCAGAACCAAAGGCTTGCTCTTGAAAGGTGGGCCGCGTCCCATGACTTCCAAATTCTTGACTTTTTTGAAGATTCGGCAACGAGCGGAAAGATACCCGCTTCGCAGCGCAGAGGGTTTGTCGAGTTAATGGATCTGGTAAGGTCTGCATCCGTCGACGCGGTGCTGGTGTATGAACTATCTCGCGTCGGCAGGACCTTCTGGGATACCCTGGAGGCTATCAAGGCGATAGAGGAGTATTCTCCTTTGATTTCTTGTTCTCCTAGAGAGTCCTTCCTTCAGACTACTGAGCCCAGCATAAGAAAACTGATGATCGGAATTCTGACCTGGGTTGCGGAAAGGGAAAGAGAAATGCTGGTCCAGCGAACCAAGGATGGGATGGAAAGGGCAAGAGTCGCGGGCAAGAATCTGGGTAGACCAAGAAAGATGCTGGACAAGGACCGCCTGATAAGCATGCTTGCAGAGAACAGGCCAAAGTCGAATATTGCAAAAATTATGGGTGTATCGAAGGCCACGCTTTACAAGGAACTGCGCCAAATTTCTGCTCATACTAGGTAGGTTCACTCTATCCCTATCTTGTCAACTTCGGAGACAATTCGTTCGGCGGCGTCGATTACTTGGCCTATTTTGCTCCTCGGCATCGCAAGCGGCGGGATAATCAACAGGTTGTTGCCAAGCGGCCTCAGGAATACGCCCAGCTCCAAGCCTCTTTTCATGACATAGTAACCGAGCAGATTTCCGTCTTTCAGCCGGGGCACTGATCGGCGATTCCTACCAAGCTCCACCGCAGCTAACATTCCCTTGTGACGGATATCCGAAACTATGTTGAACCTGTCAAATTCTTGCAACCTTAAGCCAATATACGAGGCGTTAGTCCTGATTCTGCCTATCAGGTCACGTTTCTCGTACTGCTCAATGTTTGCCAGAGCCGCCGCGCAGCCAACGGCATGCCCCGTAAATGTATGTCCATGGTACAGCTGCTTCCCCTCTGAGTAGTCACCCAGAAACGCTTGGAAAACCTTTTCCGTCGTCATTGTAACAGCCAGTGGGAAGTAGCCACCGGTAAGCGCTTTTCCAAAGCAGGCTATGTCCGGCGGCGACTCCTGCTCAACATATTCGGCCATATTTCCGAGCCTTCCAAAGCCCGTAGCTATCTCGTCAAGAATCAAGAGTACGTTATGCTGCTTACACAGCTTGGCTATTTGTTCCTGATACCCTCGGGGATAAATGATAGCGCCCCCCGCTATCTGGGCGCCGCTCTCCATCACGATCGCTGCTATTCTTTCAGCACTTTTTGCAAGAGCGTTTTCCGCCGCCTCCAGCGCTCGGGTCATTGCCATCTCTTTTTTCGAGCTGCTTCCCGGACAAGAGGGCGTCGGAAGCTGCCTAGCCGGTCGAAGAATTGGCCTGTATGCCCCAAAGAACTGTTCGATATATCCGACGGACATTGCGCCTGCTGTGTCGCCATGGTATCCGTGCCTTAGTGAGACAAATCGCGTTTTATGGCTGTATCCAAGATTCTTCCAGTATTGTAGAGCCATCTTGAGCGATGCCTCAATTGCAGAGGACCCGTTGTCGGTGTAGAAGGATCGCTTCATTCCTCTGGCGATACCAGTCAGGGTCCTGGACAGTCTCGCTGCCGACTCGCTGCCGAGACCAAAAAGTGTGGAGTGCGGAATTTTACCTATTTGACGGATCATTGCCTGTGTCACAGCGTTTTGACCGTGTCCCCATACATTGCACCACATGTTAGCGATCCCATCGAGGTAGGCTCTGCCGTCTGTGTCCACAAGTTCAAACGCCCTGCCTGAAGATATTGTCTTCAAACGCCCGCGGTCGGCCATCCAGTCTCTCATTTGGGTATAGGGATGCCAAACAAATTCTCGATCGACACTTTGGTAGTCCAATTCGGTTAAATTTCCCTACAAAAGTCAGTTATAATAGCTGATGCAGGGAGTCTTTATCACCGGGACTAGCACGGGTGTGGGAAAGACCGTGGTCACTGCCGGATTGACTTTGCTCTTGGCACGCAAAGGGCTTGACGTTGTGGCCTGCAAGCCGTTTGCCTCGTCTGACCGTCCTTTCTCCAAGCGCTTTAACTCTGAAGATACGGCGCTGCTTGCAAAAGCATCTGGCTCGGCAGAAACCGACCGGGTGCTAAATCCGTCCTACTATCCCCTCGGCGCCTCACCATACATGGCATCAAGGGTGCTAGGAATGAAGGCACCTAGTCTTGAAATCGTATGCAAATCAACCTTAGCTCTGGCTGCAAAACATGACTTTGCGGTAGTCGAGGGAATCGGGGGAATAATGGTTCCAATCACTCGCCGAAAGACGTTGGCCGATTTCGTGAAGCGGCTGGGATTGCCTGTAATAATCGTGACCACGCCCTTTCTCGGTTCTCTCAACCACACATTGCTTACGATTATGGCATGCCGTGCATATCACATCAAAATCCTAGGAATAGTAGTAAATATGATGCCCTTGAGACCCTCCATTGTAGAACGAGAGGCCCCCCGATGTATCGAGGAACTAAGCGGTATTGAAGTTATTGCAACTTTGCAAAAAAAGCACAGACTCGACCTCGCGGAGGTGGCAAACTCGCTGCAAAAGTCCGTAAAGCCGGGGTTTCTACCCGTGGACCAGCTTTAGCCCTGAAACGCCTTTTTCATCAAGGAATGCCATTATATCGATTATTATTCTGGAGAATCGATGGTGGCCAGGGTATATCGAATAGGTTCTGAATCCATCGGTTCTTTTGGGATGGTTCTCAACGTACCAGATATTCTCCGCGACTGGCTGTATTTTTGCGGCGAGGCGAGCGGTTTCTTTGCTTTGGGGCTCGTGGCTCCTCAAAACTTGAATTATTAACGCCTTGTCCGGGCTCTTTCTGAGAACCTTAGCCGAAGGAATTACGATATCGACGTCAACTCCCTCAACAGAAATCTTTCTCTCAGAAGGTATTGAAAGCGCCGTCAACAAGAAATGAAGCAGCCCCTCACAGATATCTTCGCTCAGCGCGTCTACGCCTTCAGCATCCATTCGAGCAAGACATTCTTCGATTATTCTTGAAATGTACTTGTCAGAAAGTCTGAAATCCATCACGAGGTCTGACCTAATAGTGTCTTTTCCTATCCTGTCGATCGCAGAGTAGAGCAGAGTCTTGGCGTCCATTGGGGGGCACACTATCAAGGCGGGTACGTTTATTAATTCTGTTCGAGCTTGAGCAGATTGATGTCCAGTACGCAGGTTGCACTTGGGCTGTTGCTTGCATCCCTTGCGCTTTTGATAATCTATGGAGCAGACGTTATGGTGGCGTCATCCAAATCAAGTTCGGGTGCACCGAGCGACTCAGGCTTTTTGCCATTCAACGTAGCTATTCGTGGCGGGGTCTTTGGCGGAGGAGCAGTAATTATGTCAATTATCGGGTTCGTAATAAGCAGAAGGAAGCCATCAACTCCTGTCGCGGTCCTCCTTATTGTCAATGGCGGAATTATCACTGCAGGAATGGTGGGCTTGATCGCGCAGGGCGCACTAAGTAAGGCCGGCGCTGCAGGGACCGTCGGCTCGACGGTCTTGCTCGGCGGAATCTTGATCGGTCTTGGGATCTGGAAATCCGTAGCAGACAAGCGAGTTCTGGCCCGCAGTCAACAGGCCTCGAAGTAGCATTGCTATAGCAAAAACTAATGCAAACCGAGCATATTTCTTGGATCCTTTACGATGTTGCAAATCATGCTCGGGTGAAATGTACTAGCTCTGATGAAAGGTCGATTTGAATTTGTCATTCTAATTGCAAAAAGGCGAGAACTGTGTGGCATAACGTTTTATAAAATTCGCCAGATTAGTTGGTTGGATGAAAGCAGTTATTCTCGCTGGTGGCTATGGCAAGCGACTGAAGCCTCTCACCGATGAGAGGCCAAAGCCAATGATTGAAGTAAGAAATGCTCCAATAATTGAATGGCAGATCAGGTGGCTAAAGAGTTTTGGAGTTTCTGAGATTATAATATGCGTCGGATACATGAAGGAACGCATTATCGAATACATAGGCAGCGGTAACAAGCTGGGAGTAAAAGTTGGATACGCAGTGGAAGACGACCCTTTGGGTACAGGAGGCGCATTAAAGAACGCACAAAGTCTGCTGTCCGGGCAGAGTGGCTTTTTCCTTGTGAACGGAGACATCTTGACCGAGCTGGACCCGAACAAGCTTCATGATGGCCCATCACAAGGAATAGCGCTTGTCCAACTGAGAAGTCCTTTCGGCGTGGTCGAGGTGGACGGTCAAGAACGCGTTACGGGATTTGTGGAAAAGCCTCAGATACCTGACAGGTGGATAAATGCAGGCGTATACTACTTCACTCAAAAAGTCTTTGACTACCTTCCAGACAGCGGGAATATTGAGGTCACGGCCCTACCCGCACTCGCAAAGAACGGAGAATTGCGGGCGGTAAAGTATGATCATATCTTTTGGAGGTCGATTGACTCGCACAAGGACATAGAGGAAGCTTCAAGAGAGCTCCCTTCTGCCAAGATAGCATGACCGGTACAAGAATAGGCTACAGCCTTGGCCCGCTGCTATCCGCTTCGGACTTGCTGAAATGCGCGATGATGGCTGATAGCGCAAACGCGGATTCCATATGGGTGCCCGAATCCTGGGGGCGAGAATCATTCGGCACTCTAGGAGCGCTCAGTCAGGTCACCAAAGCCGTCAAGCTGGGTACCTCTATCATGAGTATCTACTCCAGGACTCCCGCAACTGTGGCTATGGGCGCAGTTACCATCGACTCTATGTCTAGCGGAAGAATGGTCATCGGGCTGGGAGCGAGCACTGCTGAAATAGTCGAAGGCTGGCACGGAATATCATTTGAAAAGCCCCTGGAGAGGATGCGAGAATATATTCTGTGCCTGCGGAAAATGCTTTCCGGGGAAAAAGTTAACCACGATGGCACATTTTTTAAAATCCGCAATTTCCGAATTCTTGAAAAGCCAGTCCGGCCGACAATCCCGATATACGTCGCGGCTATAAACACCCGAATGGTCTCGCTTGCCTCTGAACTTGCAGACGGGGTCTTATTTTATCTGAGACCGGTCCATGAACTGGCCTCGGCTGTTGAAAAAGTCAGGTCTCTTCGAAAAAATGATGACTTTGAAATTGCTCTGTCGATAATATGCGCCGCGTCCGATACACGTCCTGATGAAGCACGTCGGAGGGCGAGAAAGACGCTGGCCTTCTATGTCGGTGCCGGCAGGTATTACAGCAAGTTCCTGGCAGAGACAGGATACAGAGCCGAAGTTGAGGCCATACAGAATGCCTTTACAGTTTCGGGCAGCGATGCAGCTGCAAAACATGTGCCTGACAAAATGCTGGATTCACTGGCAGTATCCGGGAGCTTTGAGCAATGCAGAGAACAACTGAACTGCCTTGCGCAGACTGGAATAACAAGGGCCATACTGCAGGTAAATCCTATAGATGACGCAGAAAGTTCATTTAGGGAACTCATCGACTGTTTTGGGTGGCGCGCGTAGCGGTTGTCGCGTCTGCGACTTCTGCTTTTGTAAAGCAATCGGACCAGTCAGTAGCGGAACTGGCCGCAGGCCCCTGTGCGGAGATCCTTCGGTCAAACCCCGTGCTTAGAGAACTCGTAGACTGCGTATTGGTCTCTAGCTGCTCGAACGAGCAGTACTTGGGTCCAGTAGTGTCGGAGATGCTTGGAATTCAGCCAAAATTGGCTCAGCGCATAGATAACCTCTGCAATTCAGGTACCAACTCGATTGCAACTGGCTTTTCCCTCATCGCCTCGGGACTCTGCAGTGCTGTCTTGGTTACGGGGGCGGAGAAAAGGGAAAGCACCGGCTACAGATTGACTTCAGACATTACGCGCGGGTCATACTTTCTTCCAGTCCATTGGGCGGCCCTATTCGCAAAATCGTACATGAGGAAATACCAACTTGCCGAAGAAAAGCTGGCGATGGTCCCAGTTCTCAACCGAAAGAATTCTGCCAAGAATCCAAAGGCGCTTTTCCCAAGTGAGGTCACAGTAGACCAGGTAATGAATTCGAGAAAGATTGTTGAACCGCTCAAGCTCTTAGAATGCTCTTCAGCATGCGATGGCGCCTCGGCAGTCATGCTCTTGTCTGAAAAACTTGCACGGCAGGTACCTTCAACTCCCGTATGGATTTCTGGAATAGGACAGAGGACGAATTCGGCCAGTCTTGCGGGGTCTACACCTGAACTCTCTCGGATAGATTCTGCCATTCACGCTGGCCGTGATGCGTTTGAAATGGCGGGGTTAAGGCCTTCAGACGTGGATGTTGCCGAGCTGCACGACGCGTTCTCGATTCTTGAAATAATGGCGCTTGAGGACCTGGGCCTTGCTGTGGCAGGAAAGGGGAGCCGGTTTCTTGAGACCGGCGACACAGTGTTGAACCCACGCGGTGGCATCCTAGGCTGTGGCCATCCTGTAGGGGCAACAGGTATAGCTCAGGTCGCCGAGATTTTTTCACAACTCTCTCATAAGGCTGGTGAAAGGCAGGTCTCATCAACATTAAAGTGCGGTCTGGTCCACAACCTAGCAGCCGCAGGCTCTTCGGCGACCGTTATGATTATGAGTGCTAATTAGCGACTTGACAAGCGCCGAGTTTTTGAAATTAGTTGCGTCGGGCAAATTGTGTGCCAGCTACTGCGAGTCATGCTCGAAGTTCAGCTGGCCCGTGTCCCAATTCTGCAAGACTTGCTCCCGCATGACCAAACTCAAGCCCTATCGTCGCAAGGTCGGAAAAATAATTGAACTGTCAGAAAGTAAACTGGGAAGCAGAGCCGATGCCTTTGGTCTGGTTGAAATTGGAGAGTTGCGACTTGTCGGATCGATAGCAGATCCTGCGATAGCAAAGGTGGGCTCTCCTGTGAGGCTGGTCTCGTGCGGCGTGATTGACGGGATGCCTTACTACAAGTTCAGTTGCATACCGAATAATACTTGACGTTAATATAGTCAAGGAGCATGTCAGGTATTGATGAGCTACGACAGGTTCGTCGACGAACGGCTGCTGACAACGCGTGACGCATTGAATAGGTTTCAGATTAAGGTCAAGATGCTCGAGATAGACGAAAATGCTCGCGATTTTTCGCAGCGATTCGGCAGACGAGTTCTGGTCAAAAAGGTCTTGCTTACGATAAAACATACCAAAACAGAAGAGGTTGAAGAGAAAGAGCTTGATGTAGAACAGGTCGAGTCGCGCATGAAAAAGGAACGGCTTTTTAGCTCATCAAATAGGTGGATATCTTCCTCCGAGATAAAGAATGGCTATATCGTTGCGAGCCGCCATCTTGATCTGCTCGCCGATGCAATAGCGCTTGACATCATCGAAATATAGAATATTTCAATACTCGAGTTTTGAAATATCGTGACAAGGCTGCAGGCCTGAAATCCGTCAGGCGATCCGGCGTCTCGTCCAAACTCGAACTGTTTCGTACCAGAATGCCCCTGCTCCAGCGACGGCAAATGCGACTGCGTAGACGTCTAGGTGCTCCAAATTGAACGCTATATAAGCCAGGAGCATGGTTGTGAAAAAAGCTGCAAAAAAAGTCAACCGAGGAAAGGTAAAGCCGCCGAGATTTACAAATGCCTGGAGTACCCCGACTTGAACCTTTTGCGCAACAAAGTATCTCCCGTATTCGTCCTGTCCGACCAGCGACAGCCCGAGTAGCTTTTCGATATGGTACGTAGCTACGCTAGGAGATGAGAAACCGAGGTCTCGCTGCAGCTCCCTTACGCCGATTGGCTCCTTCCTCTTTATCATGTACGAGTAAACCATTAGTGTTTTGCCGCGAAGGATGTCTTCTAGCTGCCCTCTCTTCTCGTTAGAATCTGCGCTATCTGCATTCTTTGTCATCTGTAGAACCTGGCTGGAGAATTGCAATGGATTTGACCGCAGATTACAGTATAAAGCTATCGTAACTTGGTCGCGAACAGAAAATGGTTATTGAAGTAAAAGTATGGCGCCGCTGATCAGACTCGAACTGATGACCCACTGGTTAACAGCCAGTTGAGCTTCAAAGCACATGTCGCGCTACGAATTTGCTCTACCATGCTGAGCTACAGCGGCGCAACCATTAGCAAAGTCAAGCACAAAATAAATCTTTCTTGAAGGCTAGATGCAAATGGTAGAAATATCTACCCGCGCTGCATTCCATCTTCGCGCGCGTAGACATATAGGCCGTCAAGGAAGACCCGCTGGTCCTTGTCTTTTATCTTTGTAGAGAGTTCTATGTTCGCGGCTGTCTGCGAGACATCTTCCAGGCTCGGACCCTGAACTAGAATGTCCTCACCTGCGACCGTAACCTTGGTGCCCTCTCCCACAATGGTAGAAACCCGAGGTGAACGCTCGCCGAAAAAGTTCTCGACGAGAACCTGGCCGTCCTTTACTTTTACCGAAATAGGAAAGTGAGCAAAGATGACCTTGAGTTTGTATGTAAAGCCCTTTTCCGCACCTTTTATCATGCTTCTAATTATGCTGGCTCCGGTGTTTGTGACTGCAAGGTCCTTTTTGCGCTTGCCATGCGGCTTTATCACCACCTTGTTTCCGTCAATCGAGATTGTCGCAGGCAGTTTCGTAAAGTCTTTCTTCACGGTGCCGGCCTTTCCCTTTGCAACAATGGTGTTTCGCTCCTGTGTAACTTTTACAGAATCGGGGATTTCAACCTCCCCGACGATCGCTTCTTCAGTAGACGTAGCCAACAAGAACGCCTCCCAGATTTTGGGACTGAGCCTCGTGGTGAGACATTATCCCCCTGCTAGTAGAAACCAGTAGTAATCCCATGCTGTATGCAGGCAGAAATTGCCTTTCCCAGTTGAAGTACTGATCTTTCTTAACCGAAAAATGCGGTGTAATTATGCCGCATTTGTTAATCTTGGCCAGCAACTGGATCTTGAATTTGCCTGCCCTCCCGTCGTCTACCTGCTCGAATTCCCCGATATACCGGTGCTTCTGCATTACCCGGAGGATTTCACTTGCAAACCTTGAAGCGGGAAGTACGACACACTCTTTCTTTCGCCGGGACTCGTTGTTATAAATTGTAGTGAAAAGGTTCGATATGACATTTAACGCTGGCATCTAACCACACCCTCTCATTCGTACTTGACGAATCCTAGACTCGCGGCCACTTCTCTAAAGCACTGCCTGCAAAGCATCAAGTTGTATTTTTGAATCATTCCGTTGAATGCGCCGCACCTGCGACACCATCTGGTACCCTTGCCGTGAGCAAGTTTCTTCCTTCCCGTCTCTTCATAACCTCTAGGTTTTGGCATTATTCAATCTCCGCTCCAAACTGCTGCCTGAAAAAGTCCATTGCTTCTTCCCTATTTATCCTGTGGCTTTTTCCGATCTTGGCGCTCTTTCTGCTTTTTCGTGCGATGCGATAACCTGGTCTTACAAGAACGGCGCTGACATCCATTCCAAAGATGCCGATTTCGGGATTATATTTGGTGCCGGGTATGTCGATGTGCTCGTGTATTCCAACCGAGATGTTGCCAAAGTTGTCGAATGAACTGGCCTTCAGAGTATTGCGCTTGGCCGCAACGATGCGTTTGAGAAAGTCATTGGCGGGATCCCTTCTGAGCGTTACCATCGCGCCAATCGGCTCACCTTTGTGAATTCCAAAATCTCTGACGGACTTTTTGGCGCCTCTTACGGCCGGCTGATGACCCGTAAGTTCAAGGAGTGCTTTTTTTGCCTTTTCAATAGGGTCGCCGGATTTTCCCACGCCGATGTTTATTACAACCTTATCTACGCGAATGCGTTTCATGTCGGTCGAGCCGATTTGTTCTGTTTGTGCTTGTTCACTCATTTAATTAGTTCACCCTAATTATGGGCTTTTCCGCGCCCACCGCCATTACCATTTCCACGGGTAGCTCGACGGACCTCTGCTCGAATGTGACCAAGGCCCTCTTTGGAAGAGAAAATATGCCGTCCCTGATGTCTTCGACCTTGCCTATCTTGCCGGCGTTTTCACCTGTAATGATAAGTACTGTGCATCCCTTCTCGAACTTTAAATGATCCTTAATTTCGGCCTGCGGCAGCTCAATTAGGCAAGTATCGCCAACTCGAAGAACCTTGTCTGATATCTTTGTCTTGCCGTCATGGAATCCGTATTGTATCTTTTTACCGCGTACTGAGGTCTTGCTGGTGACCTTGGATAGTTTCACGGTCTTTTCCGACTCGTCAATAGAAACAGGCACCAATAGCGTAGAGTCTTTTGGCACCATTCTGTAAGTTTGCCCTGTTGAGAGTTCAATAGTGTCCATTAGCCCAACGGCGAAGTTGGGTGACCTCCTAACAATATTGTCGACTTTGACCTTGCCGGCTACCAGTATGCGCTGCGCCTCAAGCATCGTTGCAGCTACGCCAAGAACGTCGCGGAGGACCATGCCCAGCGGGTAGGATAGCCGCTTTGGGTGAGGCCCCGGTTTAACGCTTACTACGAACTGGCTCTCTTTTCTTCTAATATTCCAAAAGACAGGCGCCAACTGCCTCTTCATCCTCGAGTCTCCTCCTCTTTTGCCCATTTCTATTGAGACCGCTCCTCTGATTGGCTGGACTGCTCGCTCGTGCCCGATTTCCTCTGCAAGCGTGCCGTTCTGAACTTGTCGTCGAGCTTGAGCGAGGTGATCATGACGTTTGACGCGTGAATTGGCACCTTGACAGTGCCGCCACGAATTTTTTCTCTTTTTACTCCCTCGATATACAAGCTCCCTGATTTTGTGATTACTTCTTCCACTTTACCTTCAACACCTTTGTATTCTCCACGCAAAACGCGTACCGAATCGCCCTGGACCACACGCGTCCCTCTTCGCCCGTACTGTTGCCTGAGTGCATCATCTAGCGTGGCGCCTATCCGTTTATCTCTCTGGTGTTTTGGCACGTGGATAAGTTTTGGGTTTACTTTAGCCATCATGAATCTCCTCTAAATGATCATCCCAGCAAGGTTTGCTATTCTTGGCCACTTCTCCGCTGCCTCTGATGCCACCGGGCCCTTAATGTCTGTCCCCTTGATTTCGCCCTCGGGCGTTACCAGGACAGCCGCATTATCTTCAAACACAACCCTTACACCATTCGGCCTCCTAATGGGATACTTTTGTCTGACAATCACCGCGCCGAAAATCTGCTTTCGAAGCTCGGCAGGGCCTTTCTTAACGGTTACGGTGACAAAGTCTCCGACTGCCGCTGAGGGCTGCCTTGAATGGCGGCCCTTGTATCGAGTAACTTGGGCTATCCTGAGAATCTTGGCCCCTGTATTGTCGGCACACACCAAATTAGCCGTAACAGGGAGAGCCCGAGTGATATATGGCCTAAATTCCTCGACGCCTTTCGCCGAGACTGCCCTAGACTTAGTTCCCGCCGCCATCCTTGGTACTTACCTCCACCACGACGAAGGAAACGGTTTTTGACAGCGGACGGCACTCTGCAACGACCACTTCCTCACCTTCTTTGACTTCGATGCATTCAGGCAGGTATGCATGCACTTTTGATCTGCTCCTCTCATACCTCTTGTACTTGGGTACGGGGCGCGGATACTCCCTGGATACGACTATCATCTTCTTTGCCTTGGCACTAGCCACTATTCCGCGAATAAGCTTTCCTCGGACTGAAAGGTTCCCATGGAATGGGCAAATTTCGTCCTCACAAGTTTTGCGCGGCGAAACGACAGATACTCCAATATTTCTAACCAATTGTCATCAATCTACCAATTTCAATTCGTTCGTGAAACTCTTTCTTCAGGTCTCCCTATCAAAGATGAACCACTTATAAAGCAACCGCCAAATTCGTTCTTTAGGTAAAATTTCTTCACAGCCTCCTTGACGATTTTCTTAATGCCGCTGTCTGTTCGAATGTGAACCATGTTCCTGGTCTCGAGAACTACCTGGCCACTCGTACCCACTAGCGCACGACAACCCGAGTCACAAACAGTTAGTCTTGAGCCCACGATCTCGTGAGCTAACGGTGAGACAAGTTCTATCTCTGAGATATTGCTCACTTGGTCGCGACCTTCCTTTCATTAATAATGGTCATCATTCGAGCAATATCCCTTCGTACCCAACGCACATCGCCGCTTGATTTTTTCAGCGTTCCCTTTGTCTTCTCTGCCCTCAATTTCGCAAGATCTGTCTGAAGCTCCAGCAGCTTGTCTGCCAGGTCGGTATCATTCATTTCGCGTAATGTCTTGACTTTAAGCCGAGCCATCCGCACTCCCTCCCTGATTCGAAGCAGTAGTCTGGTCAGTTTGTGGCAAAGATGGATTCTGCCCGTCTGTCGCTTGCGACAATGGGCCAGAAGTTGTCCCAGATGCATCCTTGTATTCAAACTCTTGAGGAACGCTTGATTTAGACGCGATTCTGAGCTGGATTCCCATAAGTCCCATCTTGGTAAGAACGTGTGTGATCCCGAGGCGGACAATTTTACCTGCAACATCGCCGCTCTTTGGAACGACTCCAAGCGTGTGTTTTTCAAAATGAGCGCGCTCCGTGCGAAGCTTGCCGGAAATAGTCACCTCTACTCCCAGTGCACCCGCGCTCATGATGGTGTTCATGGACCACATTGAGGCTCTTCTAAATGCAGTGCCGCGCTCGATTAACTGCGCGATCCTGTTGCACATTATCTGAGGATTGAGCTCAGGCGTAGTCACTTCCATTACAGAAATCTGCGGGTTCTGGAGCCCGAACTTTTGCTCGAGTCTTGCCATGAGATCTTTAATGCCGGTGCCTTTCCTGCCGATTACCAGTCCGGGTCTGGTAACAAAGACAGTCAGCTTTGCACCGACCGGCGTTTTCTGCACCTCGACTCCCGCGTAACCTGCGTCTTTCAGCTGTTCGGTGAGGAACTCGTTGAGTTCCATATTTCGAAAGCTATTTTTCAGCACGTTCTTTACAGCGCTCATTCTTCAACCCTCGCCTCTTGAGCTACCAGCTCCACGTGGACTAGTGTATCGATTTTCGGGCTTGACCGACCCATTGCTCTCGGGGTAAATCTTTCGAGTTTAGTACCCTTGTGGACTACTGCACTTATTATGCGTAGCCTGTCGAGATCCATGCCCTTGTACTCTGCGTTCGATTCGAGATTATCAAGCAATCGAAGGAACTCATTGGCTGCCTTCTTTGGATACCTGCCGGAAGAAAAGCCGTCACGAATGTTGGTTCTGTGGGCAACCTCGTTGTTGTAGCGCCTGTACGGAACGGCGATTTTTCGAGAAACGACATTTTCGAGAAATTCGCGGGCCTTCTCGATTGACATGCCCTTGATAGCAACGGCTATTTCGCGCGAGTGTTTATGCGATATCGACTTTTCTCTCAGCGAAGCTCGGACGTGTCGAGCCTTGTCAAAATTCTGAAATGCGTATTTGAATTCAGGCATCTAAATCACTTCAATGGGACGTAGAGGCTAGACCTTGAAGCACCTACTCCTGGTGCGCCGTGCTGGACTCTCTTGTTTGTAATCGCATACTCGCCAAGGTAATGGCCTATCATTTCTGCCCTAATTGCAACTTGAACAAATTCCTTCCCGTTGTGAACATGAATCGTTAATCCCACCATGTCGGGGAGAATTATCATGTCTCTGACATGTGTGCGCAGCTTGCCCTTTAGCTTGCCTTCGCGTGCAAGCTTGACTTTTTCCCTGAGTTTCCGCTTGTCGTCGTTCATGTAATAGCTGACGCGCTTATCAAGAGAACGCCTCTGCCGGGCATTAAGGAGCGGCAAAACCGTTTCAATTGATAGAGATTGGAGCTGCTCTGGAGTATAACCTTTGAACTTGAACTCTCGAACCAATCAGATCAACTCTCCCGCGACGCACCTACTACTTTTAAATCTAGCGAGCCAGGCCAACAATATTTACACCAAGCCGAGCTTAGTAGCCAGATCCCTTGCGCCTTCGGGCGCCTTGAATGTGACAAAAGCCTTTTTCCCATGAATAGTGATAGCGGTGTTTGCGTTAAGTGCCTCGGCCTCGTACAAAACCCTTATTGCCTCAATTATCTGCGTCTTGCTTGATTCTACGGAGACCATAAATGCGAGTTTATTCTCCTTTTCGATTTGATTAAAGGTTTTTTCTGTAACGTAAGGTGCATAGATAATTCTGGAAGCCTCCTCTGGGCTCATCGACGATGCAACCATGACTTCTGATTCTTTTGCAGCAGGGGCAGGTTTTTTCTCGGTTTCTCTCTTGCTCACTTTGATGACCTCGTCGCAATTTCCATTACGTTGTTTACCCGGGTTTTAAGCCCCTCAAAGTGCTTCACTGCATTTTCCGAATAGATCGTAAGCCTCGCCGGCCTTGAGCCCGGTGCGAGGTCCAACACACTTATCTCCTCTGCGCGTTTGATATCGATGCCCGGGATAGACGTGGACAAAGTTGTCATCTTTGATTCGTTGCCAACGACGATAAGAGCGCTCAGCCCCGATCTTGCTGACCTGCCACGCCTTCTAGCGGTTCCAGAATTGACCTTGTGAGAACCGCGCGCCCGCTTCAAGTCAGCATCCATTCCCAAGGCAGACAGCAGATTCTGAACCTCTTTAGCTTTGCGAATTGATTCAATTTCGTTAGAAACAACAATGGGGAGCTGTATATTTTCGGGAACTTTGTGACCCCTTTGCGCTACGAGTTCTCTATTGCTCGTCGCGGCTATGGCTGAACTGAGGCCAAGGCGTCTCTCCTTTTCATTAATCTTTTTGTAGATTGTTTTCCATGATTCTGGAGGATGCGCCACTCTGCCGTGCCGCACGCCTGCAACGCTCGCAGCTTGCCCAGCTCGCTGGAATCCTTCGCCACGGGCTCTGGCGAGTCTCGCGATGCCAAGACCCGTGTTCCGAGACTCGGCGCTAACCATCTCGCCGGCTGCTGGATATCTGCCCTGCCTCTGGTACGAATGAGACATCACGTTAACATAGACTTTGTGTATAACTTCCGGTCGGTACGGGGTTTCAAAGACCTGTGGAAGCTCCAAATCTCCTTGAACTTTTCCCTGTACTGATAAAATGCTAGCCTTTGTCAATGTGCAATGATCTCCAGTATCTTCGGTTCCATTACTTTCTTGGGAAGGTTTCGAATGGGATGCCTCATCTTGATCAGACGCTTTGGAACGCCAGGAACTGAGCCTCTCACAATAATGTAATCGCCTGAGACCAGGCCAAAGTGCTTGAACCCGCCCGGTGGGTTAATCGCGCTGGAAGACTGGGAATCTTTCTCTGTGTTTGAAACAACCAAAATTCTTTTGTTATATTCGGTCCTTTGGTGGAAGCCTCGCTGTCCTTGCCTTGCGACTGTGTACATAACGACTGCAGGAGAAATCGGCCCAAGGGTTCCAACTGCGCGCACGCTCTTTCTTGACTTGTGCTGCTTTCTCTTGACTCCGAACCGCGTGATAGGGCCTTCGACGCCCTTTCCTCGAGTTATTCCAAAGACATCGAGATTCTGGCCTGCCTGAAATACGTCGCCGATTCTGACGACCTTGCCCAGGCTGCCTTTTAAATAATCAAACGCCGACTTTACATCCTTCGCAGTTACAGGCATTTCAAAGACAAACGGCTTTTTCTGCGATAGATTGATCTGCGAAGGCTCGACGGCCACTATTGCCATGACTTCTTCAAGTTCGTTGAGCCTTGATTCTGATTTCGTTAGAGATTCCTCGTTGAACTTGGCTTCAAACCTCCTTGAAAGTTCCTTTGGAAGGTCTTTTGCGTATAAATCAAAAACCGCATGTAAACCGTAGAGGTCTTTCCTGTACCCCCTTATCCCTATTATTCTCAAGGGCGGCGTGACGATTACTGTTGAAGAATTAAGCAACTGCTTGCCAAAGTTCGGGGTCTTTTCCCTATCATCAATGCTCAATACATGAAGACATCCTGCCTTGAAACCGGCAAATCCTGCGAGTGAGACCTTGTCACTGGTAAACTCGGGCCAGGTTCTAATTCTGGCCTCTAAACTCTGCGCCCTAGCGCGTGGCCTAAAGGCAATACTGCCTCTTCTTGGAGCGCTATACTTACGATGGCCCATTGATACTGCATCACACTTCAGTTCCCTTTAATAAGTTAAACTCTATACGAATTTTTCTGCGAAAGTCGCACGGTTTATTGATAGATTCAGAATAGCTAGCGTGCCAAGAACTGCTTCCTCGAGCCGGATAGTTTCTGTCGCTTGGTTGGGAAACATGTTGACTGTGATATGATCGTCAGTTGTTCGAGCTCGATCTGCCCCGCGCAAATTCTCCCGGGCGAGTATTTCCTGGATGCCGTATTTCGGCGATCCAAATACCAGCAAAACGCTCTCAATTTCTCGCAGACGTTGTTCAATCTGGGTAAGCAACTTTGTATAGAAAGGCCCTTTGCGCGATGTAAGCAAAACTAGAGAAGTTCGTTCTGCCGATAGAAGCGAAGTTAACGAGGGTTGCTCTTGGACATCAAACCCCCAATAATCTTTTATCTCGTGGGATTGCGCCTGTCTCACGTTAAGCCGGGGGTATTCAGAAACGAAGACTACGTCCACCTTCTGGCCGTCGCGTCCTTGACCTTTGAAAGGCAATAGGGTCCCAAGGCCGACATCGACAAAGAGAGTCCCTTTTTCCTCGACCAGCACTCCTGATCTTACGTCTCCCCGCCGGATTTCCTTTAGTGTCTGAGCGGGTTTGTGATGGGGTGCCTTAATTGGGTGCAGGATGCCGGCATATTCAAGCTCACTAATCCGCGGAAAGAGCCGCTTCCGGAGATATTGCGGAGTGTCCAAGTACCTCAGCACAGTCGACATCAACTTAGCATCAGAGGCGTCGAACCTTGAGAGTGAGTCGTGGTAAATGTATATCCTATTTACCCTGAATATAGAGCAAGAGCGAGCGAACTGGCCGATTTTCACCGTCTTTTCTCGCTTTGTCTGCTCGTCGGAAAGCGCCGAGTCAGGCAGTGCAACAGATAATCGATGCAAATCTACTCGCTAAGCAATGCTTCGACAGACTGTTCCAGCATGCCGTTTGAGCCAAATGCCGTATGCCTCAGAATTCCTTTGCGATCGACCAGAATTGATGACGGTGTTCCCCGAAGCATAAAGTCCTCAAATGTCTTTGCGGAGAATTCCTTTCTCGAAAGGTATTCGCGGACGCGCTTCATAAGGACCTGGCGCTCCCTTTCGGTGAGCGTCCGAAAATCTGGGACGTTCGCCTCGATAAAATCCATTACCTTGCCCTCTGAAATTTGTGCCGATTCCTTCACCAGTTTGTCCATTGCCAAAGGAAACGGGATCGAGTAGGGGAGCTTTGACTCACCTTTGAGCTGGCCATATTGTGCAAGTGCCTTATACGTCTCCCCGATGACCTCGCCAGTAGCCACGAGCTTTTCCAAATTCTCAATGGTATTCTTGTCATAGTCCTCAAACGCTGTTGCCATGCCTATCACTGTCAGACCTCTGTCCTTGTGCTTCTTGTAAATATCGATGGCTTCGGGAATCCCATAAAGAAAACAGCCAGGACAGTTAACCTGGAAAACCTCCACCAACACCACATTTCCTTTTTCCGAGTCAATATTGGTGGGTTTTCCTTGGACCCACTTGGAGACCTGGAGATTCGGACAGGGTGCACCTATCTTGACAGCCAAACTTCCTGAAATCACTCTATTTCCTTAATTTAATCTTCTCACCTCTGCAGATTCTTAAAAAGCTGGAAAAGAAAAATCTGGATACAAGCGGTCAGTGAGTAGCAGCTTGGTTCAGGAAAAAGAAGAACAGAAGTGCCGCCTGAAATCAGGCACCGCGCTTTGTAGCGTTCTCTTTTGCCTTTGTGGCGTACTTTTCGATTTCCTGATCCTCGACCTTGCGCATGGCTCGTGTATTTTCGTCGATTATGGCCATCTTTAGATGACGAGTACCACTCTTCTCCTCGCTGACAAGGTAAATCGACTCAATCGCCAGAGTTGCCGCGTCTTCCATTGGAATGTCTGCCTTGTATGACTTTTCAAGGAAATCGGTCACCTGATCACTGCCGGCTCCGATGGCAACGGCATCGTATCCTATGTAAGTGCCACTCGGATCAGTCAAGAAGAGCTCAGAACCGTTCTTGTCTACCCCTGCCAAGATTAATGCAACACCAAACGGCCTCACACCTGCATATTGCGTGAACTGTTGTGCCATATCTGCGAGGTTCTTTGCCACGCCCTCAACGTCGACCGGCTCGTCATAGATCAAACGGTTGCTCTGGGCAAAAAATCTGGCGTGGTCTACCTGAGTCCTAGCGTCAGGGATGTATCCAGCAGCTGCGACGCCTATGTGATCATCTACTTGGAAAATCTTCTGGGTGACATTAGAAATCTGCAACTTCCTTGCCTTCTCTTCAACTGCAAGAATCACACCGTCCCTGCTCTTAATTCCAATGGCAAGAGTTCCCCTTCGGACAGTTTCGATTGCATATTCAACCTGGTAAAGCCTGCCGTCAGGGGAGAATACAGTAATTGCTCGGTCATAGCCCGCTGCTGCTGGTAACAATTCAGCTATTTTTTTGTAACCGACAATTTAAGTTTACCTCACTTTTTGCAATGATCAGGGTTCATACATTTTATATCATCATGCGCGACCCGGTCCCATTGGTAGAAGATGAGGTCGTCTTTTTTGGTCATCCAAATGTCCGCTGCTTTCATGCAAGGACGATTGAAATAACAAAGCATGAACACCTTAGCCTGCGCGGCGACTGCATTGCGGGTGTGCGCGCAAACAAGGCATGTTCGGATTTAAGTGATCAACTCAAAAACCGCCTGAGGCGGGACGAATCATTCGTGAAATTAGAATTGGTTGTGGAAAACGAGGTTTGGCTTGTGGGGGGTAAGGGACACAGGGAGCTTTCATTGGAGCACACTGCAGACATAGTCACTCGGACAAGCAGCTTCATCTGTCCACGAACCCTCTGCATCGCATGCGACAGCGGGTCCGCTAGCATTCCAAGGAGGCTTGTTCAGAAGCTACAGAGCACTCAGACGCGGGGCCTACTCCGAATTATAGTTGAATAGCTCGAGTTCAGCCAGTGTAGGTACAGCGACGCATTAGTCGTTATATACTGTAATTGCCTGATCAAAAAACTGAAAGTGGTGATGCGAGCACGTCGCAAGACAATCCAGAAGCACGAGCTGAATCCTTTCTGCTATATATGCAATCTTTACCTGTCTGCAGATTACATGCCGATTCATTTGAAGGTAGACCATTCGAAAGAGGAACTTGCCGCCCATCTGCTCTTGACCTATTTTGACGACTGGCTTGACCAACAAGAAGGCGTTCAGAAAGCCCTGAGCAAAGCGACTTCCAGGCGTCGTTAGGATCCTTTTGACCGGGAAGGCCGCGCGTCTCTTGGCGCGGCGGCGGGCACGGCCAATGCCTTCTGGAAGGTTTCGTCCTCCAGCACTCTGAGAGTGCAATAGTTGAGCAGGGTGATCAACGACAGCTCCCTTGCATGGCTCGAGCTGCAAAGCGAACAGGCTGGCAGCCCTTCTTTGGTTTCGGTTAATCCCAAGTTTTTGACAGCTGCTGCCATTAGCTTTGCGAGTTTTCTGCAGGTTTCATCAACCAGCTTTGCATTTAGCTCAATATCGTCCGAGGTCTGTTCCTCCATCAGCTTTGCGCGAGGAGAGTAGTATTTTGTCACAGCGCCGCGTACTTCGTCAATTCGCGAGACCTCTACCAGATTGCAGCCCTTGAGCACATCCAAGTGATGTCTGATTGTGCTTGTCGCTTTGTCCATTCCTAAGGGCTTCAGCGCGGCGGCAATTTCCTCCGCATTCATGGGTCTGTGGGTCAGAGCAAGAAGGATTTTCGCGCGAACAGGATCGGAGAGTGCCAGGGCAGTTTTTTCGTTAAGTACAATCAATTTTTTCTTTGTAACGCCCTTTGTAAAAATGCTGTTTGCCAATTTTGTTATCTTATTTGCAGGGGGTAAAAAATGCATAAATCATAATTCGTTGGCAAATGGATAAACCAGTATTACCGCCATTGACACGCAATGACCAATATGCGTACTGTCTACGTACTAATAGCGCGTACGCAGCATACTAGTAACGCACGCATGGCACTACTGGCGGGGCGACGAATATCAGCTTGGTAAATGATACCTTTGCAATCAAGAAGAAAATCCAAGAATAGGCCCCACCTTCTGGCCAATCGGTAAAAATACGTGGTCGAAAACTGAGCAAAATGCTACAGATCTCGACCCGTTACCGACTCGTAGGCAGCGATATATCGCTCGCTAAGCTTTTGTAATATGTTCTGAGGTATCGCGGGGGCCGTTGGCTTCTTCCCTTCTGCCGCGAGCATGTCTACTTGCCTCTTGAAGCCGGTTTCTACTAACCAATCCCTTAGGATTTGCTTGTCGTAGCTGTCCTGGATCTTGCCTGGAGAATAATCGCTCGCCTTCCAGAGCCTGAATTCGTCTGGTCCTAGGGAATCAGCAAGGACAATGTCGCCGGCCGCATCAAAACCGAATTCAAACTTGACATCCGACATTATATAGCCCGCCGCGGAGGCGCGGTCAGACATCTCTTGGTATAGTCTGACGGAGGTCTCTGACAGATAGTCGTATTGTTTATGCGTAATCGAGGCGATTTCGATAGCCTCTTGAGTGGTGACGGGCCGGTCGTGCTCCTCAGATTTGGTCGTGGGGTCAAATATAGGGTGATCCAGCCGCGAGGCCAGCTCTGGCCTTGTTTTTGCACTTAACGGCGTGGGCAGACCGGAATTGAACCTCTCCGCAAGGCTGCCATAGAAGTAACCTCTCACCACGCATTCCAAGCCAATCATTTTGAGCGGCCTTACCAGCATTTTATCCCGATCGACGACTCGTATCATGTGATTTGGAGCATAGAGGGTCGTGAACCAGTACTCGGCAAACCTGCACAGCACCTCGCCCTTGCGAGGAACGGGCGTTGGAAACCTCACGTCAAAGGCAGAAATTCTGTCCGTGAAATGGAAAAGGAGGTTGCCGTCTTCTGCAGCGTAAACGTCCTTCACCTTGCCCTGATGCAGCAGCTTCAACGGAACTGCTGAGGCGACGAATATAATAAAAAGTGTAGGTAATGTGGGCTATGTGAAGCTGTTTTTTTCAGAATCGCTTACTCTGTGGCCTTAGATAGGAATTTTAGTGTGCAGGATAGAACTCCGCTTCAGTTTGCCTGCTCTTGAAGAAAAGATAGACAGCTTTTCATTGAACCGCAAGGTCCGCATCGGGATCATTGGAGGCGGGCAGCTCGGTAAAATGATAGCAGCCGAGGCCAAGCGGATGGCAATTCACGTTGTTATCATTGACCCCTCTCCCGACTGCCCTGCCTCTGGCGTTGCCGACGAGCAAATTGTAGCTGACTTTAAGAACGATGAGGCTATTAGAGAGCTTGGAAGAAAAGTCGATTTTATAACCTTCGAAATCGAACTGGCAAATTCTAAAGCGCTTCATGAACTTGAAGCCAGCGGCTTCCCGGTTAGACCCCGTCCTGCAGCACTTTTGACCATCCAGAACAAGCTGAGGCAAAAGAACTTTTTGCGTCAAAACAATATTCCCGTGACTGATTTTGCCCCTGTCAAGTCCTCGGAAGAGTTGAGACAGCTATGCGATCAATTCGGGTACCCGCTAATGATGAAGGCTGCCGAAGACTCGTACGACGGTAGGGGAAACTTTCTCATTCGATCTGCGCGCCAGATTCCAGATGCGATTGATTATTTTGGAGAAAAGGAGTGCTTTGTGGAAAAGTTCGTCAAGTTCCGAAAGGAGCTTTCGATAATGGTGGCACGGAATCCTGCTGGCCAGATAGAATGTTTTCCACTTGCTCACAACATCCACGAGAACAGCATACTTGATACTACGTTAGCCCCTGCGGGCGTGCCGCCGCCTGTCGCACGGAAGGCAGACCTCATTGCCAGAAGGACTATGGCCGCCTTTGGAAGTGCAGGTATTTTCGGCGTGGAAATGTTTTGGTCATATGCGGGTGAGATCCTCGTAAACGAAGTCGCTCCGCGTCCTCACAATTCCGGCCACTATGCTAACGAGGCCTGTTCTGTATCTCAGTTCGAGCAGCACCTCCGCTGCGTCCTGAACCTGCCACTGGCAAAGCCAAAGCTCCTCTCGCCGGCGGCCATGGTAAATATTTTGGGGCCAGAGGGTGTCGACGGGTCATATTCTGTCACAGGACTGCAAAAATCGCTAGCCGTACCACAAACTTCGCTTTATATCTACGGCAAGAGCACCTCGAGGCCCCGGCGCAAGTTAGGCCATATCACGGCCCTGGGCAAAACAGTACGGGAGGCCAGCACTCGAGCAAGCAACGCCCGTGCAGCTCTGAAAATAATTGGTATTCAGGAGGCCGGATAAGTTGCCCACCATCCGAGTTGGAATCATTATGGGTAGCGACTCTGACCTCTCGGTAATGAAGGCGGCCGCAGACTTGCTTGAATCTTTCAAGGTGACTCACGAAGTCAAAATAGTCTCTGCCCACCGTTCCGCAGATTTTATGTCACGATATGCCAAATCTGCGAAGGCAAGAGGCATCAAGGTTATAATCGCTGGTGCTGGCGGGGCTGCCCATTTACCCGGAATGGTTGCTTCCATGACGACGCTTCCAGTCATCGGCGTCCCGATCAAGACCTCGAGCTTGGACGGCCTTGACTCGCTTCTTTCCATCGCGCAAATGCCCGTCGGAGTACCCGTCGCCACGGTCGCCATCAACGGGGCCAAGAATGCGGGAATTCTTGCCTGCCAGATTCTTGCTACCGCCGACCCCGAGCTGGCAGCAAAACTAGAGCGTTTCAAGAACAATCTCAAGAAAGAGGTGCGCAAGAAGGGCGAACGCCTTGAACAAATAGGGGCCGATCAGTACCTAGACTCCATAAGAAGGCAGTAGAATTTATTTAGCCACAAAAGATTATGTATCCCAGTGAGCCCGCGCGATCAGCCTTTAGAAAAGCAATCCCATTCTAGCGAGTTAGTTCACGAGGAAGATCACGGCGAAATTGAGCCAGTGACAATAAAACTAAGGACATTAAATGAACAGATTGCCGAAGAAATGCAACGCGAAGGGTACGAGGCGCAGGCACTTCCCGTCGGGTCCACAAAGATTGAATCATTACAGGCTTCTAGCCAGATGTTCGGATTTGGGCCAAGGGTAGTTACAAACAGAGGACTAGTGAGGGTAAGCGGCAGGAACTTCAGTTATGTTCAAGTAATCCAGAGGAGCTAGACGATCGTGTCTAACGATCCTTCTCCGCTGCCATATGGGGCGCTCGACTCATATCAGCTCCATTTTATCGTCGAGTGCAATTCCGATGATAACGAGCGGCTTCTCGCCAAATGTGAGCCGATTACCAAAGGTAGATTCGGTAGCAAGCAGGTAATCGACGTGCGTTGGACTGGCTCGAGTAGTTTTGCCGACACCCTCCAGAACGATGCTCAACTGAGTGCAATGTTGAAGGAAGTTTTATTATTCGAAGGTGAAATCCGCGTGGACCCCGTCGGATCCCTTGTTAGAATTTATGGCAAGTGGCACAGCGAATACGACACGCACTTTAGCCATACTATGGCAGAGATCGCAGACCGGATCGCCATGCATGTCAGGATGGTAACCGGTCAGATTTCGAAAGCCCCGTAACGACAAGTGTAACCTCGCTAAATTTAATAGACCTTCATCGGGCTCTCAAGAGCGTGACGCAGAATCAATCTCTCAGTCGGCCCCTTGATTTTGCAGGTAAGGTTGTGGTTATCACGGGTAGCGGAACCGGAATTGGTCAGGCTATAGCGCGCAGATTTGCTCAGGGAGGTGCTAATATCGTTATCATGGGCAGGCGAAAGGAACCATTGGATCAGACTTCAAAGATTCTCAAAGACATCATTTCGTCGGTTGGTTCGTCTGCCTCCGTAACAGCGTTTCCGGGTGTGGACGTTTCCGACGAGTCTGGAATCTCCGCAATGTTTGAGCAGCTAAAAGAACAATTTGGAAAGGTGGACATAGTTGTGAACAACGCAGGCGTTTCCGGTCCCGTGAAAGCCTTTACGAATGCATCGGTCCAGGAATTTCGGGATTGCGTGACAATCCATCTAACAGGCACTTTTTGGACCTCTGCCTGTGCCCTTCGCGTGATGCAGCCCGGGTCAACCATTCTGACCATTTCAACTTTCTTTTCTGAGGAGAACAGGTACGAGCAAAGACCCTACAGGTTTAGAACGCCTTATACCGCGTCACAAGGTGCCAAGAACAGGCTTGCGGAGGCACTTGCATGGGAAATGGCCTCTAGAGAAATTCGCTCCATTGCGACTAACCCGGGGCCGGTTCATTCGGACAGGATATACAAGACGGTCTATCCAAAAGCGGCGGCAGAATTTCTGCGCATAGGGGGCTTTCCCGGCTTGAGCGCGGCTGAAATTGAAAAGGTGACTGCGGATGCTCTGCCATTACTGGGGGAGGACGAACAGGTGGTCAAGGCGGGCGTGTTGAAAGTGGCAGAAGGCATCCAAAAAGCGCGAGGGCGCACTGCAGACGAGGAAATGCAAAAGGCAGTAGACCTTGTCTCAAGCGCACTGAGCAAGATTCAGGAAATCGCCGAAAAGATCCAGTCCAATACGAGCAAGATGATTGTAGACGGGGAGTTCCTGTCACAAGATGACGTGGCCGAGATGGTTGTCAATCTTTGCGGGGAAAAGATTGGCAGGCTGATAAACGGCAGGGTCATACCAAACGACAGGGTCTTCTACCCCGTTAAGCCCATTGTGGGAACCTCCGTGATAAGAGAAGGAGACCCCCGGGTTTCGGGCAAGGTCATAATTCTCACAACCACCTCCTCAGCCTCCAAAGACATCGAGAGGGTCAAAGAGGTTGCAAAAATGGCTAACTCGCTCGGTGCAAAGCAGGTGATTATCCTGTACGGCAATCCAAAGGACAGCGACAAGTATAAAGACTTTCACAGTCATGCGCTGAATTTGGCTGAAGAAGATTCTGTCAGGCGGATTTTGCACACGGCCAAATCTAAATTCGGTCAAGTCAATGCACTAATTCACTTTACAGGTGACTATGATTATGGAAAGCAAATGGGCACTCTTTCTAGAGCAGAATGGGACGCACTCGTTTCCAACTACATCCACGTGCCGGGCCTTCTTGTAAAGGAAGCGGTCAACGCTATGGCTCCAGAAGGGGCTGTGCAGGAGCCTTCAAAATACAAAGGTGCACATGGCCGCCTCGTAATCGTGGGTCCCGATTCTCCAGTTGGCAAGAAAATCTCTGGCGAAGTGCGCGCCAGAGCGGACGTTTTCCGAGCAGCTTTGCGTCCTTACACGGCGACTGTAAACCAGGAACTTGGCGATGTATTGGGATCGCAAATACGACTGTATTTAGTTCTCGCAGGCACAGCCGAAGGCAGTCAACCCGACCCGAAGAACCTCAGCGAGTCAGTGCTGACTCTGGCCTCGGGAATATCAGGTGGCGGAAACGAGGCGATATACTACATCGACGAGGGCCGTCAATAGCTCCGAGTCTGCCTTCCAAAGGTGTGGCCCAACAGAATCGCTGGGACGCTTTGAGCATTACAAAGCCGCTTATAACCTGCTCTGAACCATCCAGTCGTAGATAAGTTTCGCAGATACGCCAATCAGCACAATTCCCAGGGCGGCCTGCAAATAGTAATCTCGCACTCTCTTTGATAACCGAGCACCAACCTGGCCTCCAATGACCGCGCCGGCGGCAAGCAAAATGCCGGACACGTAATCCGGATGCCCTAGTGCAATATGTGCCACAAGCCCGCCTATGGAGGTTATCAGCAGAATCATCTGCGAAGTCGGCGCTGCGCGCTGCATGGCAATGCCCAGAAGCAAAAGCATCGCCGGCACGAAGATAATACCGCCTCCAACACCAAACAGGCTTGAAATCACTCCGGCCACGAAGCTCAGGGCAACCACCGCCAACTTGGTTGAAAAGGTCGGACTCTTGGTCTGGGGCTCTCTCAGGATGCGCGTCTTGTAGAGAACGTAAAGCCCTGCTATGGCGAGCAAGATGGCAAAGTACAACCTGAATGACTCAAGAGAGATGCTGTGCGATAGCACGGCGCCAAGCACGGTGCCGGGTAGAGCGGCCGCCGCCATCGAGATCGCAAGTTTGTAGTCTATTCTCTTTTGCCTGGAGTACTCGATGCTCGAAGACACACTCGTGGAAGTTACTGCAAACAGACTCGTACTGGCAATCTGTGCAGGCTGCATCCCAAAAAAAGTCAGGAACGGTACGATAATTATGCCGCCCCCGACTCCAATCATCGATCCTAGCGTGCCTGCCGCGAACCCTATAAGCACGAGAATCGGAAACATTTCATACACTAAAGGACGAACCTGCGCAATTAGCTGTTGTCTGTCCTGATAAAACATTTGCTATCCGGGTAAGGTATCATTGACTAGCAAGCCGCTGCGTGTCCGGAATGCAATAATGCGCGTCAGTTATGTTATTCTTATTAGTACCTGACGCCAAGCGTACGGCGGTGCGAATAATTCTTGTCGGCTTTGGCGTCGTCGGACAGAGTCTGGCCAAGCTACTTGTATCTCGCTCTGCCGACCTGTACACTGAATACGGTATGAAGCCACGAATTGTCGCTTGCGTGGATGCCAAGACTGCGATTGTCTCTCCTGCGGGGGTAGACCTGAAAAGGTTGTTGGAGAACAAGAAGGAGACTGGAAGCGTCGCCGGCAAGGCCAAGGGCGCGAATTTCGATGCCAATCAGGTAATCGAAAACGTCGAGGCTGAAATCGTAATCGAATGCACCGCAACCAACCTGAAGGATGGCGAGCCGGGAATGTCGCATATCATTTCTGCCATGAGGACCGGCAAGCACGTAATAAGCGTCAACAAGGGCCCATTGGCCTTGGCCTTTCCCTCACTTCTCGAGCTGGCCAGCTATAATGGGGTAATGCTGCGGTTCAGCGGTACGGTAGGAGGCGGGACTCCAATCCTCGAGTTTGCCAAGCGCTGCCTTAAGGGAGACAGAATCACGTCATTTCGCGGAATTTTGAATGGGACTACAAACTACATCCTCAGCCTGATGGCAGAGGGAATGAGTTATCGAGAGGCCCTTGGTGATGCCAGCAAGAAGGGATACGCAGAGGCCGATCCCACGCTTGACGTAGAGGGTTTTGACGCCGCTGCGAAACTTGTCATTATGGCAAACTGGATAATGGGAATGAAGGTCACACTCCGCGATGTCAGAAGGTCAGGCATTACGGAAGTAACTGAGGCTGACATCCGGCGGGCAATAAAGTCAGGGTCCGCCTTGAAGCTGCTTGCAACGTGCGACGGCAAGCGACTTGAGGTATCCCCGGGACAGGTTCCGAACTCCGATCCAATCTGCGTCAACGGAACGCTAAATGCCGTTTCATTTTCCTCCGAGCACTCGGGCACGCAGACTATAATAGGAAAGGGGGCAGGCGGAATGGAGACCGCGAGTGCTATCCTGAGAGACATGATAGAGATCCGCGATAGCGTCTTTAGCAACAAGTAAGGACCCAGACTGGCCTCCACAGTCGCTCGTGATTCGAATAAATTAATTGTAGGATCCGGTCCCCGGGTGCCTGGAGACCCGGACAAGTGTGAAAGTAGCGGTACTTTCAAAATCTGACACATCATCGCTCCTGGACACGATGAGATCCTCGTGGCCACAAGGAAGCGTGCCTCGAGTAAAGAACTTCAAATCGTACGAAATTGACGCCCAGAAATCGCTTTTGGTATCAGACGAGGTTGTTTGCGCAAAGGTTTCTGAAGACAAAATAATCCCGTTCCTTGGGGAGGCCGAGTTGCTGCAAAAATTTCCGACTGTGACGGTCGACATGGGGGCAGTAAAGTTTGTCTGCAATGGAGCTAATGTAATGAGGCCCGGGGTTACCAGATTTGACGAATTTAAGAAAGGAAGCATCGTGACAGTAAGAGACCAGCAGCATGGCAAGGTTCTCGCGGTCGGGTTAGCCCTGGATGATTCGCAGGCAGCCGCTAGTATGACCAAAGGGTACGTAGTGGAGAACTTGCACTATATCAGCGACAAGATATGGGAAGCCGCAAAAGAAGTAAAAGTTACGCGTTCTTGAGCGCCAGCGTTTCTTCTCTTGTTCCCGATTTGGTAATGTAGAGGACATCGATGCCGTCGCCGCTTGCAGCATCTCGTTGAGTGGCAGACTTGATTGCGCGTATTGCCAACTCTCGGGCTTTTTCTTCGGTCATTGCCGGCTTGTACTCTGCGTCCATGATGCCAAGCGCCATTTCGGCCCCAGTCCCAACGGCGGCGTACTCGTCAGGTAGCACCGAACCTAACGGGTCAAGCGTGTAAATTTCAGGCTTGGTATCGATCCCGCCGACAATTACCTGAGTCAACAAAGGAAAATACCTGCGCTCGAACATGATCACGGACATTAGTTTCGCCACAGAGTTCGGCGGCACGTTACGGCGAGTCTCAAGTTTCCTTATCTTGGACAGCGCTTCAACCTGTCTTACCAGTACCTGCATGTCTGCAACCATCCCGGCGCATGCCGCGCCTACGTACTTGGTGACAGGAAAAGTCTTTTTTATGTTCTTGTTAACCACAAATGTTCCAAAAGAAACTCGTTTCTCTGCTGCCAAAATAACGCCATCGCTATAAGAAATCCCTACGACCGTAGCGCCCGGCATGAATTCAAATGCCATTTTCTATCCATTTGCCAGCGGCAGTTAGATTTAGTCGTTTCTCTCAGACTGTTGCGGTATGAGTCGCTCCGGCATAAGCCAGATTCCCGAGGCGTTACTTTCGCATCACGGAGTAGTCGTGAATACGAATCGCTTCAGAAACGAGGCGGTTTTGAAGCTCCAGAGCGTCCTTCCCCTCCGGGTGCTTTGACTGGGCGACGGCCTCCGCGACCAGGCCGATAATGTGCCGAAGCAAAAACTCATCTCCTCTGGCAGCTTCCGCTTTGTACGTTGAATTGGCCTTGTTAACGAAAACGACGCCCTCGTTTGTGAAGCTGTACCTTGAATCGGATTCGTCCTCGTAAGGTATCACCTTGTAGCCTATTCTCTTGAGGGCAAAGGTTTTCTTTAGGATCGGCTTGCGAATCTTTCTCGTCCTGACTATAGTGCCATCAGCCTGACGCTCGTCGACAACGTCAACCAGCTCCTGCCCTGCTGCGATGGACTGTGAGTCCATTGATGATGGGTTTCTTGACCTTTCGCTTTCAGCCGTCTGAGAAAATGGCGATGGCTCATCATAATCCTCGATTTCTTTGGACCGCGCAGGCTTGCGAGCTGAAGGCTTTTCGTCGGCCTTGACAACCTCCTTGACATCCACCATTTCGTAGCCTTGCACTTCCTCCGTAGTCTCCAACGTATCGACCAGCGCCTGACCTAGGACTTTATCGATTTCTCGGTATATTCTCGACTCTTCGCGGGTTATCAGCACGTCCTCATATTCGCTAAGTGCCGGAATAACAGAACTCGTCACAAAAGCCCTCATTTGCTGGTTGAATTTTGCAAATTCCTCGTCTTCAATGATAGCTGATTTGTCGGCGAACCGAGTTGTCAGGGCGTCGCATCGCACCTGGCCGGTGACCCTGCTCATTCGTGCGTCAAATCCAAAGTTCGTCCGTATGACAATATGACTGCCCACCATAACTGCTATGCCCCTCTCATCCTCGGATAGTGGACGCCTGGCGATAATTATCTCGCCCGTAATCCTTCCGTTATCGAGGTTGACAGGCACTTTATGCCCTTGAATCTCCGGGGCCCTGATTAGCTGGGCACCGCTAGAGTCCCATTCTTTGAATGAATCTGCAGTCTTGATGCCTACCTCAAACATCGGGTGGCGCAGCACTGCCAACTTGCGCACCTCTTTCATGATTCTGAAAAGGTCGACCTCGCCTTTCGAGCCGCTCATGACAAGTTCGGTCCCGTTTCTCCCGAGTGCTGGCTCGCGCAGCTCTTGAAGTTTTGCATTTCCTGCAAACAACTGGTCGAGAACGTTGCTATCTATCACTATTGACTTGCTAAAGGATCCGCGCTTGGTTCTGATTTTCATCTTCTCGAAAGAGGTAAGGAATGAAAGCCTACCAGTTCCGTATCTGCCAGTCCTTATGCGCCTGAGTTTCGGAGAAACCGTCTCAACTCGCTTGTGGGGAGATCCGAGCAGCAGGAACTTTTCCATGCCGACCTGATCCATTCCCGCATCGTCTTCGACTGCAAGCGAACCGTCTTTCAAAATAGTAATGAGCACTCGCGTTGCGTCTTCGTCAAACGCATTTTCAACAAGCTCCTTTACAATCTCGGTCGGTGAGACCCATGTTTTTGTGGCGAATTCCTTAAAAAAGGACGGATGAACCTTCAGCTCGGTTGGCATCGTAATAATTCCCGTATTCGGCTGCCTTTATTTATGGATTGTCAAGTTCAAGCGTGGGCGCCCTGAGCAAGCCCGTAACATAAATATTGAATTTGAATGCGGGTCTCACTTTATGAAGTGTCGATGCGGAAAGGATGCCCGAACAATTGAGGCATGCACGCCTGCCGGATGTGGCCCTCTTGTTCTCTGCTCGGGCTGCTCTCTCGAACCGGAAATTTGCAGTTGTGCGTAACCCTAGGATTGAACCAACCTATAGCGCAAAATTGCGCCGATCCTTCCAAGACTTGAAAGTTGCTGGCCTTCCTCGGTCTGGCCTGAAATAACTTCGAGTCTAGCACCTGACGCGCTGCTAAGCTCCTGCAAGTAATCCACAATATCGATTTCTGACGCTTCAATGTCGGCAGAACCGCAATTAGGACAGGGCTTTGCTAGAAATTCTTGCTTGGTCGCTATAACCTGAGTTCTATCCACGACCTTTTCCTGAACTCGCTTGCAGCTCTTGCACCTGAAATCGATTTTTACATAGGGAATGTCATCGGTCACGAGCGCGAGATCGACGCTGCCTGCCCGAAGTGCAGAAAGGACATCCTGCAATCCATAGATGCCTAGGCCTCTTCCCGAGTGTACCTCGCCCATGAACTTTTTTATGAGCTGCTTTTCCTCCATAACCCTGTACTCTGTAAGAACTCCTTCGTTCTGTGCCTTATTGATAATTTCCCGGACGCCCTCGTCACCTGAGTATGAAGTGTCGAGAGTTGCAATAATGTTGTTCTGAAGTCGGTAATCCAGATACTCTTCTTTGAGGAAGTTCTCCTTGGTCGGGCCCGGCCCGCCGACTATAAGGCCTTTTACATTGTACTGATCGATGAATATCTTTTTTGCGTGCGCTGCAATCCTGTGGTAGAATTCATTGAGCTCGTTTTCGCGAAGCCTTTCGAATCTACGGGCAGACTGGCCGCCCTGGCGGTGCTTTCCAGCTACGCCCGAGGTAATAGAGTCGACGGTTTCGGACCGATCGCCGGTAAGTATTCCAAACCCTGCCTCCTGGGTATCGACGGCCAAAACAGCCATGACCTTGTCGTCCTTTAGCATGTCTCTAAGATGGTCGGTCCAAAAGTGGTCGTCGCACCTGTAAAGGCTTATTTTCACTTCCTTGGGGGGATCCTGGATTGGAAAAATCTCTATTTTCTCCTTCCCTATCCCTTTGTCATTGGGGATGGCGCCGCAAAACACTATGAGACCATTTTTTGGCGTATCTCGGAGTGTCTTGAGAAACTCCACAGTCCTGCTCAGGGCGTCCTGCACGTGAGTCCGTGTAAGGTCAGACTTTATGTTCGACGCTGTGCCGGCTTCGTTGCGAAGTTGCGAGATAACGTCGTAAAGCGGCCGACGCGGCGGAACATAGACTGATACAAGCTCAGTCCCATGGCCGGAGATCTTGGATAACTCGTTTATCATCTTGGTAAGCTTGTATCTTTCGACAGAATTCCATTTCCCATTGTCGCTGCCCATTATTTCTAATAACAATAAAAAACCCCTTGCACATAATATAAGTGATCTAGTAGGTGCTTGCCCGTCTCGCAACGCTAGAGGCGAACGGCTAGAACGCGTCGCGGGCTGCTCTATTGGCGGCGCGCTTTGTTGCTCGAAAGGTGTATAATTGCAGCGGTACTTACTTCTCGTGATTGCTTCCAAAGCTGGATTACATCAAGCAGGCGCGCATGAGGCTTGGCGTTTCTCAGCGCATGCTTGCCAACATGGCAAACATCAGCACGTCAATGTTAAACCAAGTTGAGTCAGGCAGGTGTAAGCCAAGCTACGAGACCGCTAGAAGAATCTTTGAGGTCCTTGCTTCGCTTGAGGGCAAGTCTTCCACCAAAGCCGGAGATATCTGCAGCAGGCTGCTAATATCCGTCCAGAAAAAAGAAAAACTGCACAGGGCAATCGATTCTATGAGGCAGAATTCCATAAGTCAGCTTCCAGTCTTTGAAGCGACCCATGCGGTAGGAATCCTGACGGAGGACGGGGTCGCAAAGGCTGTGGCCGAGAAGGGTGAGGACATAAAAAACCTGCTCGTCTCCGAGGTAATGGAACCCCCACCCCCAATAGTTGATGTTTCAACTCCCGCCAAGGCCCTCATACCCCTCGTCAGGTTTGCCAAATCCATTCTCGTCAGTGAAAAGGGTAAGGTGATAGGCATAGTCACGATTACGGATACGCTCAAAATGGTAGAGTAGTATTCTAGCTGTCGAGTTTTTCGAGGCCGACGCAACAGTCAGCGCACTTCAGGCATTCTCGGCAGATGCTCACGTCGCTTCCGGGGGCAAGCATCGTGCCACACAGGGCACATTCCTTAGCGACGGAAGAATTCTTGACCATGCGTACTTTTCCTATGATATTATAGCATACTTGAACGTTTCCGGCTGGTGCATTTTGCTTCTTATCCATTTCGGCTAAATGACAAAAAGCGAGATCACTTGAATTCCTGTTCCATGATCCGCTTCTTCTCGGAGAGCCGAAAGAGATTGTCAGTGCGAAGCAGTGCCTCATTCCGCGGACGCTTGAAAGCCATGGACTGCAGTAGCAAATGATTTTCGGGTATGACCATACCCGTCTGGTCGTCCGAGTATCCTATTTTTATGACGTCTCCCTGAACTCTCATGATATCCTCGTGTATGTGCACCATGTTAGTGTCGCCATGTGCAAAACCTAGCTCGATTGCCTTCTTGCGGACATCGCCTGTGCCTTTGGCGCTTCGAAGAACAGACACTCCGAATTCGCTCTTGTAACACTCTGAAATGTCATCCTTCGAGGGCGCGGCGCCTTTGAACCGGATGAACATCTGGTGAAGATGCATCATGCGAGAAGGAACCTTGAAGGCATCGACGTAGAGATTGGCAGAAGGGATAAAGTCCTTCACATCATTCTGGTGGTGAGGCTCGCGGTCCCACTCGATTGAATCCTTTACCGGTTTGACATCCTCGAGGTCGGCCCACCTGCGGATTAGCTCGACGTCCCACCTCAAGATTCGGTCGCCGTATTTTTCGATAAGTGGCTGCATGATTCTGCCCATCCCAGAGACATTACAGCTGCCTTGAATTACATAGTCCTTGTCTGCCGCCTGACGATAATTCACTCTTGAATTGTGTATCATGTCTGCGACTGCGAATTCGCCATGCCTCTCCTCACCGCCCTGAAAGACGGCGCGTTTCTTCATGGGAAGATATAGGCTTCTTTTGTTCTCAAAACCTCCGCCCTCTTTTGCGGCGTCAACAATAATGTCGCTTGCCTTCACCGCGTCGCTGACTTTGCCTGTGACCGCGTAGCCTTTTTCCTTGAATGCATCCTCCTGCCCGTCCGGGACAAAAACATCTAGGCGGTTGTCCAGAGCTTCTTTTACCTTCTCGTCCGGGCTGTACTTGGCTACACCCATAAGCTGGAATTCTTTGTCTGCAGCCAGTGCCGTCGCCAGCCTCCTTCCAATGTTGCCGTATCCGTTAATGAAGACTTTGACCAAGAAAACTCACTACAGTAACGATCAGCGGATCGTTCGCATCTTTTATATAGATTGCTTGGTTTTTGAAAAACTTCACTAGACTTAAATAGCGTTTGGGCCGACCAATATCAGAGAGGCATGTATCGAGGCGATCTTTTTTGGCGACCGTTTAACCACGCTTGTAAGTAATTTTTCAGACTTTGGAGGCTGCTTCGCCTGAGGATATTGATTATTGACAATTACGATTCATTCGTGTACAACCTAGCCCAGCTTCTTGGCGAGATTGGCACGGAACCTGCCGTTGTTCGCAACGATGCAATTTCGGTCAATCAAATAGCGCAAATTAACCCTGATGCAATCGTTATCTCTCCAGGACCGGGCCATCCGGCAGACAGGAACTATTTTGGCGTTTGCACTGATGTAATTCTTGAACTCGGCGAGAAAATTCCCATTCTCGGCGTTTGCCTCGGGCACCAGGGAATAGTACATGCTTTCGGAGGAAAGGTCGTGAATGCAGGCAGGGTCAGGCATGGAAAGACAAGCACCATAAGATATACGAAGGACAATTTGTTTGAGAACCTCAAAAATCCATTCAGGGCGACCCGGTACCACTCCTTAGTCGCAGAAAAAGGCACGGTTCCTTCCTGCCTGACAGTGACTGCGACCGCGCTAGACGACGGTGAGATTATGGCAATCCGCCACAACAAGTACCTGATTGAGGGTGTTCAGTTCCATCCCGAGTCAGTGCTGACAGACGAGGGCAAGAGACTCCTGTCAAACTTTGTCGCAATGGTAAAGAAGTGATCCTGCGCACGTCGACTGAAATCAGGCAACTTATCCGACGGATGCTAGACCGCTGCGACCTTACAGAGCATGAAGCGGAACAGGCATTTGACGACATGCTTCTTGGCAGGCTCGGCGACGCTGAAATTGCCTCGTTTCTAGTTGCGCTAGCAATGAAGGGCGAGAGCCCTGCAGAAATCCGCGCTGCGGTTCGGTCCATCAAGAAACATTCCAGAACGATCTCTCCAAAAAGCGCCGGAAAAATTATTGATACTTGCGGTACCGGCGGCGACTCCAAGTCAACTTTCAACATAAGCACGGTGGCCGGTATTGTGGCATCGGCTGCCGGCGCAACTATCGCCAAGCACGGCAACCGCTCCTCTTCAGGAGTTTGCGGAAGTGCAGATTTTATGGAAGCAGTTGGTTTTGCGCTTGACAGCCCTCCTTCTGGTGTACAGAAGTCAATTGAAGAAATAGGTCTTGGATTTCTCTTTGCCCCGATGTTTCACCCTCTCATGCGGAATGTCTCCTCGGCAAGGAAAGCGATGGGAGTCAGGTCCGTCTTTAACATCGCGGGCCCGCTGTGCAACCCTTGCGAAAACCTTTCGGGTCAGGTAATCGGTGTCTATTCAGAGTCGCTGGCAGCCAGATTAGTTGAGGCCCTCGGAGAGCATGGAGCAAATGTGATGATAGTTAGCGGCTCCGATGGACTGGACGAACTGTCTACTACGTGCTCCAGCAAGGTTACTTGGATTCGTAACAGTGGCAAGGAGAGTACAGTTGTCTCGCCTGGCGAACTGGGTATGAAGGAGACCGGTATAACAGACCTGCAAGTTGCATCCAAGGAGGAATCTGTCACAGAGACGTTGAAGGTCATTTACGGAATCGGTTCGAGGCAGAAGGAAGACGTTGTGGTACTAAATGCCGCCGCGGCACTACTAGTCTCCGCAACGTGCGCCAGCTTTGAAGAGGGAGTAAAACGGTCCCGTGAGGCAATTAGCACCGGCGCCGCGAGGCGACAGCTGACGGGACTCGTTGAGCGCTGCGGCGATTTGAAAAAACTCGGAACTGCCGAGAAAGATTACCTCGGCCTTTAGTCTGATTCCTTGTCCTTTGCCCCCTTCTTTTTAGGGCTGTCGGCATCGACATCGTCAATCCCCTTTTCATTTACAGTCAACCGAACGTCCTGATAAGGATGGTACGGCGAGTCGATCATCTTTGCTATTCTGTCGTTCCCTGCCTTGCGAAGGTAGATTCTGTAGGTGGATGCGTGTCCTATTACGTTTCCGCCTGCGGGCTTTGTAGGATCCCCAAAGAAGGTATCTGGAGTAGATTGCACTTGGTTGGTGACTATTATGGCCACGTTGTAAATCTCGGCAATCCTTACAAGTTTGTGCATGATGCCGTTGAGCCTTTGTTGTCTGTCGGCAAGCGTTCCCCTCCCGGCGAATTCTGCCCTGTGCAGCGAAATTATGCTATCAATGATTATGATTTTCGCTTTAAAGTCGTCAATGTATTTGCCCATAGATTTCACGATAAGCTCAAGGTGGCTGCTATTGTATGCTTTGCAAATTGCGATCTTTTTCAGCGCTTCCTCAGAGTTGAGCCCTCTTGCACGGGCGATCTGATCGACCCTCTCAGGCCTGAAAGTGCCCTCGGTGTCAATAAAAATGACGCCTCCGCCTAGGCCGCCTTCTTCAACAGGCTGCTGGGCAGTGGCACACAGGGTGTGACACACCTGGCTCTTGCCGCTTCCAAATTCTCCGTAAAATTCAGTGATAGCCTGGGTCTCGATGCCTCCGAGCAGAAGGTCATCTAGGGCTTTGGCACCGGTGGTGCACCGGAGGAGCGATTTTCTTTTTTCAAGCTCGACATCTGCGGTTGTAAATTCCTTATCAAGAATACCGCTTTCACGAAGTAGCTTTTGAGCTGCCATGATAAATGTCGACGCGGTTTCTTTCGAGCCGCCAAGGTCGGCTGCGAGCTCATCCGCTACTGCAGTGGCCAGCTCCATTACCGACGTAATGCCGGCGTCTTTCATTTTGCGGGCGGTCGTCGGTCCGACTCCCTCAATGTCTTCTATCTCAAGTTCGACCACGTTGCGGGTTTCAGTCATTTCGAGTATGCTTTTTCTCGCAAGTATATAATCAATGAAGCACCCCGGGGAGGGGGAGTCCCTCGTTCAATAATAAGTCTGAAAATTGAAAAAGTTGTTGTCTAGGTACTCCTAGACAACTTAAACTACTTCTTCGGCTTGGCCTTAGGCTTTGCCTTGGCCTTTGCGACTGCCTTTTTGGGCTTGGCCGCCGAAGCGCCTCCGCCAATCTTGAACATCTTTGTTCCGCAGACCGGACATGTTCCCTGCGTTGCAGGGCGGCCGTTTTTCATTGTTACCTGTTTTTCTCCTTTCATTTCCCGCTTTGCTTTGCACTTTACACAATATGCTTGTGTTGCCAACAGCTTAACGTCGAGCACGCTTGGATATAAGAATAGCTCCACACTGTGTTAATTTATATAATCAGCTTCAAATTTGGCACCAAACTGCTTAGGCTATGGTTCTGCGGATATGAAAATCGCAGTAACACTCACGGACATCAGGATTTTTTTCAGAAATAACATAGTCAAGCTTGTGCGCGCCGCAATCACCGAAGGGTGTCACAATTTGGTTGGTGTATGCTTGCGGGATTTCCAACTATTCTCACTTTTGACTTAGTGGTAGTATTATTTTTATATCATCTTCTTGTAATGATTCCTATCGAGTTGGACTCAGAACAGCAGGGACCAGAGCCCACTGACAATGTCGCCTCGCTAGGCTGGGACGAACTCGTCGGTCTCAGGCGAAGGTTGAACTTGGAACTAAAGGAACAGTCTGGGAGGCTAGTTCAGATTGATCGCGAATTAACGCAGACCATTCAATCATCGATTAGAAATGCCAGGTCAGAGATGGAAGGCATCCTCGAGCAATCCCGACAGAACAAAGACCTAGTGGGCAAGCAGAACGCCTTGCTGCTGTCTGTCAGCGACAAAATAACACAGTCAAGAAACTTCTTGTCATTAATGCAGAGCCGGCTACCCTCGGAAAGTGAGACTGAGATAGGCGCGCAAGTACAGGCAATCCAGGCTCAACTTGACACTGGCCAATACAAAAACGAACGGGAAAAAAGCGAGCTGCTTTCTCGGCTCAAGGACGCGTCGATGAAACTTGAAGCCATAAGGGCGACTAGAATGGTCTCAGAACAGCTAGCGCAGTTAACAGAGCAGGCGACAAAGATCCGAGATGTCATTATGGGTCTGGAGGCAGAATCTGAACAAAAGAAGAGTCTGCTTGGTCAGATCAATGGTAGGTTAGACGAGCTTTATGATTCAAAGCGCCGGCTTGCCTCCGAAAAAGATTCGCTTCTTTCACAATACACGGACAATCTAAAGAGGTTTGAATCTGTTAACTTGAGAATGGATTCCATGGCAGAAATGCGGAAGCGTCAGCGTGAGCAGTATGGCTACTCTATTCCGGACGACGCCTTGTTCAAAGTGAAAGAATCGGCTCGAAAGAAGCTCGAAGCGGGTTCAAAGTTGAGTTTAGACGAACTTAAACTCCTTTATGAAGACAAGGAATGACCGGTTGAGCAGTCTAATTTTACGCTTCCTGAACTCAAACACTGCGAGGAAGTAGCTATTCAATATGGGTGCCATTGACGATTTCGCATTTGCCTGCGCGGTAGATGAGTCTCCAGGCTACTTTACGTATGAAGGTAGCACCATGATAATCGTCCAAGCCGCAGCCGAGGCAAAGGCTAACCTGACGAGTTTTACTGGAACCGAGCTATTCATGCCGCTTGTCATATCGCACGAATCGCTTCACGTAGTCATAAAGGCCCTGGAGGGGCCAGACACTTCGGAATCCTTAGATGACGTCGAGGTAATCATTGTAGACTTTCATGGAAGAAAGATTCAACTTACAATCAATATTCTCGCGTATGCCTCAGATAACTCGGGCATAGTCTTTCCTTAGCTAAAAAACAAAAAGGTGTTGTCGTGGATTGTCCAGTTCCACGCGCTATTTGATTTCCTCGCTCGAGGAAAGGTCGCGTTGTCCTATCGCCATTTCGTCAACTTTTACGGTGACTTTGTACCATTTGTCTGCGTGTTTGAAAATGTGCGCCGAAGCTTTCTTGTTGCTCGCCGAACCATAGCCACCTACACGCTCGCTGAGGCGCGATCGCAACTTGTCGACTTGGTACTGGGCGATCATTAGATTTCCGATGATATTTTCCAGCTCCATGTCCCTGTCTTCATCCAGCTCAGGAACCGGATTGGTGCTGTTTCGCTTAGTCTGCATTTTCAACGTACATCCTGCTGCCGATTCTGTAGTGTATCTCGTCGATGTAGTATGCTGTGTCTACAACTGGCGAGGACAGGTTGGCGCCGCACACCGGGACTCCCTCGATGATTTCTTCCTGTTCGACTAGAAGACTCATGATAGACTACTTTTTCACATCGAATAAGAAGGGATGCCAAGATTGTTCTTTAACACTAACTTAAACGTGATCTACATTAGGACAGTCGATATAATCAGTCAGCTTGCTGTTGCTCGTCTCCCGTATAAGGTCAGCAAGCATGCGCCTCTGACGCGGTATGCTGCATCCCATGATTGAGGCTAGAAAACCGATCTCGTCTGTTGATAGGCCAAAGCCGGGTGAAAAAAAGTAGTGTTGATTGAATAAGACCTTGTTCAGAATCAACTCTATCAATTCGAGTCGCTTTGAGACTCTGGAGTGACTGAGCTGAGGATCAGAGCTCATCAGCAAAGCTGCCAGTTTTCTCTTGTCTATCGACTTGCGCTGTAATCGAGAATCCAGAATCGGTTTCGAAAGCACTTCAAAGCCGCCCGGCTCTGAATAGGTTACCAGTGTGGAGGGCAAGGCTTTGACCAAAGGCGACTTTGAGATTCTCTTTGAGTGGTTTTGGTCAAAGACCACGATTGAGTTTCCAAACGCGAAAAGGGCATTTGCAACCTGCCTTGCAAGCCGCTCGTCCAGCACGTCATTATCGGATTTTAACTCCACCGGAAAGAAACTTAACTTGTCTATTCTGCATCGATTCTTTATCGCAAAGTGATAGTATAGACTCGAGGTCTGCGATGCAAATGCAGGACTGCCATCGGCTTGCGTGGTGAGACCTCCTTCAGAAGTTCCAATCGAGGCGATAAGCAGGTCAAAGTTGCGGAATTCGGCTTCTTCTACCACATGGAGCTTGGTTGCCTCGCTCGGGCGAGGAATAGTAAACAGGTCATTGTTTCCTATCGACCCATCGCAGACTGCCTGCCAGAACCTATACTTGAGTTCGCGCTCATTCAAGCTCTAAATTCTGAATCAGGCTGTCTAAAGTACTTTGCCGCTTTGGCACCCGGCAAAAAAATGGTTTACCTGCATGCGCGCTTTAGCCGTCGTGCGAACGATTCCAATTCCCTAAGACCGTCTTCCATTTTTTTCCGCCGGGTAATGATGTCCACGATTGCACTTCCAACAATGACTGCATCGGCGCCTGCGTCCTTCATGAACTTTACATGGGCGGGGCGAGAGATGCCAAAGCCGACTGCAACCGGCACCTTGCCGGCCACTGCAGCCTTGGCTGAGGCGATTGCATCCGCGCTGTACTGCTCGAATTGAGCCCTGCTGCCTGTTGTTCCATATACGGAAACCAAGTACAAGAAGCCAGTAGTCTTGCCTGCTATGCGCTCAATCCGTTCTTTCGGGGTGTTGGGCGAGGCAAGGAACACAGTATCAAGGTTTTTGATTTTGGACTCATCGATGAACTCGCCGGCCTCCTCTACCGGAAGGTCTGGAATGACAAATCCGTCTATCCCGCAGAGTTTGGCAGAATGTAAAAAGGAAGAAATTCCATTTCTCAGAATTATATTCGAGTAGGTCATTGCAAGAAGGGGCGTTCGTGCGTGAGCGCTCCTGATTGAGCGAGCGATTCCGAGGGCCTTTGAAGGCGTCATGCCTGCCTGTAGTGAGGCGGTTGAGGCTTTCTGGATAGTTGGTCCGTCGGCGACAGGGTCGGAAAATGGAATCCCAATTTCAATTGCATCGGCGCCTCCTCGTATTAGCGAATCGGCAATCCTTATCGACGAACGCGAGTCTGGGTAACCTGCCATGATGTAGCATACCAAACCGCATTCCCGCTTCTTTCGAAGCTCAGCGAATGTCTGCTGAATCCTTCCGTCACTTGCCAGCTCTTTTTCGCCGTCCTCTGCGCGGCTGGCGTGAAAGGTAATCCTCTATAAGCTGCACGTCCTTGTCGCCCCTTCCGGAAATCGTTACAACTATGCGTTTTGAAGGGTCGAGCGTGCGGGCCAGCTCCATGGCGTGCGCCAGCGCATGAGAAGATTCAAGCGCGGGTATTATCCCCTCGTACCTTGAAAGTGCGAGAAACGCATCGACAGCCTGATCATCGGTACAGCTAGAGTACTCCGCGCGGCCAATGTCCTTCAACATTGCGTGTTCTGGACCGACCCCTGGATAGTCGAGGCCGGCGGAGATGCTGTGGGTTTCCATTACCTGGCCGTCCTTGTCCTGCATGAGATAGGTCCTCATGCCATGCAAAACCCCTTCAGAACCTGTGCATAAGGTAGCAGAATGTTTTCCCGTCTTAATGCCAGAACCTTCCGCCTCGACTCCGTGCAGCCGCACGTCTGCATCATCGAGAAATGGGTAAAAAGATCCGATTGCATTGCTGCCTCCGCCCACGCACGCGACCACAAAGTCTGGTAGCCGTCCAAAAAACTCCATTGATTGCAGTTTAATTTCGCTTCCTATCACGCTCTGAAAGTCGCGGACTATCATAGGATAGGGATGAGGGCCTACCGCCGAGCCCAGAAGATAGTATGTATCGCGGATGTTGGCTATCCAGTCCCGAAGTGCTTCGTTTATCGCGTCCTTGAGGGTCTTGCTTCCAGACTCAACTGGAATGACTTCGGCTCCGAGCAACTTCATTCTAAAAACATTCAATTTCTGCCTCTCTACATCCTTTGAACCCATGTATACGACCGACTTCATGCCAAGGGCAGCACATGCGATTGCAGCGCCCACCCCGTGCTGGCCCGCGCCGGTTTCCGCGATTATCCGTTTTTTGCCCATTTTCTTTGCAAGCAAGGCTTGACCAAGCGTGTTGTTTATTTTGTGAGCTCCGCCATGCAGAAGGTCTTCGCGCTTGAGAAGTATGCTCGCACCGCCAATCTTCTCGGTCAGATTTTTTGCGGCGTAGAGAGGAGTAGGCCTGCCTGCAAAACGACTGAGTAAATAGTCAAGCTCTTTCTTGAACTCGACATCTGCCTTGAGTCTAAGGTATGCCGATTCCAGCTCCTCGACCGCGGGAAGGAGTGTTTCCGGGATAAACCTGCCCCCGTACTTCCCAAATCTGCCCTCAATGGGATAGGAAGTTAACACCAGCCTTCGTTGGCATTAGGGCTATTAAAAGCGATCAGAGTGCATGGTAAAGCTCAGACACCTTGCTTGAGATGTCATCGCTCGCCATTATTGAAGTTCCTACGAGGAACGCATCAGCACCTGCGCGGTTGAGTCGCCTTACGTCTTCTGCAGAGCCGACGCCACTCTCAGATATCACCAGGCTTTTTCCTTTGCCGCAGGATTTGATGAGCAGCTCTGTATTCCGCAGGTCTATTTCCAGGGTGTCCAGGTTGCGGTTGTTAATTCCAACCAGCGGATAGGCTGAGCTGATGAGATCGGAATATTCTTGAGGGGTGAAGGCCTCTGGAAGGACTTCAATTTCCCGCCTTCGGGCGTAATCGACCAACGAATCCAGGCTTTCCTCTGCAAGGTCACGGTCGAACAACGACTTGATTAACAGTATGCAATCCGCACCCGCACCCTTCCCTGCGTCGATTTGAACCCTGCTTACAATGATGTCTTTCATCATCAGTGGTACTGTTGTGTTCTTTCGCACCGATGCCAGATTCCCCAGGGATCCGTTGAAGAGGTACGGTTGTGTAAGCACGGATAGGCCTGCAGCGCCCCCCTTAACCATAGCAGAGGCAATTTCAGCTGGCCCGTTTGTGGCATTTCTTATCCTGCCTTTAGAGGGCGATGAGTACTTTACCTCTGTTATCAGCGCCGTATGTGATGCGGATAAAAGCGATTTTCTCATACTGATAGGGCCGTGTTCAAGCCCCAAGGATTCGCTGTAAACACCCTCATCTATAGCCCTATATGCGTTATCCGCCAATTTTTCAATATAACCGGCCGGCTTTGAGAACCTACTCACTACAATATGGTGGTCTTGTGGGACTGTATTAACTATGATTGAGCGATGGTGCCTCTTCATGTAGTGCTTTGAGCGCATCTATATATTGTCTAGGGGCGCTCAACCTCGGTGTCGTCAAGTCGATGAGCTCGGTATTCCGGGACAGGTCCAAGCTGTCTCCACGCTACTTTCCCGATCAGTTGCCTCATCGCGAGAATGAGATTGCCGGGATAGTGAACGTGTATTCCAGGTCTGCCACCGACCCCGACCACTTTCCACTCACAATACTGCAGGTGATAGGGCCTGCAGGGATAGGCAAGACCAGCTCAGTTCTGAGAGCTACGACGAGGCTCCAAGAGTTGTATCAAAGAAACAGGCAGAAGCTCTCTGTAGCCTACGTAAACCTGAAGCTCCAGGGAGGAAACAAGTACGCCATATATCGGTCCCTGCTCGACCGGGTCGCGCCCGAACTGCCTGCTCAGGGTCTTAGTGCGGAAGACATGTTGAGGTACCTGCTTCGGTATTTGCGAGAGAACAACCGATATGCGCTCATTGTTCTTGACGAGATTGATTATCTTATCAAGATAAGCAAGGAGACAAGTATCATTTATGACCTCACCAGGCTTAATGAATTTGAGCCGGACAAGCCCTGCAACGTGAAGGGAGTCGTTTTCATCGCTCGCAGTACAGAGTTTCACAGTAGGCTTGACGCTGCCGAGCTTAGCACGCTGGGGCGCATCCCCGTTGCTTTTGAGCCCTACTCAATTGAGCAGATAGCAGACATACTCGAGTCGCGCAGCTCTGAGGCGTTCGCGCCAAAGGCCCTCGGTTCGGACGTTATTGATCAGGTGTCCGTAATTACTGCATCGCCGGATGTCAGGAGTGACATACGTTTTGCACTTGACCTTCTGCTGTACGCGGGGAATTTGGCCGAGTCCAGCGGATCAAGCAGAGTAACCCTTGAGCACATCAGGACTGTCCACGGACAGATGAGCCCCAGCGTAACTTCCGAGGACATCGAGCAGCTGAGCAAGAATCACATCGTCGCGCTCTTGGCTCTTGTCCGCGCGCTCAAGAGCAGGAAGAAGGCGTTCGTTGAACTAAAAGACGTGAGAGCGTTTGCCTCAGAAGTGGCAGACCAGATCGGCACAAAGAGGATCGACGTTGAGGACTACCTAGATGACCTGAAGTCCAGGCGCACGATAGACATAAGATCCTTCCGAGAAATCGGGTTGCACGGCGCATCCCTTAGCGAGGTCGAATCGCTCCTTCTGAAAAGATTAGAGACAGATAAGAATGGAGGATAAGAAAAACGTGCTCGAACAGGGCATTGGAAGCGTAGGAAAACTTAAGATCCTCCGAGCTCTTGCAGAGGACAGAAAACTTGCAACGATATACTCGCTCCATAAAAAAACGCGATTAAAGCGCGACGACATCAAGAGTAACCTCGACGACCTGATAGAAATTGGATGGGTCAAACAGAACAAGCTGGCGAACGTAGTTTACGGACTCAACCGTGATGACTTAACGCTACAGCTTGTCTTGCAGTTGTTCTCGCAAGCCGGCTATCTGGATCAGCCGTAAAAATTGACGTACCTATCCTCGGGTTTGGACTTGCTCTCGAGCTTCTCAAGCGAGCGGTAGATGATGTCTGCCGCGGCCGGCTCTGCAAGCGCGCCTTTGGCAACCTGGCGGGAGAGTTCAGCGAATTCCAGCTGCGCCAAGTGTGCACTCAGCCTTTCTCGTGTCATGCCAGCAGCGAAAGCCCGCTTTTCTACCAGCCGAAAAATTCTCTCGGCATGATAGTTTGCGTGAATATCCAGAGCCTCTTCGATCTCTACGCCGTACATGTCAGAGATCTTGGTGTCCAGCCTTACTTCGTCTGGACCCCATACACTTTGGTGAGCCTCCTCGATGGCTGCTCTGCCTCGTAGTTTTCGTTCGTTATTCATCTATTTGCTTTTAGTTCGGCGTTTTAATCTTATTAACCTAATCCGTCGTCCATCCGATAACGATTAAAAAGCCGATTACCTAAACGGCAATGTGCAGACGAGATCCCCAAGTATCATTCCAAAGTTCATCTTTGTTACAGGCGGTGTGATGTCGGGGCTGGGTAAAGGCGTGGTCACATCATCCATCGCCAAACTGCTCCAGCTGGGCGGCTATCGGGTTTCCTGCATCAAGATCGATCCGTATGTCAACTACGACGCGGGAACAATGAACCCTGTAGCACATGGCGAAGTTTTTGTTACTGACGACGGCGGTGAGTGCGACATGGACATCGGCAATTACGAGCGATTCATCGACCGGGCCATGACCCGCGATCACAACATTACGACTGGAAGGATATACATGGACGTGATAAAGCGAGAGCGCGAGGGAAAGTATCTTGGTCAGTGTGTTCAGATAATCCCGCACGTTACCGATGCGATCAAGGATATGCTGAAGCAAATTGCGGTGAGGGAAAAGCTGGATATCATAGTTGTCGAGTGCGGAGGCACGGTGGGAGACATTGAAAGCCTCCCATTTCTCGAGGCTCTCCGACAAATGAAACTTGAGCTCGGGGAAGGCAACAGTCTATTTGCCCACGTAACGCTTGCTCCGAGCCTTGACGTAGTCGGCGAGCAGAAGACAAAACCGACTCAACACAGTGTTCAGGAGCTACGCAGGATAGGCATTCAACCTGATTTGCTTGCAATCCGTTGCAAGAGTCCGCTCAGCCCAGATGCAGCACGAAAGATATCCCTTTTCGCAAGTGTGCATCAGAATTGCGTTATTTCGTGCCACGACGCACAATCCATTTACAAAGTACCAGAGATTCTCGAGCAGCAGGGAACGTACGAGGTTCTAGCGGGCAGACTGGGCCTACGAAAAGCTGGTCTTCGATGGGGTGACTGGAAGTCGATCGCCTCATCTTTTGTCAACAGCAAGGGGTCTGTGCGAATAGCGGTCGTCGGCAAGTACGTGACCCTGCCTGATAGTTACGTCAGCGTCAGCCATGCTCTTTCTCACGCCGCGGCAAGCATGAAAGCCAAGGCGGAAATCGACTGGATAGATTCCGAGAGATTTGAAAACACAAGCGGCGAGGCTGCTCTGTCAAGTTTGGCCAGTTACGACGGCATACTTGTACCGGGTGGTTTCGGCGCGCGGGGAAGCGAAGGCATTATCAAGGCGGCTAACTATGCCTGCGAAAAGGACATCCCATACCTGGGGATTTGCTTTGGATTTCAGCTGGCGATCGTGGCCTACGCCCGTTATCGATGCGAAATGGCCGGCGCAAATTCAACCGAGCTCGGCAAGACAGACTTTCCGGTTGTCGACCTTTTGCCCGAACAACGAGAAGTTCGTGAGCTGGGAGGCACCATGCGGCTTGGATCCCATGAGGTATTTATAAAGACCAAGAGCAATGCCGAGAGAATTTACATCTCGTCAAAAATCAACCGGCGCCACAGGCATCGGTACGAATTCAACCGCGACTTTGAGCAAGTGCTTACCAGCGCGGGAATGGTGTTTTCTGCGCACTCGGACGGAGGAAGACGAACGGAAATACTCGAGGTCCCCGCCAACAGGTTTTACTTTGCAGTACAATACCATGCGGAATTCAGCAGTAGACCCGGCAAGCCAGAGCAGTCATTTGCGGCATTCGTGAGGGCGGCCATCGAGAGATCCCACTTCCTGGCAAATTCAGCTAAAGAGCCCATGGTAAAAGACATCGGTGTCTAGATTTTTCGCTCATAAATCCGCTGCCTCGCGTCTCTCAGAGAAGTCTTTCTGCGCACATAACCACCATTCAAAAGATGGCTTATTGAAAGTCGTATGGTTCGCTCAGGAAGCATCGTTCTTGAGGCAAGGTCGCGCTGGCTGAGGGGACCCTCGTATTCAAGCGTTTTTAGAATCAATTTGGCGCTTGGGGGCATCTTGAGCATGTCCTCCGATAGCTGAACCTTCTTGGCAATCAAAGACGTAGCCGACGAGTCTCCTTCCAGCCTCAGAAGCCGCGCAGGAATCTGATGCTTGCTTGCAGCAAGTCGATTGCGGACGCGCATCCTAACGCCGCCATCGAGCACAACCTCGCAATGATATCGGCTGGTGATGTCAGTAATCTCGACATAGCTGGAGTTGGACACAATCAGAGGTCGCCTTGTGTTATCAAGCGAGTTCACCGAAACCACAACGAAGACCTGCGACTTACGTAGTACCATAGGTCCGCCAGCTGACATCGAGTAAGCGGTTGATCCGGCAGGGGTTGCAATTATTACGCCGTCGCTCTTGTCGTTCCAGACATCAGAGCTGTCTATCTTGAGTGCGTGCTCCATCAGAGTTGCACTTTTGTTCGGAAAGACGGCCACGTCGTTGAGGACCGGCTCGACCTCCTTGCCATCGACGCTGACTGCAAGGCGAACCACCTCGTCTATTCCGAACTCCTGCTGCCTGAGCTTTCTTGCAGCCGACGCCAAACCGCTTAATTCGAGCTGGGCCAGAAACCCCGTCGCGTCAGTTTCATAAATTCCAAGGACCGGCGCGGACTGCGTAACGACTCTGTGGAAATAATTGAGGATTCCTCGATCACCGCCGGCGACAATGACTGCGTCAACCTCGCGGGCCGTCTCAAAATCGTCACCCTTCATGTACATTGTGCGGATTCCATGTTCCTCAAGCGTCTTTCGTGCCTGAAGCAGCAGCGCGCTGTCTGCGGAATCCACGCCTGCTAAGGCTACCTTCATTTTCCGCAGGGTAACGGCGTATGCGCTCGGATTTAAAGCTAAGTCACAGCTTTTTGAAGCCCACCGAATTGTAAAAATAAGATGCATTCTGCTCAATTTTTGCCATTTCAGGAATCTTGTCTATCCCCTTTCTTCCCGACTCAAGCGCCGCCGTCAGAGCCCCGGCACCAAAACATAGCGCCCAAAGCGGGTCGTCTTCTTTCAAGAGGGCACAGATAAAAGCCGATGAAAGTATGTCGCCGGCTCCGGTAGTGTCGGAGGCCTTGATGTCGCGAATTTTCACCCAATACAGCGTCTCTTCGTGCAAAAGGCTGACCTGCCTGTGCTCCGTTGCAAGAACGGTGCCGATCCCTTTAGACCTGAGAGACTCCATGCCCTCAAGCCCGCAAAGTCCGCCCGTCAAAATTCGTAGCTCCGTTTGATCCGCCTTGACGATGTCGATGCCGGCCAAATCGAGGTTTGTGGCTGAAGCCATTGTAATGCGTCCATCGCTGTCTGCTGACCGCAAATATCCTTGCGGATCAAGCATCACCGAGCCGTCGACGGCCTTGCTTGCCTCCTTCACTCTGGACAAGGTCTGATTGGGCACTTCATCGTAGACAGGCGACACGAGCCATGCGTCCGCTTTTAAGCTGTCAATATCGCGAGGTCGGACTTGGCCGCAATTGCTCTTGAGATAAAGTTGTCGTTCTCCATCTGCGTCGTATTGCAGCTTGAAGCTTGTTGTCCTGCTTTCAGCTGTTCTAAAGTCGGCCAGTTCAAGCCCGGAATTCTCGAAAAATTTAACATATTCATCCGAAAAATCGTGCCCGACCCGCGTCGCCAGGCTAACTTGAAGTTTGAAGCGCCGGGCAGTCAGCCCGCAGTAGCAAGGGGGACCGCCGAGATCCCATACCGCATTCCCGTCCTCGGTGGCTATCTCATCGATAACCACGTTGGACACGATCCCTAGTCTCATACAGGTGAAGTCGAAAGGTCAGAATAATAGTATAACGTAAAATGGTCGTTCTAAAGGAAATTTCTGCCGGGGCTTTTTGGTTTCAGGCCATGTAGCGGCACCCGTGGGATTTCGCAGGGTGGAGTGAAAACGCTTCTGAAGGAAGCTAAATTACAGGCATGAAGACGTAAAGGGGAATCGGCGCGCATCTCGAACCTTTTTGGGATGGCGGTCGAAATGCAAGTTGCACCTGCCCCTTCTACCCCATATTGGGCGGCTCCCAGCTATAAGCTTTTTCGTTAATGTTGTGGTATCATAACTTCAGAAATTTTCAACAACTGAAGAAAGACGGCCTAGCGGTATTGAATCGCCAACAGGCATATTGCTGGATTAAAAGCGGCTAACAGGCTTGTCCACAAGATTTAAAGGATGGAATCAGGAGTTTTTAAATGAATTAATGCCAAAGAAACGAGCCAGCAGAGGACGCTCAAAGGGCGGAAAGGGGAGTTCAGGCACAGTACACTGCAGCCAGTGCGGGGCCTTGGTGCCTAGGGACAAAGCGAAGAAAGTTACGGGCAGAATAACGCTTGTCGAGCCCACTCTTGCCAAGGAGCTAAAGGCTCAGGGCGCAATTATCCCGCAGTCAACTGATGTCAAGTTCTACTGCGTCTCATGCGCCGTTCACAGAGGAATCGTCAAGGTCCGCTCCGAGTCTGACAGAAGAACAGCCGGCAGGCTTAGGTAGACAATTTTTTTGCCGTAAAAACTATTCGCTGGCAGAGGGTTATCCCTGCCACAATGATGACTAGTAAGACAGCCCACTGCATTGCTCCTGAAAACGGAAGCATTCCCAGTATGGCGATTATCAAGATCCGTTCCGCTCTCTCCCCTATTCCAATTCCCTGAAGGCGCACACCTAGAGTCTCAGCCCTTGACCGGGTATAACTTACAAGCAATGAGAGGCCAAGCGCCAGCATGCACAATATCGGATCAGCAAGCCGTCCGAAGGAGATGCCAACAAAAATTGAGACCTCGGCAATCTTGTCAAATGTTGAATCCAGAAAAGCACCCCTGTTCGAGGTGCGCTTGGTAATCCGTGCTACACTCCCGTCTACCACGTCGAAAAAACCTGAAAGCAGGAGTAATGCGCCGCCCGCAACGAGTGCAAGGTACTGATTGAACCCTAAAGCGGCCGAAGCATAAGCAACACTTGCCGCAAAGGAGACCGCCAGCCCAAATGCCGTCCAAAAATCCGCAGAGAGGCCTGTCGATGCAAAGGATTCCCCGAGCCTCTCCATGGCGGGCTGCAGCGATTCCCTCAGCCTATTGAGCAATCGTCAAAACTATTCTGAAAACGCTTCACATATGAAGATAGCTTGAAAAGTCAGGATCTGAGTAATGATACCAACCGAATAATAGGGTGAAAACGGTTTTGAACGCAATAGTAACTTTATGGCGCTCCGGGCACGAGCTATAGGTATAAATCGTTTGCACAAGATTGCGTAGTTATCTGGAGCCTGTTTGGACATCGGCAAGCTCAAGGACAAGAAGAAAAACAAGGAACGCCTCAGGGAACTTGAGAAAAAACTAAAGGCGATCGAGGATCAGAAATTAGCGAGGCGAAAAAACCCCGAGGTATCTCAGGAAAAGGGAGGCCTTTCTCAAGAGTCATCATCGCAAACTGAGATTCAGGGCATGCGAAGTGATTTTACATTATTAAAGGAATCAGTTGAAAAATCCGCGACCGTTCTGGAAGAACGAATTATTGCAAAACTTATGGATTCATTGAGCCAGCTGCTCGAGGCAAAGATACAGCAGGTTGAAGCAGACATTTCGAGGCGCTACGAATCTGTGAACGAGAGCCTCCAGAGTATACAGGCCACCCTCGACATGACAAGAGATCAGCTATCGACGCAGTTGCGCGAAGTAAGAAGAGACCAGGTTTGTCGAGTAGAATTTGACCAGACTAGTTCGCAACTCGAAGCGCTTTCAAACAGGATCCTCCGTTCGATAAATGAATCCAACGAGATACTTGAGATTATTTCACAAATCGCTACGAGCCCGATGTTGCAGGAGCCCGAAAAAGAAGTCAGGTCCGTTGATGCAGCGCAGCCCAAAATAAGGGAGCAGGAGCTCATCGACATACTTGGGGTGATTTCCAAGTTTCAGGGGACGAAGGGCTCCGATGTAAGACGAGACTAGCGCGAGGTACTGGTCTGTGCGCATGAAATCTTAGCTGAAAGATTACCATCTAATCGCCTAGGCAGATTGGTAGAATGCTTGTTTCCTAATCCAGATATAACCAAAGTTCGAATTCGACCTTCGAGTAAGGCTATGGAATCATGGGATATACCAAGCCTGTTGTTGAAATTGGAAATCCCGCACGTGTCAACCGGTCGAGAGAGGTGCGTGGATTCTGCAGGAGCGCTAGAAGCCGCTAACGAAAATCAGCTCTCATTCTGCTCCTACTCGGGACAGAAAGCAGTCGCCGCAATTACAAGTTCAAGGGCAGGTGTAGTCATTTGCAACAGCAGCCTTGCCTCTTTTGTCCGACCTAACCCCGGCCAGTTGCTTCTCTTCACAGACAACCCGCGACTGAGCTTTGTGAGGGTCCTCAACTTGATGCTCCACTCAAATCGGGCTTCCGGCGTGGCAGCGACCGCTGTAATTTCAAAAAACAGCTCGATTGGAAGGGGTTGCAACATAGGAGAATTTGCCTTTATAGGCGATGAATGCACGGTAGGCGATGACGTCTCTATCGGCCCGCATTCAATACTTGCGCAAAAAACCGTTGTTGGTAACAAATGTACCATTCAGTCAGGGGTAGTTGTAGGATCGGATGGTTTTGCCTTTGAAAGACACGCTGATGGCAGTCTTGAGCGCTTTGCGCATCTAGGACAGGTAATAATCGGCGATGACGTCGAGATATGTGCCAACGCGTCAATTGCGCGTGGCTCGCTTTCAAACACAATAATAGGCTCGGGAACCAAGATTGATGCTCTGGTGCATGTTGCGCATAACGTGGTGATCGGCAAAAACTGCGAGCTCACCGCTGGCTCCGTGGTAGGAGGCAGTACCATCATTGGAAACAGTTGCTGGCTGGGCCTCAACTCGACTCTTAAGAACAAAATCAAAATTGGCAATAACGTGATCATTGCCTCCGGGGCATCAGTAATTCATGATGTCGATGACAATGATATCGTCGCGGGAGTCCCAGCCAAGTCGATAAAGAACAAGGTTCGCACGGAAGAACTATTTCTGATGGCAGGGCAGCGGCCCGCTCAAGCGGCAGCCGGTTAGATAGCTTGCATCGGAACGCGCGCCGGCACCCAAGACTACTGTTTTATTCAATTGTGTCATTTCTCAATTACTGAAATTACAGCCCACTGTAACACTAGCGCTTGCGACCTTTCTTTTAATTGCTGTCTTGGCCCAGCCGGAGCTTTCTTTTGAGCAATTACCCCTGCCGCCTCCCGGCACGTCGGAGTTCAACCCGGATCCGAATCTTGCTCTGCAAAACAACGGCGAGGTCCCGAGCATAGAATTGCCTTCTCAGCAGCTGCATTCCGGCGACAATATTGTCAACTTTGTGGTAAAGCCGGTTTCTGCAATCTATCGCCTGAGCATGAATTATACCCAAAATGGTATTACGACTCACGCACCAATTGCTCGGAGTAACAAGGATGGTTTCAAGGCACTTCTGCACCTCGAGACCGGCAACGTCACTATTTTAATTTATGCGTCCAATTTTGCAAACATGCATGCATCACTGCAAAAGGACTATGTAGTAAGTGCGGCCCCATCGATCTGGGACCGACTAGTCACCCAGCTTGCATCATTTGCTGGTTATCTCTGGTCGAAGCTGGGAATGTAGAGTGTGGAGAATCTAAGAAACAAAGGCAAATTATTTAACGCTTATTCGATCCGGAGTACATCAAATCTCCAAGTAGTTTTCCTTCCCAACTCATTAATACAAAAATCGAGAAAGTCGTTCTGAATAATTTGGAATTTCTTCCAGGAACGAATTGCTAGATGGCTTCAGAAAACAAATGGACCTTGCTGCTCGTTGCCCTTGTATGCGTTTGGGCTGCTGTACTGGGATCAACAATTTACCCCAAGATTTCAGGCGATCAGCCACTTGTAGATCCTACAATAAACCTCACCCTTGTCACGCTACCATTACTCGCTTTCAATATGCTATATTTTGGAATGCTGATCTTCGTTTTCATCGTGTACCTGGCAGTGTACGGCAAAACAAAGAATCGCCAGGCGCGAGCAATAAGCGAGTACAATTCAAACCCGCTTAATCTCATCCGCAGGCCTCTATGCACGATAGTCATACCTGCGCGCAACGAGGCAAGTGTCATAAAGCGCACCATCAACAACTGCCTCGACCAAACCTATCACAATCTTGAACTCATAGTGGTTTGCCATAACTGTACGGACCTCACTTTCGAGCAGGCCAAGTCGGTCAATGATGGCAGGGTTCACGCTTATCGACTTGACACCGCCGAAGCAGGTAAAGGAATCGCATTGAATTTCGGCGTCCAGAAATCGAGAGGCGAATACATTCTAGTGCTGGACGGGGACGGCATTCTGTCAGCCGATTTTATTGCAAATGCAATACCGCTACTGGAGAATGACAAAAAGACAGCTGCAGTTCAGGGCAGGTACGTCCCAAGCAACCGCGGGTTTAACCTGCTGACTAGGTTGTTGTCCCTAGAAGGCGACTTGTGGTCTACCCCATACATGACCTTGAGGGACTTTTTCGGACGCAGGACCCCACTCGGAGGCACTGGATACATAATCAAGCGCCTTGCTCTTTTGAAGGTTGGAATGTTTGCGAACCACCTAGTTGACGACTATGAGCTCACCTTCAGGCTGCTTCGAAGCGGTTATCGAATTTCCTTCGCTCCTCTGTGCATCAACTACGACGAAAAACCCCCGTCTCTTGACATCATGTTTAGACAGAGGGCTCGCTGGGGAAAAGGTTTCTTGCAGCTACTGAAGATGCGGATTACTGATCGGCGCGATATCATAGGCTTCGTTTACTGGCTCAGCCCCGTGTCAGCTTTTACAGGACTTGCGATGCTTTTGATTCCGGGCATTGCAGCCTTTTACAACGCCTTGTTCGGATACTTTCCATTCACGTACTCATTTTTATCACTAGAGACATGGACCGCGTTGACAATAACGGCGATTTCTTTGCAGGCTGCTGCACTGCTTAGGTCCTATGGTCGCAAGGGCCTGCCGCTTGTTGCTCAAACGCTTTTCCTTATCCCCTTCTCGAACTACTGGTACGTGAGTTTCATCAAAGCCTTTGGTGTAAAATCGTGGTCAAACACAAAGACTTCGCACGGGTTTGTAACTGAAGAGGTGCAGAACATAGCGCGGGATGTAGCATGATATCGCAGATATACAATACCTGCTTTTGGCAGTGCTAGGGATAAGCCATGCAAGTCGAACAAAACGTCAACGTGGTAACCGTGGCTGGCACAAGGCCGGAAATTATCAAGCTTTCTGAACTGCTCAGTTCACTTGGAAATGACGACATCGGACACGCATTGCTGTACACCGGCCAGCACTTTTCGGGGCAAATGAAAGATGTATTTTTCAGGGAACTTGGGGTCAAGCCCGACTTTGACCTTCGCCTCGATACGTCCGACATACCTACCCTTGCCGCTGAGATGACAAAGTTTTTCAGATATGCGCGTCCGCGGTTTGTCCTAGTTTATGGTGACACCAATTCGAGCTTGGCCGGCGCGCGGGCCGCAGCTGAAGCTGGATGCAAGATAGTCCACATCGAGGCAGGGCTGAGGTGCTTTGACCTTCAAGTCCCAGAAGAGCGAGCCAGGATAGAAATAGATTCGCTCTCAGACCACCTTTTGCCGCCTACCGATCTTTCCAAATTGTTCTTGCAGTATGAAGGGATTAATGAGAACGTACAGGTCTGCGGAAATCTCATTGTTGACGTTTGCAAGAAATTGTCCGAGACAGACGCTGGCAAAACCAATGCCCTCCAGAGTCTGCCGAGCGAGTATATTCTTCTCACTCTTCACAGGCAGGAGAACGTAGACGACCCCGAAACTCTCGTAAGGTTGCTGCGGCATCTTGAAGGAATAAAGCAGTACAAGGTTGTGTTTCCTGTCCACCCTCGAACCAGGTCGAGTCTTTCCAGGTTTGGCTTGAGTCTTCCCGAAAATATCATACCGATAGAGTCATTAGGCTACACCGAATTTCTTCACGTGCTTCGGAATTCCCGGCTAGTTCTGACCGACTCGGGAGGGGTGCAGGAGGAGGCAGTGGTCCTCGGAAAACCGTGTATCACTTTGAGGCACGTTTCGGAGCGATGGGAAACGCTTTTGCTGAAGGCAAACGTCCTGTTCCCACCTCACCGGAGGGACTCGCTTGCACATGTTGTCGACAGAATGAAGGACGTTAGGATAACATCACACCCATACGGCAACGAGGTGGCCCGCAAAATGCACTCCGTCATCAGGAGTCTTGTAGCCTGAACGCAGTTGGTACGGAGCTCGCTCCGTTTCTTTATCGTCGAGGCCTAGACCCCGGGGTCGAAACTGTAGGAATCTTTCAGTTCTTATTGGCGGATGGTTTTTCCGCCTAGCAGTTCGCATTCAGTTCGTTTCGTTTGGGATTAGGCCAATCTACCACTCCGGACAAGGACACGCACTCCACCCCAAAGTCCATCCGGGCTCGACCTTTACGGGGAAAAAGGATTACAATAGAGAGCATTCTGTACGTTCTGAGCGTGGCAAACGAGCCTGGCGGCACCACCCTGAACAAGCTCACCCGCAAACGGTTTGGAAGCTATCGGGACGCGTCAGGGGTCATCAACAAACTAGTACAGTGTCAGATGATTAAAGAGTGCATAATCAGAGACCAGCACCAGATACCCCGGGTCGCGTTTGTCATAACCGAAAGGGGTCGCTCAATTCTGGACCTCTTTGAAGGATGGAAATAAACGACTAGACCCCAAGTATTTGTTTCAGAAGGGCCCTATAATCCACTTTTTCCTTCTTGCTTCCCGGAGCAGGCAGCTCGAAGATAAGTGGAATTGGGCGCTTGGTTCGAAGGGCAGTCAAAGAAGGACGGATCTCTTTGCCAATATCATCGCTTAGGAGCACGAGTCCAACGCCACTATTTTCACCAAATTTATTGATCTCGGAGAGCGCTTCGTTTGAGGACTCCACCTTTATCCCTTTGACGCCCGCTAATTGAAAACTGGTAACGAAGACCCTGCTACCAATAGCGACAATACGCACGGGTGCTGTTGATCGAGCATGACTATTAATTCTTGCGAAGATCCAAAGTGCGGCCATTACCCCGTTGGAAGGAGACCAAGGTATGACAGAAAGCGAATTATACAGCGACAGGTACCCACAATTGGTTGGTAGCGACAAAAGGACAGGTTCTGATTCTTATGGTCGCCAGTCTAGTCTCCGCCGCGCTGGCAATTCTTTTGGCATTGGGGACGAGGAGCACCTCCATGATTTTTATTTCCATCCCGGGGTTTGCCGTTGGAGGTTTTTTTGCATTGAAATATGCAACTTTTGGCAAGGCGGAGCAGCGTCAGGAAGAGCACAAAAGAAATCGACGTAGGCGTCAGTGAACCAATATTATGTAAAGCACGATTGCACCAAGACACGCGAACAAAAGCATGGTGGCCTTCCACATGCCCGAGTTGGCCTCATCCGAAATATCCCACATGCCTCCTTTAACCGAAGAATCTACGCGGTGGCGCTTGATGTGGTCATAACTATAAACCCTGTTGAAATCCGCAGGGGGCACCCATGCCGTTGAGGCCGGTTGTTCGCAGGATCTGTTCGATTTGCTGTCATATTTCTTTCGCGCGTTTTCGTCGGATAGCACCTCATAAGCCTCCACGATTTTCATGAATGTCTGCCTCGATTCTTCAGAGTTTCCGTTTTTGTCGGGGTGATGCTTCATTGCCAAGCTCCTAAATGACTTCTTGATGTCATCCGACGTCGCCTCCGGGGTGAGACCGAGTACCGCATAGTAATCGGGCAACGCGGTACTTTGCATAGGCGAGATATTAATTGATTTTCGATGGTAGGCCGTTCGCGTGTGATGCGGCTAGTGGAGCCGGGTTTGTATTTAATATGGGCTTGACCGAGTAGTTTTGGCCTTATTGGATTCCCTTCTGCTGATCGCGATATACGCGGTTACGGTTGTTCCTTCCGTTTTCCTCGCAAAGGAGACCAAGATACGGCTCCAGAATATGAAATCGGGCTTGAAATCACTGAAGTTTCTTCCTCTGACGGTGGGTGGTTTGGCGCTCTACGTACTTTTTGGGGCCCAGTACTTGGCCAGCCTTCCTGTTCTAGGATGGTCTTGGCTCGGCTGGAATATCGCCCTTGGTCCCTATGCGGATGCAGGCATCATGGGAATACTTCCTTTTGTTCCGCCTCTGGTCTACATGCTGATACACGTAAACTATTTCGAAGAACTCTATTTCCGTAAATCAAAGAAACTTGTTGTTGCTTGGGCATTTCTTCATATCGCAATGGGAGTAGCGGTCCATGTCGCTCTCGTGCTGCTGCCGATTGGATTTCTGTATCAGAGGATTTTTCTTAAAAGCGGGGTCAACTACTCGTACGCATTACACTTTGCGACAAATCTCGCGATTGTTGCCATGTCTTTAGCGTCCTTTTTTGTCTCTACCTGAATCCCGATCAGTCTTTCATGAGGCCTCCTCGGTATGCCGAGGCAAATGTCAAGGTCGGTCGGCGAATATAGGATTCACTCAGTTCAGAAACGAGTGCGCGATGACCTTGGCCATAAGGTAGCCATCTATTAGCTTGGCAGGCGTCGCAGGGGGCGTAGTGGTCAACAAAATTAACACGCCCGGGACAGCAGCGCACACCATTATGGTGAGAATGATTAGCCAAACAGCTGTCATTTTCTGGACCATATTCCAACATTTTTTTATTCGATATATAAGTCTTAAAAGCTAACGTTGTTCCACAGAGGCCATGCCCTTTTGGGGCACCACGTTCTGTTTTCTGAGTATCTCAAGCTCCTTGTAAAGCTCATTATTCTCCCCCTCCAGAACTTTGAGCGCCGAAATAGCTTCAGCATGCTGCACGCGCAGAGACTGCAGTTCTAAGCGTAGTCTTCCGGAAGAGTCTGCCGGCGACGAGGCGACAGGGGGACTGGCACTCTCGGTCGGCCTTTTAGACTGCAATTTCAGCGCGGCAATCTCGTCTTTGAGTGCCTGGATTGAATTGGCATTTTCTTGTACAATGGTTGAAAGAGCTGCAAGTTCCTTGTTGGCGAGCTTTAGTCGTTCTTCAGATGCTGCAATATCGTTTCCGAGCTCGGCTTTTTCACCCGTTAGCGCGGCAATTCGCAATTCCAGTTCCCGGACGGCAGATTCGTTCTCATGGTGGAGGGAGACGGTTTCCTTTCTGCCGGTAACAAGACTGGTGAAAAGTGCAGCTGCGCGCTCTGCGTCCACGTAAATTACTGAACCAAAATCGGAACTTATGGCCTCTTGTTCTCGCAAGAACTGTTCGGTGCCGTCGTCGAGCTCGAATGAACCCGCATTAAACGAGAAGGTTTTTTGCCTTTGGCATGCATCCATGGAGCAGATTCCATCCAACGATTAAAAATGTCGATGCGCAAACAAAGTTGACACAATGAGACGATCAAGCGGATACAGAGTCAAGACCCTAAGACACTCTGTCAAATTCTACCTGCCGAGGGTTGAAGGCTACCTTGAAGTGATAAGGCAAATGGCGACGCAGTACAGTGGTATGTCACTGATCGAGTTTGACGGCTTCTTTGAGGGCAAGTATGAGCCCGTAAAGTACGTCAGGGTAGAGATTCATGTAAACAAAATTAACGTTGCCATTATGGAAAAGCATGCAAACGAGATTAGGCTGCTCCTGAAACAGCAAAGCCTGGCGTTTGAATATGATAACCGGCTTGTCCTGGTTGCGGAAAGGGCACACAGAGGTCATTGAAAATCGTGCAAAGCCCTATCCCTGTGGTCCTTCCACTTTTCTGAAAGCTCCTTCTTGTGAGAATCAGCAATGTGTGAATCGGCGCATGGCGTGTGAAGGTAGCCAATCGAGCAGAACTCGCAGGTCGTTACAAATTCTGTTCCCTTGAACAGGCTCGAACAGTAAGGGCAATTTTGCGACTCGACGGTGTATCCATCTAGCGGTTTCAGCCATGGATCCCGGTACATAAAGCGGACTGTCATCGGTCTTGAATAAGATTGCAAGGCTAATTTTTCGCTTGCTTGAGCAATGAAACCACTTTGTAGAGGAGTTCATAGGACTTTTCAAGTGAGTGTGACTCACTCAACCTCTTGTTGAGAGCGGTTGCTCTTGACACGATTTGGTCGCTGTCCCCGACATGTCTTTTTAGCTCATCAAATGCCATTGAGAATTGCTTCACATATTTCAGTGTCTCGGGATTCGAGGATACGACTGCACCGATTAACCCGGGTTCTTCGGCCACGATGCTCTCGGCCAGCATGGACTGAACTGCAAAGGTGGTTCCAGAGAGGCTCTTTAAGAGGCCGAGATCGCTCTTCGAGATGGTATCGGCAAAGGCTAGGTTGACAGCGTATGTCAGGCCGAGAATGATGCCCATCGCTCGGTCGTGATCCTTCCAAGTATTTACCTGTGCGATATTCATTGAAGGATAAAGGCTCCTTGCCACCTGGATCTCAGTTTGCCCATTTCTGACCGGGACTAGAATCCATTTCAGGTCCGCTTCACCTGCAGCCGGACCGAACATGGGATGCAAGCAAAGGGGCACAATGTCGCCCCTTATTTTCTTCAAAGCCAGATGTGACTGTCTTTTTACGGATGAAATTTCGGCGAGCACGGCGCCTTTCTTGGCGAGCATCGCGCATTCTCGAATTAGTTCCGGCATAGCGGTCACCGGGGCGCAAATTACAATCGCATCAGAATCCTCAATGCATCTGTCAAGCTGCGTTGCCACTCTGACATTAGAAAAAGCATCAAAGCCACCGGGGGTTCTGATGTCAAATGCACTTACGACCGCAGCCCTGTTGGCGTGGTACCTGACAAACCACTTGCCCATCCTGCCTGCGGCGCCGATTACTGCAACCTTGGAAATTTGTCCCTTCCGAGTAGTGATGCTCATATCATTGTCTCAATTGTGCGCCGTTTCAAGCACATCGTTCAGCTTGTCCATCCCGCCCTTGAGCGCGTCGATTGGTGCACAAGCTGAAATGCGTATAAAATTGCCATATGCGTCTCCAAACCCACTTCCTGGGGCTACTGCCACTCCATTTTCAAGAAGCATTTCAACAAAATCAGCATCGCGGAGGCCGGCTGGAAGCTTGGCATATACATACATCCCGCCTTCGGGCTTTGCAAACTTCAGCCTCATTCCTTCCAGACGCTCGCAGACATAATCCAGCCTCTGCTTCATAATCTTGGCATTTTGCGAGACGTCCTCCTTTAGTGCTGCCGCGGCGGCAATTTGAATGGGCTCAGCCACGCTGGTTATCCCTATTGCCTGGACTTTTTTCATGGCTGCAATAACGTCTCTGCTTGAGCAGGCGTAGCCGATTCTAAATCCTGTCATGGCATAGGTCTTCGAGAAAGAAGACACTGCAATTATGCGATCGTAATCATAGTCCAGTGCGCTGACAAACGGGCGGAAGGAGTACTCCGAGTAGACCTCATCGCTCAATAGATACAGGCCATGCTTTCTGGCCAAGGACACGAGCCGATCCATCAATCCCGAATCGAGTACCTTGCCAGTAGGATTGTTTGGGTAATTCAATACGATCATTCTAGTCGCGGGATTTACTAGCTGGACGATCTTCTCGGGGTCCGGCGCCCAGCAGTCCTCGAGACTTGACCTGACCGATCTTACCGTGGCTCCGACAAATTCCGCGCACTCGCGATAGGCCGGCCATGCAGGCTCGGTAATTATGAGTTCGTCTCCTTCCCGAAGAAGCCCGGCAATTGCAGCAAAGACTGCAAACCTCCCACCCGGCGTAATTATGAGCTGGTCTTCTTGCCTTTTTATTTTGTCAGCCAGGGCGCGTCGGAGTTTAGGGATTCCTTGGACGTCTGTGTAATGATATTGCCTTGAATTGAAGGAATCCCCAAGGGCTACTCCAACAGAAGCCGGTGCCGCAAAGTCAGGCTCGCCGACTTCCAAATGGATGATTTTCCTGCCATCAGCCTCCAATGCCTTAGCCCGGGCGAAGACGCCAAGGTGAGTCTGTTTAGGAGCGTTCCTTTGGGCCCGGTTTGAAAATTGGACGGCTTCTGATTCTGTCAATAAAATGTTGAGCAGTCGGCTTGCAAAGGTCCTCTCCAGGCCGATTTCGTCGGCCACCTTGTTGACAACTTGCCTCATCTCGCCCTCCGCTTTCTCGTCCTTGATTTCAAGTCCCCGCTTCGCCTTGACGGCTCCTATTTCCGCGGCTATCTTCATCCGCCGGGAGACTTTGTGGAGTATTTCCTCGGTAACCCTTTTCATCTCCAGGCGCAATTGCTCGAGTTCGTCCTCTTTTTCCTGGTTCGCCACTCTGACTACACCGACACCTTCATAATTTCTCACTTTAGGACTGGAGGGATGAAACCTCCTCTGAGTGCGTGGTCGGCGAGAACCATGGAGACTGCGGCCTCGACCACCGGAGGCGCACGAGGAACCACGCACGGATCGTGACGGCCGGGCACTCTAAGTTCCGTCTGCTCCATTGTCTTAGTGTTGAGCGTGCGCTGGCTCTTGGCGATTGAGGCTGCAGGCTTGAAACCGACCCTGAGAACCAATGGCATCCCGTTTGACAGCCCTCCCAGGATGCCTCCTGAGTGGTTAGTTTGGGTCAGAACCCTGCCTTTTTGCATATAGTAAGTGTCATTGTTTTCGGAACCCTTGCGGGCCGAACCATCAAATCCAGTGCCAAATTCCACGGCTTTTACAGCGGGAATGCCAAACAATGCCTTGCTCAAGTCGGCCTCAAGCGAGGAAAAGATAGGCTCACCCAGACCCACCGGGAGACCAGTACTTGTGCATTCGATCACGCCGCCAAGGGAATCCCCTTCTTGCCGCGCTTCAAGTATAGCAGACCTCATCTTCTCGGCCGCCTCAGGATCGGCACACCTTACCTCGTTTGAGTATCTTGACGCTATTCCGTTTTCAGTGATATTGTCAGCTCTTATTTTTCCGATCTGTGTCGTGTATGCGAAAGTCTGAATGCCAAGCGAGTCTTTGAGAAGTTTTGCTGCGATAGAACCACCCATCACAATTGTCGCAGTAAGCCTTCCGGAGAACCTGCCTGAACCGCGATAATCGGCAAAACCTCCAAACTTGACCTCAGCAGGATAGTCGGCATGTCCAGGTCTAGGAGTGTCGCGAATGAGCTCGTATGAACGGGAATCGGCGTCTTTGTTCCAGATAACCATGCAGATCGGAGCGCCAGTGGTTCGGTCTTTAAAAACCCCTGAAAGTATTTCGACTCGGTCCTCTTCTTTTCTTTGGGTTGTAATAACCGATTGCCCGGGCTTTCGCAGGTCAAGGTTAGTTTGAATGTCATTCGCGGAGAGCTGAAGGCCGGCGGGACATCCATCAACCACTGCACCGACACATCGGCCATGGGACTCCCCAAAGCTGAGCGTCACAAAGCGTTCGCCGATGATGCTCCCTGTTACCATGACTTCCTTCTGTCCGTCCTCCTGAACTGTATTTGGCTCTTTGGGTGTTACCCAAAAAGCTATTCTCGGTCGGGCATGGGCGAGATATTTGCTCCAAGCTCATGCATGTCGGAAATAAAGTTTGGATACGACACGTCTACGGATTCGGCGCCGGCCACGACCGACTTGTCGGTGAGCATGGAAGCAATCGTAAACGCCATGAATAGTCGGTGATCGTTATAAGCTTCTAGAGAGGCATTTCTGAGCGTCGGGGGTGCCTTGATGGAGAGCCCGTCGGGGTATTCCGAAACATCCGCTCCGAGTTTGGCAAGTTCCAACGCTATGTTTGCGACCCGGTCAGTCTCCTTCACGCGAGCATGGGCAACTCCTCTTATCGCCACTGGAGACCTTGACTTTAGAGCGAGAACTGAAACCACCGGTAAAAGGTCGGGGGTATCGCCGAGGTCAAACTCCCCTCCTTCGAGTTTCTCAGACTTTTCAATAGACACTCTGCCTTTGGCCCTGTCAACTCTCAGATTCGAACCCATCTTCTGAAGAATGTCAATTATGGCCGCATCGCCTTGCGGCAGTTCAAAATTAAGCCCCTCTATGACGAGGCTTTCGCTAACCAATGCGCCTGCGGCCAAAAGGAGTGCTGCGGTTGAAAAGTCGCTCGGGACTTCAAACGAGGTCGGCTTGTATCTGCCGCTTTTTATCTTATAGTGGAGCAGGTCGTCACTTGCATCAATACTTACTCCGAACCGTTTCATAGTGGCGATCGTGGCCAGGACATAGGGCCTCGACACTAAATTCCCCGCAATGTCCAGAGCGATTTCCCGTTCCGCGTAGATGCCTGCGATTAAAAGCCCGGATATGAACTGGCTGGATATGCTCCCATCAATTACGGCATGGCCGCCTCTTATTCCGCCTCCCTTGATTACCAACGGCGGTCGCCCATTCATCTTTGTTGAAAATGCTTCCACTCCAAGCTCATTTAGGGCCTGAAGAATCGGAAGCATCGGCCTTTTTCTCAGACTTTCATCGCCTGTGAGAACGGTATATCCAGCGGGCAAGGCCAATCCTGACATTGCGGCAAGGATTCGAATCGTGGTCCCCGAATTTTCGGCATTAATCACATTCTCAGGAAGGTCGAGGCGTTCATGACCTTGCACGGTAACAGTCGTATCACTATGGGTTATGCTAGCGCCAAATGAACGGCAGCCCGCAAGCGTTGCGAGCGTGTCTCGCGCAAGCAATGCATTTTGTATGGTCGATTTCCCGGGGCAAAGCGAGGCAACGGCGATCGCCCTGTGGCTGTAGCTTTTGCTGGAAGGGCACCTGACGCTTCCTTTCAGGCTTGATCTCGAGACCTGGACGCTAACCATTGTCTACCAGCTCAACCGACGCCTTCTGGTTATTAACTTTGGAGGTGATAACCCTGCCGTCAAATTCCGAGAGGGCGGCCTTAACCGCGGGCAGAGTCTGTGCATCGACGATAGCCGCGGTTGAGGGCCCGTTGCCCGAGACGGAGGCCGAAAGTGCGCCCGCTTCAAGGGCCCTGAGTGTCGGAGAATAGTCCGTAGACAGAGCTGCGGATACGAGGGTACCGTTCAGCCTCATCGCCTTCCAGTATTCCCCTCCAATGGCAAGATCGGATGCAACTTCAAACAAATCTGAAAAAACCTTCAGTTTAGCAACTTCGCCCCGGCTGGCTTTGCGGGGCAGCAGGATAACCGCATACAGATCGTCCGGGCCGTCAGAATGGTGAATTAGCTCCCTCTTGCTATTATCGGTCGTGACAATGCCTCCATAATAGCATGCACAGGCGTCATCGTATGCGCCCGTAATCGAGACTTTGGCCTCAAGCGAGGCACTCACAGCTGCGTCAAGAACGGCAGAATCGTCAGTTTGATCGCTTGCAAGTCTGCTACAGGCAAGTGCAACCGCATTGGACACAGCGCTTGAACTTTTGAGACCAAAACCTATTGGGATCTCAGATGTCACCCTCACCGTGACTGCCCCTTCGTTCAACAGCCTAGGTGGCAGGATCTTTCGCACAATTGCATTTATGAGCAAATCGCTAGTTTTTCCGGAAAGGAATCGAATCGAGTGTCCCTTTCCGAATTCCACCGCGACCTCTGCAACAGTTTGCAGAGAAATCCCAAGAGCCGAACCTTTTCCTGCCCCAATGGCATTTACGATGGAAACGGCGCCGTGCATCGTCGCCTGCGCCGAGATTCTGTTCATGCAGGTTCCCCAAAAATGCCTAGCAGGTTCTTCTTCATTACGCTTCTTGGCGCGGTAAGACCCGTCCAGATTTCAAACGCCAGAGCACCCTGCTCTATAAGCATCTCGTAGCCATACACCACTATGGCCTGCGCCTTTTTTGCGTTTTCTAGCAGCGACGTGGTAACAGGTCGATAAACGATATCGTAAACTATTGAGCCCTTCCTGATATCCTGTGCTTCTATCAAACTTTTTTCGTTTTTCAGGCCGATACTTGTTGCATTTACTATGAGGTCAGAATTTCGCGCCATCAGGCCGGCCTGCTGCAGTGACAATGTTGTCGTGCGCAATCCAGAATTTGATCCAAACTCGGCAAGCTTTTCAGCCTTGTCCGGATCTCTGTTCGCGATGGCGAGTTCTGCTATTTTTTGTTCCCTTGACAACGAAGCCACTACAGCCCTAGCTGCGCCCCCTGCCCCGAGAAGAAGTATCCGCATGCCCGAAAAGTCAACCTGGCGGGCATGCAGTGGTTTGATAAACCCGTCAATGTCAGTATTGTATCCGGTAAATGCTCCTGAATTGCTCTTGACAGTATTAACAGCGCCCGCGCTTTTCGCGCTGTCGTCAAGCGCATCGAGATACTTTACCACCGCGACCTTGTGAGGTATTGTAATATTGAATCCCGCAATGCCGGAGGCACGCAGTGACGCTACAGATTCTGCTAGCTCTGTCGCAGGGACTCGAAATGCGATATAAACGCAGTTGAGGTTAAGTGCTGCAAATGCAGCGTTTTGCATTCCTGGCGACAGAGAGTGATCTATTGGATCACCAATAATGCAGTATGTCTTGGCGATAGTAGTTGACTTTGATGTCGTGCTGTCTCCGCCTGTTGGGACACGGAATACCGCCAATATAATTTATCTACGTAAGTCTAGCCATTCCATTCTCTATTTTCAGGTAAATCTCGCGCATTTGCTTCACGGTTAGCTGGCCGGGGGCAACAGCATCACCAAGGCTTGCATAGGTGAAGGGCGCATATCCTATGATTGTGCACAGGACTCTTGACAAAACGCCGTGTACTCCCATGGCAAAGAATATTGGGTATAGTCCGGAAGCGACGTCATACAGCCTAAGCAGACTTAGCGAGTCTTCGGTGCTCTGCGCCATCGTCACTATCTTTACATGGTTGCCAAAGACGCGCATCCTCGTCAGCACGTTAAAGAGCGATTCGGCCGCTGGAGTTTTTTCAAAATCATGCCACGAAACCAGTATCCTGGTGTTAGATTTTTCCGCCAGGTCAGCAAGAATATCGCTTGATTCCAGGGCATCAAGTTCGATGTCAAGCAGCATTGGCTTTACGCCTGCCATTGCCTGAAGCATTGAAATGCGCTCTTCCTCGTCCCCTTCGAACCTCCCGCCCTGCGCTTTTGACCTCAAGGTAAAAACAGACCTTGACTTGAATGACTCCGTCAGTTTCAAGGAGGCCTCAAATTCCGCCCTGTCCAGATAATCAAACCGAATCTCAATAAAATCAGCACCTGTTCTAAGCGCCAGAGCACTGTCTCGTTCGAGCTGCTCAATTGTTTGTGGAGCGAGTGAAGCGCAGATTCCAAATTTAAACAAGCTACGATGGCACCAAAATACAATTCACAACGAAGGCCAAGTTCATCCTAACCGACGCCCGCTGGCGGCGAACTCGCGGAGCCATGGTCCATCCTTTTGTGGGACTCGAGCTGCTCTGCAGAATTAAATACTCTACCACAGGTGCTGCACTTAAACTGGCGTGGCGATTTCGACCCGCTGCTTGCTGCAGACATTTACTCTACCGTGCTGTATGCGGGATAATTAAATGTGACAAGTCTTCTTGCCGCTCACTATTGACGGGATTGACCCCACATGCACGTCAGTCCCCCAAGTCCGTTTGACACAAAATCAAAGGCCGTCGTGGAATTCTTTGACCAGGTATCCTCGCACTTTTTAAAAGAATCTTCTGCACAGCCAAAACCCGAACATGCCCCGAGTTTTTCTAATTTCAAGGACACGGGGATTACAAAGGTGGGGATAATCAATGTCGAACCGAGGATTGCCACCGTTATTAGCGCGATCATGTAGGTCCGCTTCATTCCAACGGCATTGCTTGATTTGCGATTCCGAAATTTAAGGAAACGTATGTAGCATGGTTTTCTTGCCTGCAGAATCGTTATTAGTGCCCTTATGAGAGCCGATCGTGGTTGGACTCTCTAAATGACCATGTTGCCCGTCTCAGTTCACTTGGGTTCGGTCCGAATTTAATATCCGAGTTTGACAAAAGCTGGAAGAGATTTGAGGGCGATGGTTATGAGGTGTACGGCATGTACACCGGCCCTGCAGGAAGCCTGCTAGAAGGAAAGGCGGCATGCATAATATGCTCAAAGAGCTCGTCGAAGCTCCGATGGCATGAGGTAACCACTCCGAGCATGGACAGCGCAGCCATTTATTCTGTCTGCGATTCTTGCGATTCAATCTATATCGAGGCAGCCCTCAGGCAGAAGGCTCTTGGGAGGCTGCTCCGTGAGCGCAATACTCGACCCACATGAATACCCGCCCGTTCATAGACTGTCCTGCCCGGTCCTCCTGACTTACGAGGTACGTGTTCATAAGAGCCTTTGACTTTACGAGGAGTGTCCACCATATTGACTAGCCGTTGTGAAAGTGTGAGCGAATCTTCTTCCAGTTTGCAATCAGCGCCTCGCCTCGGATATGAAGCGGCTCCGTCATGGTCCTTGACCTTGCCAACTCTACATACTCGGGAACAACATCAATACCCAGGTAATTCCTGCCCATGTGGTGGGCCACCTTTGTCGTTTGCCCACTGCCGTTGAACGGATCGAGGACAACGTCCCCTTCATAGGAGTAGAGTGTCATTAGGCGGTAGGGTATTTCCTCAGGGAAGGGACAGGGGTGCTTGATGAAACCCGGCGGGACTGGCGCGATATGCCACACGGAATTGGCAATCTCTTTTGTCCACTCTTCATGGGTAGCGGGAAGTGCGTCCTGTCTAAGGGTTCGCCCTGTGCTCGCCTCCCCTTTTCTGAGGATTAAAATGAATTCATGCATAATGTTTGCGCGGTAATATTTTGGGTATGGGTTTATGACAAAAGATCCATACCTGTTCGTTCCGCCGGTCACCTTGTGCCAAATAATCTCCTCATGGAGCTGCCATTTACCGAAAGGCTCTACCAGCCGGGATAGCAGCATGTGAGGCAAGGGCAAGATGGTCCCATTGACAACCTCATTGGCGATAACTATGCAGCAGTAGCCTCCTGGCTTCGTGACACGGTAAATCGAATCCCCAAAAATTTCTGTCATATTTTCCAGATAATCATTGGTCTCAAGTTTCAATTTGCCCCGATAATATCCGCCGCTTCCGGAAGCATGCAATTGGTAATCAATCGCGTTCCGGTAAGGAGGCGAGGTAATTGTGAGCTGAACCGAGTTTTCTTCAAGTTGGCCCAGCACTTCATTGCAATTTCCGACAATCAATTGGTTCACTGCCTGTTCCCGCGCTAGCATGGTATTCTTGCGAATGGTCGTAGGTCGTCTCCATATTCTGGTGACTCTAAAGTAATATACAACCCATGGAAATAGATTTTAGCAAATATTGGTTGCGACGCGCCTTTGGTTCCAGCATGAGGCCCCATCGGAGCCGAAATGACGGCCGATATAGAGCAAAGCTGCTTGTCAAACAAACGTTAAGTTCTGTTACACCGCAGAAAAACCGGGTGAAATGCAATGGATACATTAGGGTGTTCGGGCGCTGCATTCGGGAGTTACCAGTTCACAGGACACTGGTGATTCCGAGCGTAATTTCGTTCTGTGCGGTGCATTCGCAAGGCTTCGCATGAAATTCTTGTATTCGGTTATTCTATTGGAATCAAGGCGGGAAATGTACTCTTAAATAATGCAGTCACGAGCAGCAATTGGTTGCGCTATACAATCAATTTGGCAATGAGAATACATCATGGCTAAACTTGTTTTGGCGATGTTCATCAGTCTCGATGGTTATACCACGGGCCCGAACGGCGAGTTCGTGCCGCCGCCGTTGTCGGCGGAGGTGGTTAGGGCTTGGATCGACCATAATCTGAAGAACGCTGGTCACCTGATCTACGGCAGGATAAACTTCGAGTTTAACAAGGCATATTGGACATCATCGGCGGCAGCAGGCCGGCCAGAGACTGAGGCAATGAATCGGCTGCCAAAGACGGTGGTTTCCCGGTCAATGTCCGGTGACCTGGGATGGAACGCCAAGGTCGCCACTGGCGACCTTGCTGCAGTTGTAGGCGGGCTCAAGCAGTCGGTCACACAGGGTGAGATTTACAGTTTCGGCGGTGCGGGCCTGGCTAAAAGTTTCATGCGCCAAGGTTTGGTTGATGAGTATTATCTGATGGTGACGTCTAACCTGCTTGGCAATGGAAAACGGCTGTTTGGCGCTGGAGTCGCCAGAACCGAGCTCGAGCTCATACAGGCGCTGCCGCTGGACACAGGGTCAGTCATTCTTCATTACCGCCGCAAGTGAACATGGTCGCGCTGTTACACGCAAGAGCTTGGCGACTTCTAACCTGCAGAGTGCCCTTGGTGGTAAACCCCACGTTCTCGACAGAACTCCATTTCGAACCCCTGCCAGAATGACTGGTGTCTCGCAGTCAGTTGAGGGCGCAGTGGCCGCTTTTTTCAAGCAGAAGCATCCTTCGAAGAATCCTGCTCATGGACCTCTTCGATATGCAGCCTAAGTTGCCTAATAGTCGCAAAAACGTTGCAGCCCCCTGGACAATCATATACTTTCTCCGGGGGTGTTTTTCTTTTGGCAGCGGCGGTTTTGCCAAGAGAAAGTTACCCTCAGGAGGACTACATTCCTGGGTCAGGAACCAGCTAAACTCGTCTCTTAGCATAAGCTGCTGCGCTGCAAAAAAGCGCTATGTGACAGCCTCAAAGTACAGCGCGTATGACGCTAATATTACATGCCGCTTGTTTTAAGCTGGTTCGCTCAGACGGAAGTGAAGTTGAGATGGTAGCGCAGAGGAGATGCCCTCTTTGTGGAAGCGCCCTTGATGCAGACTCGGAGGAGTTTACATTATGCTACAAGTGCCGAGAGTCAGGGGCGAAAATCAGGCTCGAGATATACGAGGCCGACAGCACGATCCCAAAGGATCCTTCTTCTGGGTTCTCTGAATTATTCCTCGGCAAAATCAATTACCGCAAGATAAGAAATGCCAACATTGCCAGAGGAGGCTACTAGCGAGAATGCAAATCCGGTCGTCGGAGTAGAGTGGAACACTCATTTCTCGACGATGTACTCGTCGACTTCCATGCCAAAGTGCCTTCCGGTAGCCGGCTTTGAATAGCCAAGCACGGTGTCGCCCACTTTTAGCTCCGTGACGGAGAGCAATTTGCCATCCTTTGTCATGAGCCTGATAGTCTCTGCATTCTGAAGAATCACGGTGCCTGACTGGCCGTCAATCTCCGCCCTTATAAGGCGCAATGGCCGTGTTTCTATTTTCGACCTGCCTACTACTGCTTTTCGGCTAACTCCAGCTGCATTTACGATCCACACCTCGCTTCCAGACTCGATCTCGGAAAGATAATGAGTCTTGCCGTCGGGTGTGATAGTGTAGCAGTATACCGCTCCGGCGTTGACACGAAAAGGACGAGGGGAAGTAAAAGAAGAACCTACCGACTCATTATGAACAAGGAGCATGAAATTCGATTTGCTGCCGACAAGCATACCTTCGCCCATCGACATCATGGACGCAGTGTCAACACAGACTCGTTCGCCGGTTCCAACATCCTTGATCTCTACTATCTTGGCAGGCTTGATAGGAAAGATGACATTGGTCATCTGTTGCTGTGCGCGCTCGATTTCGTCTTCGCTATCGGTCGCAAGTATTACGCCGTCCACGCCCAGTTCAAGGACGGCAAACATTGTTGCCACTTCGGTAGCACTCCTGGCAGTTGTGTAGACTTTGGTCTTGGAGCGGTGAAGTTTTGCGATAATGTTTTCGAGCGGGATTATCTTCCAATCTGATGCGTCAACAATGATAAACTGGGCCCCCGCCGATGCGGCCATGTCAATCTCGTCAATATCGGAGTTGCTGAGCACCTTTTTGAGGTATCCCAGAATCTTTGTCTGTGTCCGAGCCTGCTTGACCTGGTCGACAGACTTGCATATTATGAGGTCCGCATCGTTTGACTCATAAACGCTCTTGAGGCCTGCAGCGGATGCTACCTTCGGCTCCGCCTGAACAGTCTCAATGCCCCTTGCCTTGATGCTTTCCAGAAATTTTGGCAGGCTTGCTTTTGAGACCGTTGGTCGTATGATTAGCTCACGATTTCTGATATCAGTCAAGTTCCTTCATACCTTCTCTTACCGACTTGCCCTCAATTATCACTCGGTACAGCGCCCGGACCATAGCGGGTGGTCTTTTATGCTGGAATATGTTCCGGCCAAAAGTAACTCCCTTTGCCCCTGCCGACATTGCTCCAAAGCACATTTCCAGAATTTCCTTGTCCGTGGATGCTTTTGGACCGCCCGCAATGACGATAGGCACAGGGCATCCCTTTATGACCTTCTTAAATGACTCTATGTCGCCGGTATACACGGTCTTCACGATATCTGCACCGGATTCTGCCCCAATTCGGGCGGTGTGGGCTACGATCTCTGGATCATGAGGGTTCTTGATGTTCTCACCGCGAGGATACATCATCGCAACCAGCGGTACGCTCCACTCATCACACTTGTCAGCTACCATGCCGAGCTTTTGTAGCATTTCAGGCTCTTCCTTAGCACCGATGTTGATGTGAAGCGAAACGGCGTCTGCGCCAAGCCTGATCGCCTCTTCGACTGAGCCCATCAGAACTTTCCTGTTCGGCGCGGGTCCCAATGAGGTGCTCCCAGAGAAATGGACAATGAGCCCGGTTTCTGGAACTCTTGGCATTGACTTCAGTATCCCCTTGTTGACGAGGATCGATGTAAGGCCAGCAGGAACACATTGTTCGATCATGGAATGAACATCCTCGATTCCACGTATTGGGCCGTTGCTTATGCCATGATCCATCGGAATGCATAACATCTTGCCATTTCTAGTAATCCTGCTGAGCCGAACGTCTCTTCCAAAAACCATAAAGTGTAAGGGGACTTTTCTTCCACCTACTTATAACTTGTTTTCTTCAATTTTGGGAAGAGCCCTGCTCGCATTGCCCGGCGGGAGATAGCTCTGAAAACCAATGTTAAATCCTGATGGCACGTTACAGTGGTTCGCTTGCGGACTCCTCAAAACAAGTTGAGCAGACTGCTTCCACGTTGTCCTCCGATACTTCGCCACCTTGGTCAGGAGGGAGAACGTAGCGGAACCGGGGTACATCGTCGCTAGAAAAATCGATCCCGCAATTGGAGCAAGAATTCTGTTGCTGCTCCAATACCAAGGATTGGATACGAACAAGTTTGTCGTCTTGCTGGTCCATAGCTACCCGTAGACTAGCAGAATCAATCACCTTATAAATTCACTCAGTTGAATAGCATTGTTCATTGTAATCGATCGCAGGAAAAGCGGTGAATAGGTTTTTACAAGTCTGAAGAGCCTAGATTGTCCGGCGTATGTCATACGACGCGGATTCGTCCGGTTTTGAGCGCATATCGACGAGAAAACTAGCGATCATGTTTGGCCTGATGTTTGCAGCAGCAATTTTCTTTATCCAATTTATCCAAGGCTTTCCAATCAAGGACTTGTTCCAGTCGGCCAAGAGCGAAGTAGTCGTAGTTTCCTCGAAGTCGGACCAGACATGTCTCGTAACCCCGTCGGACGAGCGGCCACGACAGATTCAGGGCTGCACGTATTCCGTGGGCGATAACGTCACAATAACATACAACCCCTCATCAGCGGCAATAATTTCGCATAAACTTGCGCCAAAGTAAGGGGCGGCAGATCTGCTAATCGTATTTTGGTCTATGATTCGGCTAGTCTCAGTACTGCAGTAAGATTTCGGCGATCATCTGCTTCATTTTGTTTTGGAGTCTCGAGTATGACTGGTATGGATCCGCAGACCTTGTGGCCGAGAAAGGCTGCCAGCCCCTCGGATCCAATATTGCCTTTTCCGATATCCTCGTGGCGATCGAGTTTTGAACCCAGGCCACCCTTGGAGTCGTTAAGATGGATTACCCTTATCGCGTCAAGACCAACCGTCCTGTCGAACTCCTCCATCACTCTTTCGACGGATTCTTGGGTTCGGAGGTCATAGCCGGCCGCGAAAGCATGGCACGTATCAAGGCAAACGCCAAACCTTCCCGGTTCGCCAAGGGCGTCCAGAAGCGACCGCAGTTCCTCAAAACTCGATCCTAACCTGTTCTTCTGTCCGGCACCGTTTTCTAAAACGAATATAAGGTCGCTCCTAGAAGAGACAAAATCAGCTGCGGACTTTAGGGCATCGACCAACTGGCTCACTCCCTGCTTTTCTCCAGCGCCCATGTGGCTGCCAAGATGTATGACTAGATTTGGAATCCCCAGTTCGCTTGCCCGCTGCGCTTCCTGCTTCAGAGACAATGCCGACTTCTCATAAATGTCCCCCCTGGGGGCCGAGAGGTTCGGAAGATACGGCATGTGTATGACCACCGCATCTCGTCTGATCCCGCTGGCAGAGAGGCTCGATTTGAACTGGTCGATATCGGCGCGTGCCAGGTCTTTTGCCTGCCAGCCGCGCGGACTTCTAGTAAATATTTGAAAAGCAGTACAACCTAAGGATTTTGCTTTTTCCACCGAATTGTAAATTCCACCTGCGGCCGAGACATGAACGCCCAGTTTTGTCAGGTTCCCCAATCGAGATGCCTTATTCGGGCAATTCTTAAATCCTTTCGATTGCGTTTTATTGCAGTCGTGCGCGTCAGAATTGGGCATGTCACGCCGGCCGCAGTTGCGCCTGGGTACAGGAGACCTTGCAAAATACCCATTTATTGACGAGGCAGGATCCTATATTCGGGAGTCGGGCTTCAACTGGGAAGAACTCGATAGGCCTGAAATTTCACAGATCTTGCCAAGAGCTGTTAAAAGGATAGAGGCTGCGGCTGACGGCGAAGTTTTCAGAGAGCTGGACAGGCATGAAGTCGAAATTACCTCGTTTCTTATTTCGCTGATACTTGTCAGAGCGATAGGCATTGACTCGCTGATGAAAAAGTATGCGCTGGCAGAGGCAAGGCGTGCCGAAGAATTTCTTGTATCCGATATCAAGAAAAGCGATAAAGACCTGAGGTTGGCATTGCTTTCAAAGATTTTCGAAGACTTGTTTCATCTGAAAATTTCATTCGAGCCGTCTCTGAAGTTGTTTGCTGTTTCCATCCCCGCATACCTTGGCCGCGCATCGCACTTTCACGAACCCGAATGGAAACTGGTGAACAGGCCCGTCTCCAAGGGAATGGTCCTTTTGGATGCCGAGGATGCTGTCAGAATAATTCGAACCGAGCTCATAGGGCTGATTGCCGACCGCATAAGGGCAATGGATGTCAGCGGAGTCTCAGACCATGTTCGCCAAGTGGCATCGGAGCTTCGCCAGCGTTTTGCCCCTCGCTTCGAGTACAAGTTATCCCCCGTCGTAGATTATCCTCCCTGCATAAAACACGCGGTAGAGACGCTGGGAAGAGGCGAAAACCTATCGCACGCGGCCCGAGTGATGCTTGCCACGTACATGCTGGCAATTGGAAGAGGTACGGACGAGATAGTGCAGCTTTTTCAAAACGCTCCTGATTTCAACGAAAAGATTACCCGCTATCAGGTCGAGCATCTTGCGGGAGCCAGGGGGAGCGGTACCAAGTACTCGGTGCCGTCGTGCGACAAGCTGCGTATTGAAGCACTGTGTTTTGCGATTCCTGCATGCGACGGCATAATCAATCCGGTCCAATTTGGACGGAGAAAATCATGACTCAAGATAAGTCGCGGGACATTTTGCAGTTCCTCAGGTCGGCATTCCGAGAGTATTATTTCCGCGGATTTAGTAAGTTTGAACTGCCGTCAATGCTCCAACAGAGGGAATTCGGTTTTACGGGCTTTGGAAGCCCCGGCATGAAGCGGCATCTTTCCTTTGGGAGTGCGGGTGAGCTGCAGGCGTATCTTGTAAGAGAGGTTCCTTCGGACATCTATTGTTCTAACTCTTGCTACCTGCATCCGACTCAACCGATGGATCAAAAGGGCTGGATTTCGGCATCGCTAATTTTCGATATTGACGGAAAAGACCTGAATCTTCCCTGTGTGGAAAGCCATACCTATACCCACTGCACCGCCTGCGATACATTTCAAGAGACGCCTTCGGGGGAAAAAGCAGATCAAGCATGCGTCAGCTGTTCGGGGGGTCGTATAGAAAAAGTGTCGATTCCCTGCTCGAAATGCATCGGAGGCTCACTAGCGCACGTTAGGAGACTGACAGACTTTCTAACCGGCGAATTTGGCTTCTCGGAAGATGATATTGCAGTTTACTTTTCAGGAAACAATGGCTTCCACGTTCATCTTTCTGGAGGCCAGGACTTTGAAACCCTGGACTCACGTGCAAGGATGGAAATTGCAGGCTACATCTCGGCTACCGGATTAATGCCCGAAGTGCTGGGCGTCAGAAAGTCCAAGAGGGACGAGAGAGGCTTCATAGTCAGGCAATCTGCCCCCGAAATGCAATACGGCTGGGCCGCGCGTATTAACGCGTTGCTCAAAGTCGTCAAAGCATCCTCAAAGGAGACCACCCACAGGATAACGGATCTTGGGGGTTACGAAGGACTGAAGACCCGTGTTGAGGAAGCTGCCAACAAACAGAGAGCCATTATTGACCCTCAAGTGACATCCGACATTCATAGGATCTTTCGCCTGCCAGGATCCATTAACAGCAAAAGCAGCCTAGCGAAGGTTCGATGCGACAATTTATCCGATTTTGATCCCTTCACCAAGGCCTGCGTAATAGGCGACGCGAAAATAGGGATCCAGGTAAGGGCACCGGTAAAACTCAAGCTGAAGGGGATGTCTTTCAAGCTCGGCAAAGAAAAGGCCGAGGTCCCGGCGTTCGCTGCATGTTACCTGATTTGCAAGGGTCTTGCAACGCTGGAAGCCTAGAAAGTAAAACTGTGCAACAGCACATGATAAATCACAATGTTAGTACCAGTCAACGATTATTCAACTTCGCTTTCCTATGCAAAATTCCACCACCTTGTCAATCATTTGTGATATTCGTATTTGTTTTCCCCACGGTGTAGAAGTCTTTGAAGAAATGGCCGCGTCAAAAAAGAAGAAATCCGTAAAGAAGTAGGCGAAGGCGCCTACTTTTTTTCCTTCAACAAGGCGCTCATGTGCCCGGCACTGATGACATCTGAAAGAAATAAAGGGAGTTTAAGATCATGACAATTATTTGTGGGATAACTATAGCGAGGACCGGTCACACCGGATCGGTTTTGGCAGACTAATCAGAATAGCTGCTATTCTTGCTATATGCTCTCTGATATTTGCCACAGTCAGCGCCCAAGCACTAAATCTCGCCATGAATATTCAGGAATTTGGGGCTCTATTTCTAAAACCCCTCTTCTTCTTGCTGATTTCCGGCCTCATCCTTGCGGCCATTGCGCTGGTACGGCTAGACGTGCGTAATCGACGCTCCATAACATGGTACGTCCTGTTTGTAGCAGTTTCTTTCCTAAAGAGGAACGATTTCGAAAAGACGAGGAGGGGAACGTACTCGGAGTACACCATGTCTCCAATGGGTTTTGCGGTGTGGCAGGTCACAAAGATAATTCTGCTCGCACCGCTCTTTGCAAATGCGGCCTTTGGAATGGTTATCCAGGCCGCCTCTCAGGGAGCTGAGTTACACCTAGACGCCCTTGTTCCGATTTTTTCCCTTCCATTTGCAGATGTGCAGGACGGATCTGACCTTGGTAGATCACTGGTCGTCCCTGCGATGCTTCCGCTGACCATGATCCTGCCGCTGGTCTTCTCGGCACTCGGAGTTCGACTGTTGATCTACCTGGGCCTCGGAGGGGCGCTTGACTTGTTCACTCGATACCTGGTGGACTCATCGCAGGGAAAGCCGAGGTACCTGGGCTATATCTCCAAAATAGAACTGATTGCGGGAGTTACCTTTCTATGGATTATGTTCAATCTTGTATTCTCTACCAATCTCGACGCCAGCTCCCGTTTCGTCATTACAGCATTCTTGGCGTTAGGCATTGCATTTATCTCCTTTGGACTTTTGGACACCAGAAGGTCACGCGTAATTATTTATCCGGACAGGCGCCAACTGTACGCCAGATTTGTAACGGCGGTAGCGATTACTGCAGTTGCGGGAATAATTGTCGTGGTCAATGATTCTTTTCTGGGGGCAAACAGTTCAACACTACGGGTTCCTTACGCAGCACAACAAATCTCCGTTAACAGGTACCTTGCAGAGCTGGACGGCGTTAACCAGGTGTCAATTCATCCTAACGTCACGCAGCCATCATATCCGATGCTAACCGCAGCAAACGGAAGCCTCGCTTCAACAGTGGGCAAGGTAATTCTCTGGGACAAGGAAGCGGCGTTATCTCGATTGAAGGAACCGCTGAGCCAGAGAGCAGACCTAGCCGTAATTGATTCCGAACTTATAAGGAATAATAACTCGCTCTTCTGGGCAGGGGTCACGACGCCTGTCAGACCCTCGGAAAGCAATCTTCCAAACAAGTGGTATAGCGATCATATAGCTCTCACTCATTCCGACGCAGGCATCCCCATAATCAGCGCCACTTTGGCAAACGGAACAGGATCTGAAAGTCCCGAGCAGCTTTCACCGCAGAAGGAAGTCTACTTTGGTCCGAGCGGGGACTCCGGAATCTTTAGCAGAGCATGGTCCGCATATCCGATTGCGCAGTCCGCTGGACCAGCAGCTGACAGCGTGCAGTACAATCCAAACGGCGGGGTAGACCTGTCTCCTCCCCTCACATGGATCTTTGATCCCAATTTCCTTCTATCTTACCCCGGACAGACCGTCCACATAACTCGGTACAAGGATATCTTTCAACGAATGGATACATTGTTTCCTTACTTTATCTATGAGTTCCAGATAGGTGACACGCTCAGCAGCCAGTTCAGGAAAATCGATGTAACCCCGGTAACAGACGGTTCTAAAAGCTATTGGCTTGTGCCGTTAATAATGCCCATCGACACCTCGCGCGTCCCGTGGGCATCAAGCTTTGCTCTCCGTCTGATAGGATATGGAGTAATCGACGCTTATAGCGGCAGCATCAAGATATACGTAACCGGTAATGACGAATACTCTAATGTTTTCTACGAGACCTATAAGGACACGGGAATCGTCGAGCAATCAATGCCGGCCTGGCTTTCTAAGCAATTGCGGTATCCTCCCGAGATGTTTATCTGGCGAATGGGCAAGTTCGACACTTTCCATGTTACCAACCCACAGGACTTTGTCGATTCAAAGCAATTCTACGATATTCCGAAAGAAACAGGCGGTATCGAACAGCCTTCTTATTACTATATGGACTTGTCAGGCGGCCAAAACTCAACGAAATATGTCGGGGTACAATTAGTTCAATCACGCAGCGCCCCCACTTCGGGAGTGGTTGGATATGCCACTGTTTCTAGTGATTTGAGCAGTCTCGGTACCCTCACCTTCTATTCCGATTCAAATAGCACGTCTTTATCCAACTCGACGTTGATAAGTCCGGATTCTGCACGCCAGATGCTCGGCAAGGATAAGGACTTCCAGCTCTTCAAGTCCCAGCTTCCCGGCTCTCCAAAAGTAGGCGACGCCACCCTGTATAAGTCGGAAAACCTCTACGCATATGTCCTTCCCATATATACAAGCGACAGCCAAGCCGGGGCTGCAGAGCAGCTGGCAGGCGTTGCCATTGTAAGCGCTCCAACTTCCCAGTTTGCCAATATTGTTGGTATCGGCCAAACTCTGGACGACGCGCTCCGGAATTTCTTGAACAAGTCAGCGCCCAGTTCAGCCGCCACGCCTTCCATGCCGATCCCCGCATCAAACAACGAGTCGGCCGTTCAAGCGCGGCTGCTGCTGGTTGAACATTTGTTTGCGGCTGATAATGTCACGTTGGTCAAGCCTACGGCAATCGTTTCGCCTGCGCAGTTCCAGGAGGCACGCGTCACTCTTGATGTCGGGTCGACGCAGGAACTCGAACATTTGAACTCAACGGTCTCAAGTTTCATATCAGAGTTCGGCTCCAAACGGGTGTACGAGTGGAAAACCAGCGATACGGTCGTAAATTTTGGAGTGATAACCGAGATCCAGGGCGTTTCTGAAATCCATTACGTAACGGTGATTCTGGCCAGGTGAGTAGCGGCGTCCTTGTGGTCGACAATCTTTCTCCCTTTACGCCGAATATATTGTCGCTCCTGAATCAGCTTGGCGCAAAAGCAGATTGCATGCGGTACGATCTTGTACAAGCAAATCATATAGAGTATGCCGAACGAGTTATCCTGTCCGGGAGAAGGTCTGGTTCGGCTCAAACTAATGCCCACAACTCCCGCTTCATCCGCCAGTGCAAGGAGGGACGGAAATGCCTCCTTGGAATCTGCTACGGTGCTGAAATTATTGCTCTCTCTTTGGGCGGGACAGTAACTAGAATGCCCGCTCCGTCTCGAGGGCTGGAGCAGATAAACATCGCGTCAGACACGCCTATAACCCGCGGAATGGAAAAAAGCATCAGTGTATACCAGAGCCACGCATTTCGTGTGGCCCGTCTGCCTCAGGGGTTCATGCAAGTTGCCAATTCAAACCAGACACCATACGAAATATTCTGTGACGAGCGCATGGCAATGTGGGGCACACAGTTTCATCCCGAAAAAAGTGGTGTAGTTGGCGAAGCACTTATGCGGAATTTTCTAGCCCTTGACGCGCCAGGCTAAAGTGGCCGTGCCCACTTGGAGACTGATCTTCGCGGCACAGACCGCATTCGAACCATTTTTTGAAAAAGTAAGTGACTTTTCATCGCCTGAAATGCGGCTCAGCATGACAAGCATTTTATTTTGATGTTGAATTTCTTCCCATGGATTGCCGCATCAAAGTGAAACTCTTTCGTTACCAATCGTGAGCTCCAGTGAAAGCGATCCGATGCCATTGGTGTTGACGGTGTTGGCGAGCTACTGGGGCTATGATTTGCAGATAGGCGAAGCGGCCGCGGCTGAGCAGAGGAATGATATTTTTTCTGGACTGAAATACCTCAAGTCGCTCGGACTGAGGTGGTACATCTATGAGAGCTCCATGACCAACCTTAAAAAGCGGATAGACCAGCGCATCCCTCCCATCGCTATCCTTCCAGGGATACAGGATACTGCCCAGCATGCCAACGTTATTTCGGGTTTTAGTAGCGCAGACCGCAGGATACTAACGTATGTGCCGGAGCCCGACACCTATGGAGCAATTCCCGAGTCAAAGTTTGAGGATATGTGGGCCCAGGAAAACCATATAGCAATAATCATTATCCCGGATGAGCTCCGAAATATCGTAGAGCGCGACGATTTGCCATACGCGGGTTCCTGCAGCCTCTACTTTGAATGTGATAGTATGTTACAGAGGGGTAGCATAGAAGAGGCCAAGGCCAAGCTGGAAAAGGGGCGCACCGAAGACCACCCGCTGATTTGGTACCTGCTAGGCTCTATTCACAGTCAAAATGGATCAAGTGAAGCCGTGAGTTGTTTCGAATCTGCAGTCCAGATGAATCCTAGATACTATCTGGCTTACAGAGCGCTTGGCAACTATTTCCTAAAGAACAAACAGTATCGAAAGGCTGAGGAGAGCTACTCAAAGGCAATCGCGATAAATCCTGCTCGATACGCGCCGATATACAAGAACAGAGCCATCTGTGAAATCGAGTTGGGTGAGGCCCAAGGTGCGAAGAAAGACCTGTTGTTGTATCTGGAGTATTTGCCCAACGCCAGGGACGCCGCTGCCGTAACCTCAAGCATCGCTCAATTATAGTCAAGGCTATCCCCGGCTGTCCCCAACGATTTTGAGCGCCCTGGCAAATTCGCCCGCGTCTAGCGGGGCGAGCCGCGCAATCTGAGAATTGTCCTGAACGTGCTGTGGGCTCTTTTGACCAATGAGCGCGGACACTATACCCGGGCTGGAGCGTACAAACTGTACGAGTTTCGCGCTGGCAGGAGAAGCAGGAAACATCCGGGGGTCGGCAGGGAGCGGGACTTCAAGCAGCTTGCCCTGCATCAGAGGTACGCTGGCAAACAATCCGATTCCAAGTTTTTTTGCGGCATCCAGCGGCGTGAGCAGTTCGTTTTCACCGGTCACTGGTTGGTTCTGCAGAGTCGCTGCTTCGTTATAGAGGAGATTGTAAGGCAGCTGGATGCATCTGAAACCATGATTTTCGCCCCCAGCAGAGCGAGCAGCATGGACTACTTCTTCCATCGAAATGAACTGTTGCGATGACCGAGGCACCCTGAAGCATGTCCAGGTTGCCATGCCGTAGTACCTTATCCTGCCCGCGTCTCGATATTTCTCGTGTAACTCAAACACCTCGGTCAACATGTCAAAGTAAGTCTCCTTGTCTACATGGCCAGACCAACTCTCAAACGAATTATGAATGTAAACAAGGTCTAGCGATTCGAGGTGAAGGTTGGCCAAGGATTTGTCGATGCACCTTGCGATATACTCCGGCTTCATTACATGATAGCTCGGGCTTATGTCTTCCTCGTGAATGACTTCGCTATCGACGTACATCTTGCGGATATATTCGTCCAGGCCGATTGATGCGTAATCTGCGTCATTTGTGATGTAGCCATTTTTTGTTGAGATGAATAATTGGTCTCGGCTTATTCCCGCCTCCGCTAGACGAACGAGCGCACGGCCAATACTCTTCTCTGACTTCATTGCCCGATAATTTATTGCCGTGTCGATGACATTGAAGGCGCCACTCTTTACAGAATCAAAGATGGCATTTTCCATCTGCTCGTCGACGCTACTGCTCATTCCCCCAAGGTAAGTCCCGACGCCGGTGGAAGACAGGGTTAGTCCTTCGAACAGCCTGAAATGCGATGGCTCTATCCCTTTCTGCGTCGCATCACGCGCGAACCGGACGGTGGCGGTTGGAGACGCCGCGCCTTTCAACAAAACAAAGTTGGTCATTTCATTTTCCAGAGCTCAGTTACTATTCCGATCAAGCAAGCTTGATTGGTGGTTGCAAATATCGGCCGTCTGACTATAAACTTTTCAAGAATTGCCTGTCGCGTCCGAGCGTGTTAAATCAAAAAGGAGGCAGCCAGTAGGACCCCTGTAAGACGAGAAAAGGCGATAGTCGAGGCCATTGCAGGCTCAAGAGTCGCCGCGTCTCCAATGCGTGCCTGCCGCAGTCTCTTGATGGCCAGAATGGCAATCGGGGATGATGCGAGCGCCACTACGGAAGAGGGTTTCATAATCCCCAGCAGGACGCCGGCCGTTATGAGGACATATACCAGAATGAAGAACAGGGGGAGCGATAAGGTGGCCCTCTGTGTTCCCACGAGTATTACCAATGTGCGTCGGCCCTTCGCTTTGTCTGCACTGGCATCGGGTATAGAGTTCATGAACAGGACCGTGGAAGATAACAGCCCGATAATCGCGCCAACAAATACTGATACAGGCTCAACGTGTCCAGTCTGGACAAAATAACTTCCAATAACGATTAGAGCGCCCTTTATCCCTACAAACAGTTCACCAAGTCCAGCATTGACGATGCTAGAGGAATAAAAGTAGATAGAGACAACCGCAAAGGCCAGAATTATCGCTACGAGAGGCCCTCTAATTATTACAAAGTATGCACCTACCAAGACTCCAAGCACCAGAAAGGCTACGCCGGCCAAGTAAACTGAACGGGGACTCAGGATTTTTTCTGGCAGGACCCCTGTTCCTCCGCTAAACTTGGTTCTTGTCGTTAACTGATCGATACCCCGCCGATAGTCCCAGTAGTCGTTTAACAGGTCTACGCTGGCGTGAAGGCACATTACTCCACCGAACGTAAGAGCTGCATTTAGAGGGTCAACGTGACCGGTCTTCCAGTAGCTGATCGCTATTCCGTTGCCCACGGCAATGATGGAGGCGAGAAGGAACCGCACCCGTATTGCCCTGAGCCAGCTTGACAGCAATTCCTTACGCGATATTGTTCATGCTTTGTATTTCTTTTGCGGTCTAATCCGCCAGTTGGCGGAAGGTCCATCATTGCGTCTTGGAGCAAAAACAGAAACCCATATTTGTGATGGGGCGTGTCGGGCATCTGCGGTACAAAAAGGCGAGGAGTTATTTCTTGCTCGTCGTCACGCATCTATAGTAGATCGTTCCGTTGATCGTCGCATCCTGAATTCTTGCGCCTAACTTTCTCCCGGTCACTTTGGAGACGAGGTCGCTGAAACCCAGCTTTACCATGCAGTTGCTAACATCGGATTCGGCGAGACCGAGGACGTCTGCAATTTCCTGTGCAGAGTAGCCCTTGTCACTGTTCTTGCAAAGGAACTGGACAATGATTTCTGTAGGTTCCTTGTGAGCGTCAAATTCCGCGGCATCAACGGGCGGAGCCAAATTATGCGAGCTATAGTAGCGGCGGGTATATGAAGCGATAGAATATCCGCTCGGCCCGACCAAAGTTCAGTTTGAAGTACTACGCATGTTATGCTACCGCAGTTTTTCCAAGTCGTCAGAGTAACCGCTGTTCCCAAGCGGCTTGCGTCCCATAAAGCCCTCATCCTTGCCGTGCCAGAATTTTACTGACTCTTCCCCTGATTTCCAGCATAGCCATACTTCCTCACCAAACCTTACAGATGGAAAGTCGACAAGACCCTGCTCTATGCTCTTTATCAGCACCCCTTTTCCTTCTAACTCCTCGATGGCAGAGTAGAGGGCCTTCATAGAGCTGTTAATTTCTGCCTTCTTTTTAAGAAACAGATCAAATTTGCTACCCGATTCGATTATGGACTGGAGCTCATTATGGAGCAGGATAACCCGCTTGTTCTCGTCAACTATTCTGTTAAATATGCGCCTGACATCAGGCAGTGCCTTGTTCGCACTCTCAGGAGTATACAAGGCGAACATTAGTCACCGGAACCTCGGGAGAATTTCCAGATAATTTATCTCTTTACTGAAAAAGCCCGGTTTACTATGGCAAATATCTGGACACAAAGGACGGATAGATTTGTACATGGATCTTACAGCTGCGTCACCGGCGGCGGGCGGACGAACGACGTGCATTCTTGCCCTTTGACCGAAACGGTGACCGGGGATAACGTTCATCCAGATCCCCCAGCCCGTGGAAATAAGCCTCCCAGTTATTTGACCTACCGAACAAATTATCGAGCCTTTCAGACGCCGTCAGCGAGAACTTGTTCAAAGTTAGGTGGAGGGTCTCGTGGCTAAGTAGCGAGCTGGCGACTTCCGCTATCCTGCCCTCATTATGGTATTCTCGCCAGGACTTGTAATTCGCAATGAATACGCGCGGAGCGCGGCCATAATATGGTACAAACATCAGCCCGTTTGTTCCGGATTTCCCACGAAGCCTTAGATCCCTCACCATGAAGCGATCGGGTTTGTTAGTTCCAATTGCCAACATTAAGCTTCTTGCTCCCAAAATCGGTTTGATATTCCCTGAAAATGAAAGATCTGCAAGGAGTGCGGGCTGCCGTTTCCGGATAATTTAAAACTCCGCGGATGACGGCTCTAATTTACCACAAATGATCGGGTAATCCTCAGGGCATTAATCCGACCTGCAAGTAGCTTATTACTCGACAACTGCCGTTTGCATGGAGTATTTAGGTCCTCGTGTACGTGACAGAGCAGACGGGGCTGCAGGAACATAAAATTCGGCACTTCACCCAATTGTCACAGAAACCTTTTCAAGCATTCGACTTTACCCCCGGGCATGGCGCCTGTGGGCTCTGGAGGTAGGTCTCTCCAACTAGGGGCACTCATAAAGAACCTCGCGGAATTGAACGATTTCCACGGAGAAGACGCCGATATCGTGCTCCGGTGCGTCTCGCAGGCAATCATGGCTGTCAGACCTGCAATACTTGTCAAATCTGCGCTCAGGGTGACAGCTAAATCAATAGCAATAACCGACCTCCGAGGTTGTGTGCGCATTTTTCCGCTTCCCCGCCGCGTCTACATAGTTGGCGCTGGCAAGGCTGCCGCCGAAATGTACCGGGGCGCGTACGATGTGCTAGGTACGAGGATTGAAGAGGCCTCTATAACGGTACCCAAGGGGTCAACGGGCAAGTACATCGGGCCGATTCAAGTTACTTACGCTAGCCATCCAGTACCAAACAGGGCCGGGATCCAGGGGACCCGAAGAATAACAGATACTCTGCGTAAGGCCGATGCGGGCGACCTTATTATCGTCTTGATATCCGGTGGCGCTTCGGCATTGATGCCTCTCCCGGCAACCGGCATTTCGCTTGCCGTCAAGCAGCAAGTGACAAAACTTCTCCTGTCAAGCGGAGCGACCATAAGGGAAATGAACGTTGTACGAAAGCATCTATCCGCAATCAAAGGGGGACAGCTCGTTTCTTACATCAGACAGAATGTTCCAATTATCTCATTGATTATTTCAGACGTGGTCGGAAACCGGCTTCAAGACATTGCTTCAGGACCCACCGAACCGGACCCGTCCACTTTTCTGGATGCCAGCAAAATCTTGAGAAAATACAACATCAGGCTGCATGCGGTTAACAGGCACATCCAGCTTGGACTCGACAAAAAAATACCCGAGACGCCCAAGCCCGGTGACAAAGCATTTTCCAGGGTCACGAACATCATAATCGGCTCGAACGAAATTGCTGTGGAATCAGCGATTAACTTCTTGAAGGTGTCGGGAATCAAGAAGGTTCACAGGTTTCGGATTACCGGAGAAGCCGCCGAGCTTGGCAGATCGCTTGCCTTTAAAGCTCAGACAATCGCTTCAGGTCAGAGACGGGCTGCCGCTATGGTAGGAGGCGGCGAAACCACGGTGACGCTGCATTCCAACTTTGGGGCGGCTAAAGGGGGCAGAAACCAGGAGGCGGCCTTGGCTTTTTGCATCCGCGCCGGGCCCTCTTTTACAGGAATCAGCGCCTTTGTAGGCACCGATGGAAAGGACGGTAATTCTCCCGCTGCGGGGGCCGTTGTTTCTGCCAAAACCCTCCAAGCGGCGGAAAAAAATTCTGTAGACCTTCAGGGAATGCTCGAATCGCACAGGAGCTACGATGCGTTGTCACAGACTAGTTCGACGGTGTTAGCCGGTCTGACTGGGACAAACGTCAATGATATAGCTGTCATTTTGTTGCCAAGCCGCCCCTCCCGCGGCAGGGTTGACTTGAAATCCAATAAGATCACACGAATCGCAAGGTGCCTGAATTGAATTCTCGAAGGGATCCGTCACCCAGCTTTACTATCAAGGACCCATGCTCTGAAATTTCGAAAGCCAGTCCCTTTGTCTTTTTGTTGCCGTATGAAACTTCGACGCGCCTGCCGAGAGTATGGTCAAAACTCTTCCATTTTTCCAAGACGGCGGGCTTGGTTTCGGATGCAAGGTCGCGCTCAAGCTCCAGATAGTCATTCTCCATTTGGTTCAAGACTGATGCTGCAAGGGTCAGCAAACTGGTATCCTTGTGTGATTCGTCTAGGATTGTTGTAGGTTGGGTTGAGTCTGAAAGGTCAATTCTTTTTATCAACTCCGACGAGGCAAAGTTGAGGTTTATCCCAATTCCTATGATGGCGTAAGAGATTTCGTCGCCCATCAGATTGATATCAATAAGAATTCCCGCGACTTTTCTTCCCCCTATCAGCAGATCGTTGGGCCACTTGAGCGTCACATCCAGAAGAGTGGCCTGTCGAAGTGCCGCGCAAATCGAAACCGGTGCCATAAGCGACAAAAACGTGCTATCCGGAACGTTGAATTTTGGTCTAACGACAATTGAAAGCCAAAGACCGCCTTCTGGCGAAAACCAAGTTCTTCCCATCCTGCCCACTGACAAAGTCTGCCGCTTTGCAATTACCACGGTTCCGTGGGGGGCGTTCTTGCTCTCGGCAAGATGTTTGGCGACTGATTGGGTTGAACCCGTCGCCTGTTTGTAAATTAGCAGGCTCCGGCCAAACTGGTGAGTGCGCAGCAGCTTGTCGAGCTCCCACGGCACAGGCTCATCAGTAGCCGCTTGTAGTTTGTAACCATTGTCGGACCTGTAGCCTATCTTGTATCCATATCGTCTAAGGAAGCTGATTTCCTTCGCAAGCTGCTCTCGGGCTATCCCCGTTTTTGAGGAAATCAATTCTGAAGTTACAAACTTACCTCGGTTTTCCGAGAGTACCTTGGCAAGTTTCGCGTAATGGTCATAGGCCTTGTCCAACGGCTAAAACCATTTACGCTTGCAACGGTAAATAACTTCTTGTAATTGTAGCGCAGTCGAGTATGATCAATATTGATCCACCATCTCGTCTATTCCGACACTTCGAACGTCATTTATACCTCAGGCGACGATTAGAGCCCGTGAAGAACCGCAGCAGATCGGACATTATCGCAACGATTCTAGAATCTGCCAACGGCGGGATTACAAAAACGCGCCTGCTCACAAAGGCAAACCTGACGACTGGTCAGCTGCGCCAGTATATCCAGCTTTTATCGTCGAAAAAGCTGCTGACTGAGCTTTCCGACGAGTCGCACCGGCACATCGCTTACCGGACCACGGAAAAAGGTATGAAATACCTTGCCGTATACATGTCACTTCGAAGTATTGCTGTTTTTTCAAGGGAATAGCGTAGCCTCAGACTTTGTTCCACTTGTAATATACTGTCCCGCCCCGGCATTTTGAATAAACAGCTGCTTGCGCTTCATTGGTAGAGCTGGCTACTTCAAGCTCGCCGAGTATAGATTCGATGTCCGAATCCCGGTTTAGTCCTGCTAGCAGATTTAGAATCTCTTCCTTTGAGTACATCCGTCCAGGCTCTTTTCTCAAGATATCGTGGATTTTCGACAAAAGTTCGGCGTTCGCCCGACTTATTCCCGATTCTCCCCTTCCCCTGTCCCCATTATTTCTTCTTCCTCGCGGACACTATGGACAGCACGTCTCTGTCCTTTAGGTGATAGCTTGCTGGAAGGCGGAGACCGTCACGCCCGTCAAGCGCATACAGCAGGCCTTTTGCAAGGTCAGTATGGATCTCCCGAGCAAGGTCCTCCACGGTTGAGCCTGAGCGCATCAGGTACACGTCAGGCAGAACGTTTCCGTGCTTATCAGATAGCTTTTGCAAGTCAGCGACGGGATATACAACATTCATTTTTAGCAATTTAAACACCGCGACGTTGATTGCAAATTGCACGCCAGTTCTGAGGTATTCGCCCAGTATATCCTTTCGAATAAAGTTAAGAGCCCATTTCTGCTTGTCGTTCAAGCCAGTTGTATCATTGATTTCGAACCTTTCGTCGCCTGGCACATAACGTATTATGCCCTTGCTTTCCGCCCTCCTCAACGTGAGCTCTGCGTCGGCACTAGAGGGAACTATTATCATGTCACGGTACTCCTCCTGCAACCGCTTGAAATTTTCAGTAGCGGTGGGCAGGTCCACCTTGTTTGCCACTATCAAGGTCGGTTTTGAGATGTCTCGCAGGCTCCAGCAAAAGTTCTTTGTCTGATCCTGATCAAATTCGTCGAATTTCTTGTCTTCGAGCTTGTTTTCCGACAACGCTTGTCGAACATGCCATTCTTTTACTCCTATACCTCTAAAGACTTCCGTGATGGCCAAGTCAAGCTCTGAGCCCGACCCGATTGCTCGTGAAATCTTGTCACGATTTGCCTCGAAGAGCTTCACGTACCACATCACCAACTCCTCCTCGATGTCCCCGACGTCCGCAACCGGATCACCAGAGCCCGGTTCTGCGATTTTGCCAGATGCATCGATGCTTCCAGAGGCATCTACTATGTGAAGCAGGGCATCAGACTGTGATGCAATCGAAAGGAATTGGTTGCCGAGCCCCTTACCCTCCCATGCGCCCTTTATCAGTCCTGGGAGGTCTACAAGTTCTATTGGAATAAACCGCCAGCCGTCAATGCATCGCGAGTTTCTCGGCTGGTCTTGGACGTTAAATTCTTTGTGAACGCACAACGAGATCGCGTTAGCATTGCCAATGTTTGGCTGCTTTGTCGTAAACGGATAATTTGAAATTTCTGCTGAAGATAGGGTCGCTGAATTAAAGAAAGTAGTCTTGCCGGTATTTGTCTTTCCTATCAGTCCTATCTTTATCATGAATGCCCTGAGTCCTTTTTGTTATTTATAGACTCTGCTCTGCTTTGGAGGGGCAAGGTCACAGCACTGTCCAGGATCAGCAGGCGCGACGGCGACTTGCTGACTGATTCTCTATAAGCACTAGTGCTTAGCCCTTTCGAGTGCCATCTTGATTTCTTCTATCCTCCATTCCATCTCCTCGATATTGCTCTTTGAAAGCTCGACGTCCCATGAGTCCAGGATACTCTTGCAGATCTCGGCGGAGTGGTACAGGACTGCCCAGTAAGGGTGGTGCTCTGCGGTCGTATAAGACAACTCTAGCACCTCGGAGAGCCCCGAGGAGGCACGGTCCAGCGCCGATGAGCCCTCAGCGTAGATACGGATAACCTTTTTCTCCTCATCGTATCTGATTTTCATGTTTTCTGAAATTGCAGATTTCGAAAGGACTTCCCTGGCAGCTCCGAATATGTCGCGAGGTGATTTTTCCAAACCGGCGGTCATTGCGTTAGGCACAGATTTAACTTAATAATCAAATCTCAGTCAAGCGTGGTCGGCAAACAACCTCTTGTGCTCTGCCATCATGCACCTGTTGTAAATAACATCTATCGAGTGGCTTTTGGCGAGTTTTTCCGCCTCTTCGTTGTAGATGCCTTCTTGCATCCAGATGAGTTTGATCCCGGGCTTCGTCACGGCATCCTTTACCACCTCAAGAACATCGTCTGAAGGTCTAAAGATGTCCACAATATCTACCCGATCCTGTATCTGGCTAACCTTTTGAAAGGACTTGTGGCCCATTATCTGGTCGGCGGTCGGATTCACGGGAGTAACTGCGTAGCCCTGTGCCATGAGGTATCGGGGGACATAACCAGCAGCCTTTTCCTCGTTCTTTGACATTCCAACCACGGCTATGCGATTGTATGATTTGTAGATGTTCTTCAGTTGTTCATCCGAGTGTGAATCAGTTCTCATTGCTCCAGTCGGAAATTGGTCTTCTCACGTATTAAAGTTCGAGTGTTCGCAATTCTTCGAATCGGCTGAATTGACCAATGAATGGATTTGCTTCGTCCTTGGTCGCGCAGTCGCTGCGCCAATAGAGTACCAAAGGACCTGAATCCCATCAGGACCCTATCATGCCGGGCAGCTTTATGGGTTCTCTGTAAGGTTGAACGATCTTTATCCCGGGGTCAGCTGTGACAGTAACGGATTCCAGAGGCACGCCGTCGGGAGGCGAGAATGTCCGCTGCTCGCCCGGATTTAACACTGAAACCGCAGGCTCGGTCTTGTTCCCATAGTTGACCAGGATATTTGTCAGTGGGAGTCTGCCAGTGTTCGTGACCAGAACCCGGGCGTTGGTGAAAAGACTCTGCTTGTCCTTGAGCGCATCAACGCTTATCGAATAATCTTTGGTTGGAGCGTTCGATAATACCATCAGCAATATCGCAGTGGCCACAATGCCCCCGGCGATAATCGCGATATAAGTCGTCCGCACGTGTATCAATAAGGTCTGAGATTATTTAAGGTTGAAAGCTTACGTAGAAGGCGTCATTCGCCCTTCATCTCTACCCTCGACTTGAACGAGGGCTTGACCCCAAGTGTTGTGTAATTGCCTGTAGAGCATGTAAAACACAGCTCGTCTTCGGGCAGCCCTATCGCTCTTGCCAGGTTGCTGGTATCGTTGTATGCGACATAATCAGCGCTGATCGCCGCCGCCACCCTTGAGGCAAGCACTGTATTGGATTCTGATTCATTTTGAGGGTGGAACGCTATTAGTTCCTCCTGGGATGGAAAGTCGATTCCCGCGTAGCAAGGATACCTTACGGGCGGATAGGTCACGACTAGGCTGATTTTTTTCGCTCCCACGGCCCTGAGAGTTCTGATTATTGAGGCTGAACTAGTCCCTCGGACGATGCTATCGTCAACTACCACGACGTGTTTGCCTTCGATTACCTGTTTTATCGGTATTATCTCGCGGTTAATTTCGATCCTAGTATCCTGGTACGGTTCGATAAAACTCCTCATGGAGCCTCTCTTGCTGTATCTGTTCTTCAACAGACCCTCTTCAAATACAAGCCCTAGTTCCTGAGCATATCCAAATGCTGCAGGACGCGCCGAGTCAGGGACAGGAACAACGACATCTGCGTCCATGATGGGAAACTTGTTCGCTAGAAACTGGCCCATTCTTTTCCTTGCAGCGTAAATGCTTATGCCTTCCATTATGCTGGAGGGATGCGCGAAGTAGGTATATTCAAAAGCACAGTGGGCGTGCTGTTTCTCGATGGCGAATTTTCGGCTCTCGACACCGTTGTCGTTTAGCTTCAACAATTCCCCGGGCTCGACATCACGCTGTAACTGGGCGCCGATAGCCGCAAACGCGCAAGATTCGGAAGCAACCATAAACGAATCTGTTTCTTTATGGTATCCAAGCACCAGCGGTCTGAAGCCTCTTGTGTCTCGGGCCGCATAAACTGATGCTTCATCAGTCAAAAAGGTAAAACAAAATGAGCCGATCATTTCGCCTTTCAGGATGTTGATCGCCTCAGCCATGTCTGGCTTTGCCGTAAGATGCATCACCAGTCTCTGCGCCGCAACAAGCGTGTCGCTCATGGTCTGCGGTGTAAAGGTGCAACCGCCCACCATGCCTGACAGCTCCTCGACATTTGCGATGGTTCCGTTGTGCGCAATGCACAGATCCTTTACTTTTAGGGGTTGGGCATTGTCAATTGAACTTCTCCCGAAAGTCGAGTAGCGAACATGGCCTATCGCGGCATGGGACCTAAATCGCTTAACGATGCTTGGAAACTCGCTCGCATGCTGAGAAACAAGTCCCAACTTTTTGAATGGCTGCTTGCCCGGCACGGCAAAGCCCCAGGCCTCCTGCCCCCTGTGCTGCAAGGCCCGGAGCATGTCAATGACTAGCGGGACAACATTCTGCCCCGTTCGGGAAAACGCTCCCACCACGCCGCAATTTTCATGAACCAAGAATCATCTTCTCCCGAAGTGCAGAGAGGGGTTTGAGCAGAATGCATTGAACAGGTTTGAGAATTTTAGCATGCGGAGAAAAATATACGGACTCATTATTCGCGCTTCTCCAAAGCTAAGTAGACGGATGACATAAAAAACATATCCTCCAGCTCAAGAAACAAGTTTTTCTAGCGAGTCATAAGCCTTCTGAGCCCTTGACAATGAAATACTAGTTATCTCATTGCCTCTGAGCTGAAGCCGGATGTGCTTGCCGGAGGCCGTTCCCAGCTCTGCAAACGCCAGTCCCGAATCTTCAAGAATCCTCCTTACCTCTTGCGGCTCGGACGTTCCTACCAGATAGCGAGAATTTGACTCGGAAAAAAACAACTCATCAGGTTTCTCAGTGTGGACGGCCACGGTATCCAGCTCTGCGCTGATCCCTGTGCATCCTTGGATCGCCATTTCGCAAAGGGCGACTGCCAGACCCCCTTTGGAACAGTCATGAGCGGAGTTGATAAGGCGCCCCTCTATGAGCGATTTGACCGCGGCTCCATTCCGGCGGTCCTTGTAGAGGTCAACTGCCGGTACATTTCCTCCCGTAAACTTGTGATATGACTCGTAATATTCCGAACCCCCCATCTCCGGTAGAGTTTCGCCTATCAAAAAGACCACATCCCCTGACTTTAGGCCGGAGCTGGTGACAAAACTCGGATCGGAGATTAGACCCAGCGTTCCTATGACCGGTGACGGCTTGATAGGGCCCGAGTGAGTTTCATTGTACAGGCTCACCTTCCCCCCAACCACGGGAATCTTGGTAAAATTGCAGAACTCGACAATTGCGTCGACTGCTCGGGTAAATGACCAGAAAATTTCCGAGTCTTCCGGATTCGCAAATTGGAGATGATCCACGACGCCTATAGGTTCGGCGCCGGTGCAAATTACGTTCCTGCAACCCTCAGAAAGGCAGCCCATAGTCCCAATGTAAGGATCAAGGAAGCAATGCTTCGAGTTTCCGTCCAGCTTCACCGCGAGGAGTTTGCCATTATCAAGCCTCAGTACCGATGCATCGGACTGGCCAGGTTTGAGGACCGTTCTGAGACCCACCTCGTTGTCGAACTGATTGTAAACCCATTTTTTGCTGGAAATTGAGAGTGAGCCCAAGAGTGATAAGAGCGGTTTTGACAAGTCCGATGGCTGGCCCGGCACACCGCGAGATGAATTTACAAACTTGGCAGGAACACTTGATGGCCTGTCAAGCAGGGGGGCGTGCGCCACTACAGACGATGGCATCCTTGCGACAATGATTCCATTGTACCTCACCACTAGATCTTTATGGCTTGCCACCGCGCCGATAACGGAGTGCTTTAGTTCATACTTTCGAAAAATCCTCTTCAGAGACTCCAGGGATTTGGGGGCAATGATAAACAACATCCTCTCCTGTGATTCTGAGATCATGAGCTCTGCGGGCGACATTCCTGCTTCCCTCGTGTGGACGTTTTCCAAATCCACCTCAAAGCCCAGACCAACAGAGTCCGAGGTCTCAGAGAGGCAGCATGCAAGGCCGCCGCCGCCAAGGTCTTTGCAGGTTTTGATAATACCAAGAGAGACTGCCTCCATAGTGGCTTCCAATACGAGTTTTTCAAGAAAAGGGTCAGGAATCTGGACTGCCGAGCGGTTTTCCTCTTCCAGATTCTTTGACGCAAAGGACGCCCCGTGTATCCCATCTCTTCCCGTTGATCCCCCAGCCAGAATCAACAGGTCACCCTCAGCCGCTCCGTTACGAATCAGTTCTTCCTTTTTTCCAAAACCGATGGCTGCGACATCTACCAGGCAATAGTCCGAAAACGATATGTCGAATTCCACTTCGCCTCCCACAGTCGGTATGCCCATACAATTCCCATAGTCGGCAATGCCCCTGACCACATTACGGAAAAGCCATTTGGCCTTGGAACGATTGTCGGCAACGTCGTCAGTAATCTGGCCGAAGCGCAGCGCGTTTAGCAGTGCTATGGGCCGGGTGCCCATTGACATGATGTCCCGAAGGACTCCGCCTACTCCGGTAGCGGCTCCCCCGAAGGGCTCGATTGCCGAAGGGTGATTATGGCTCTCTATATGGACCGTTATCACGTAGCCGTTTCCAACGTCAAGGACGCCTGCGTCGTACCCGGGACCGATGAGGACGTTGCTGCCCGATGTTGGAAGTCGCCGCAGCTGCTTTTTTGACGATTTGTATGAGCAGTGCTCCGACCATTCCGCTCCGACTATTTCAAGTTCGACATTGTTTGCCGGCCTGCCCAATCTTTCCTCTAAAGCCTGCATCTCCGCGTGCGTCAGCGTCACGGCTACCCCTGCACCTCAGGCAATAGGTTAGAACAGAGTGATCGGAAGATGAGCGCTGGATCGGTGGACTTGCTAGGCGAGAGAATAGACTCGCTTGAACGCTCGGGGTGCGGCATCATGCCTACTACATTAGTTTCTTCATTACAGACAGCAGCGATGAGATCTGTCGAGCCATTCGGATCAGCGTTTACGTACCTGAGTACCACCTGATTTTTGCGTTTGAGCCGTTGAAGAGTCGACGTATCGACAACGTACCTGCCTTCTCCATGAGCGATGGGAATTGGAAACTGCTGTCTGGGCGCAAATGCAGACGTGAAAGGAGTTTTCGTGTTTTCGACCTGAACCTTGGTCCAGCCACAAACAAACCGCAAATTAGAATTCATCATAAGCGCGCCGGGGAGCAGCCCGGCTTCAACCAGAATTTGAAATCCATTGCAGATTCCAAGCACAGGAACCCCGTCTTTGGCGAGTTTCTTAATTGAAGTCATGATGGGGCTGTGTGCAGCTATTACGCCTGCACGAAGCCGGTCGCCGTATGCAAATCCGCCCGGAATGATAAAAGCGTCATATCCTGCAAGCGATTCCTGCGTGTGCCAAACAAATTCGGCATTTACCCCGACTACCTTATTTAGCACGTGATGGACGTCGCGGTCGCAGTTACTTCCCGGAAATACCGCGATGCCAATTTTCATCGGTTCAAGCCAAAGTCCTCCCAAGTCTTATTAATATCTTGTTCGCAGGGGCAAAGCGCCCGGCCTAGAAGTGAAACTGCATATTACATGAAACCGACGTCGTTACAAAGTTTTTATCTTAATTCTGGCATGGGGTACCGATGGCTGCAGGTGTCGTTCGCGACATTATGACCAAGGAGATAGTCACAATTGACGAGTCCAAGACTGCGTTTGACGCCGCTCGAGTCATGGCCGAAAAGGGAATTAGTTCTCTCTTTGTAGCAAAAGATGACACTCCCATTGGTATAGTCACAGAGCGTGACTTTGTAAAGAAAATTTGCGCTCAGGAGCAAGACGTGACCAAAGTAAAGGTTTCAGAAATAATGTCGTCGGTCCTCACCACTGCAGACCCCGAAACGCCCATCGAAGTTGCCGTCCAGCGAATGATAAACCACAAAATCAGAAGGCTCCCGATAATCGAAGCTGGCAAAATTGTGGGCATTATTACGGTAACCGACCTGGCAAAGCACCTTCGCACTACGTTGCTTCTGGAGGGTGCGATTCATGATTCAGAAGGCTTTGACAGCGTAGTTGCGGCTATGAGCCACGACAAGTAGATTCCCGCAGGTCCTCATCGGTGCCAGGCAAGCTTAGTTCTTGACCTTGCCTGTCACTGTGACCTTGCAGGTGCTGACAACTGGGTTGAAAATCCGCAGTTCTTCACAAAGCTCAGAGACCTTCTCCTTTGCTTCGCTCTCTGAAGACGAACTGATCACAAGCTCTAGTAACTTCGCACTCCTGACCGACTTGACAGAAGTGTATCCGCCCTTTATTATCAGGTTCTTGTGAATTGTCTCACCTTCGGGATCGCTTAGGTATGGTTTATTCTGAATTACGACCTGAACCCGAAAGCTTGGTCGAGCCATGCCGAACCGGCGACCTGTGCTGGATAAAAACGTTCAGAGAGGCCTGACTTTCAGGGGGCCGGATGACTGGCGGTCTTCCCGGATCAGAATCCCTAGTTGCCGTCTTCCCAAAAGGATTAATTATGCTGCCGGAAAGATTCTGCTCGAGGTCATGTAGCTCAGCCTGGTCAGAGCGGCTGACTTGTATAACCTTAATCAGGAAATCAGCAGGTCGTGGGTCCGAATCCCACCATGACCTTTACATCTCTCTCCAGATTGCTTTTGTCTTGGCCAAGGCTACGAATCCAATCAGATACGCAAGCTGGACTGCAATGCCCCATAACGGTGACCACTCTGAAGGAACGGGGCGACCCATGATCATCTGAATTATGAGTGAAGCATGTGTAGTAGGGACTGCATACGCAAGGGGCCTCAATATTTCGGGCACTGAGTTGATCGAATAAAATACAGGAGGAAGTACGGCAACAACGACATTGACAAATGAGATGACCTGCGTTGCGTTCCGCATGTGAAGCATATGGGAAGACAGAAAGAATCCCATCGCAGACATCGAGCCCCAAACTAACAAGATGGTCGCGATCAGCAGAGGTATGCCGGCAATTGAAGCGCTGAAGTAGACAACCAGCCCTGCAAGTACCAGAAGGGCAGGCAAGCCGAACAGCAGCTCAGAGAGCGCAAGTCCAAGCATGTAGGTCAGTGGAGAGACTTCGGACGCGACAAAGATGTCTTGAATTTTGTATTCTGTCTTGTAAAAAGAAATATCCTGACCTAGCGACAAGCCATAGCCTACGAGTGCCATTACCAAGCTTCCTCCGACCGCATAATGCACAAATTGGCCGTTGCTTACAACAAACAGCACGAACAGAAGAGAGAAAGGGCTAATTGCCGTGAAAAAGAGCGATACTGGATTTCGCTGAAGCCATAGCACGCCGGTCATGTGCGCGATAATCAGCGCCTGTTTTATTGGAAGGATTGCCGAGTGAGGTCGTTCAATCATTGCCGTTTTGATCCTCCATCGATCCCACAAGGGAAACAAAGACGTCGTCAAGCGTAACGGGCGAAATGTTGATTCGCAGATTCCTCTTGATAGCCAGTTCAGATATCTCCCTGGCCGCAGACTCGAAAGCAAAGATCCTAAGGACACCCGTGCCGACATCGACAACCGAGCCGTACTCCTTCAGCGCCTCTTGGCTGATCCCGTCTTTGGAAATATCGATGCGCGTGTTGTGTGGGATGGTCTTTCGGAGATCTGCAAGGGTGCCGTTTGCGACAACCCGCCCCCTGTCAACTATCGCAATGTGGTCAGAAAGCATTTCTGCTTCGTCCATGTAGTGAGTCGTAAGAAATACGGAGCCCCCTTCTTTCTTCCAGTTGTTAATCGCCGCCCATACCTGCCTGCGGGAGACAGGATCGAGACCTATAGTTGGCTCGTCAAGGAAGAGAATCTGGGCGTCAACGGCCATTGCCATCGACACCAGTATCTTTTGCTTCATGCCGCCTGAGAGGTTCATTGCCGGCTTGTCTTTTGATTCGTAAAGCTCCAACCTCTTCAGGATTGATTCGGCTCTTTCGCGTGCCTCCGCTGACCCCATCCCCCTGATTTTGAGCCAGTTGTAGACGTGATCCCAAGGTGTAAGTGCTCGCAAGGGTCTGCCTTCCTGGGGAACTATTGATACAAGCTCACGCACCTTTTTCGCCTCCTTGACAACGTCGTAGCCCAGAACATCTACTGTCCCTTTTGTAGGCATCAGCTGCGTCGCACATATCCTCACAAACGTGGTCTTGCCTGCGCCATTTCGGCCGAGCAGCGTGAAAACCTTGCCGCGCTCAACCTTGAGCGAGACGCCGTCAAGGGCAGGCTTTCCCCCGGCCCCGTAAAGTTTGGAGACCGCTTCAGCATTTATGGCCCAGACCACGGACTGAAAGTTGCAAATCTCCAATTAGACTGTTTGGAGGCTGGCTTGGAATTATTCCTGCGAGGCTAGCCGGACCGCCCGTCGAAACATCAGTAGACCTCGACGATATACAAATAAGCCCCTTGCGACTGATTTAATGCACAGATGAGAAGAGAGTTCATTGTTTCACGGATAGAGGCATCTCCAGATCAATCGCCGTATGTTTACGTGACATTTAACGATCCCAAGGAGTACAAGCCAGACAGACCCGTTAATCCCTTCGGCTCAGGCGTCGCGGGCTTCAATTCCCTTGAGGACCTCACCAAGAATTTTCCAAAAATCATGGCCACTATTCCGGGATTTGGCGGCGGTATGACCGACTCGCCAACGATAAAACTGAGCATGAGAGAGTACCAAGACATGGGGATAAAAGTCGGTGACAAAGTCTCAATCGAGATCCAGAAAGTTGAAGGCACTGGAATTTAGAACAGTTATCGCAGAATGATTTAAAACAAAGAAAGAGGAGTATTAAGGGGAAATTGCTGCCACAAAAAGGACAGGTCAGGGTTCAGTCGATCAAGAACATAATCTTCTTGGTTCACACCCCATATGGCCTCAAGTTCTTTGACAGGGTTGCAAAGTCGCCTATAGCTCACGCGTATGCCAAGTTCAACATTTACACGATGCCTCTGATAACCGTAATGGCAATTTTTCTTATTGTCGGATCAGTGGCAGTAATCTTTTCAAGTTCATTAGTAAGGCAGGATGTCAGGACGATAGGTCCGCAGGCAAACCTTCTGATTCCTGTTCTGAATCCCTACATTCCTCTCGTTGAAGGATGGATTGCCCTGGTTGTAACAATGCTAATTCACGAAGCTGGGCACGGGATTGTTGCTCGCGTCTACAATATCAGGGTTGACTCGACAGGAATTGTCCTGTTCCTGGGGATTCCGGTAGGCGCCTTCGTGAATATCGATAGAGAGGAGCTCAAGAGGGTGAAGCTTTCGCAAAAAAGCGCGGTGCTCACCGCCGGCCCTATGAATAACATGATCCTGGCGGGCATTTCACTTATAGGGCTGTATCTCGTGACATCCACCCTCATTCCCGTACCACTGAATTCTGCATCACCGACCTATGGCGTGGTCGTGATTCAAGTTAACAAGGACCAACTTGCGTATAACCTTGGGATGACAAACAGTTCCGTCATCCAGCAGGTAGGCAACCAGAAAGTACAATCCTTCCAGGACCTCAGCGATTCCCTCCACCAAAATCTAGGGAGGACGGTGCAGATCCAGTGGGTAGACGGCAACGGTATCCAGCACACCAAGAATGCACAACTGCCGGCCGAGTCGGATCCAAGCAAAGGAATACTCGGAGTCATGGTGTCGCAACTTCCTCAGAAAGTTCTCGATGATTACAAGTCACTGTTTACAACTAACCCTTTGAGATTGCTTGTTCCTCCGACTATGAACCAAGGGATTGCCCCGTTCTCGCCTGAACTAGCGTCCAAGTTCACTTCGCCCACCTTAGGTGCAGCATTTGTTCCTCTGTCAAACCTGTTTTTCTGGATGTGGTTTATCAACTTCAACGTCGGGATATTCAACGCTCTACCAATAGGTCCGCTCGATGGCGGGCAGCTCTATGGCTTTTTCATAGAGAGCAGAGCGCGTTCCGAAGCTATGGCCAATACAGTCAAGTCGCTTGTAGGATACGCGATACTTGGCATATTGGCTGCATCATTTGCCGTACCCTATCTTCTGCGCTGAGGGCAATTGCTCCACATCGAGCGGGCCCGGATCGAGAGATAAGCTCTTATAGACGAAAAGCGAATAAATTGATGGCTTCTGCGCACTGCTGGGGCGGATGGTTATTGTTATATTCTATCTCCAGCCTCAAAATATGTGCCATGGCTGACTGGTTAATGAAAGTTGCAGAATAGAAAAGAATCATCAGACAAGACCTCTAGGAGCGAGGACAAGTTTGGGCGAGTGACCACCGAGAAGGAAGAAGATGTCGCGCAGTTCATTATGCGGGGAATTCCTCCCGAGGCAAAGATTTCAAACGTCAGATTCGAAGGTCCAAACATCGCCCTTTACACGAAGAACCCGAAATTCGCCCTCACCGACCTTACGTATTTTCTTTCGTCACTGTCAAAAAGTCTGAAAAAGAGATTCATTGTCAGGACCGACCCCACGGTCCGATTAGGAGAGGATCAGACTCGCCAGTCAATAGTCAAGCTATTGCCAAAGGACGTTCAGGTTTCGGCGGTTTTTTGCGACGACGCAACGGGTGAAGTCGTCCTGGAGGTCGACAAGACCGAGGCTATCCAGGCAGACATCATTGTAAAGATAGCGGACACGACGGGCTGGATAGCGCATACCCGGCGTTCTCCACACATCAAGTCCAGCAGCATCGACATCATCCACTCGACCCTAAAGTCCTCGGCCAAGGAGCGGTCGGAGTTCCTGCAGAAGCTTGGCAAACGAGTTTTTCGGGGATCGCTTGTTGTGGGCAACGGTGCTGGCGATGTTCAGAGGTACGACGGGGGTTCTGCTGTGGCTTTTAGCCAGGCATCGGTCCTTGAAACTGCAAGAGACGGAAGACAGTGGGCACCTAACCGCGAGGAGGTAATGCTCTTCTGTCTAGGTGGCGTAAAACAGGTCGGCAGGTCGTGCTTTGTTGTAGTTACTCCGGAAAGCAAGGTAATGCTTGACTGCGGCATCAACCCGGGTGAGATGAGCGGACTGAATGCCTACCCAAGGATTGATTGGCTGGATTTTGACCTTGACGATCTGGATGCCATCGTAATCGGGCACGCACACATCGACCATCAGGGCTTTCTTCCCGCGCTTTTCAAGTACGGGTACAGAGGGCCTGTATATTGCACCGAGCCTACGCTTCCGCTGATGACGCTCCTTCAAATGGACTCGGTCAAGATTGCGAACAGCAACGGCACGTACCTCCCGTACGAGTCACGCGACGTGAGCGAAGTGATAAAGCACTGTATCACAGTTCCCTACGGAAAACCGACTGACATTTCGCCCGACATCACAATAACGCTCAGCAATGCAGGTCACATAATGGGAAGTGCTACAGTTCATCTGAATATTTCCGGGGCTCACAATATCCTCTATTCCGGGGATTACAAGTTTGCCAAAACCCAGCTTTTAGACTCTGCTGTTTCGACTTATCCTAGGGTGGAGACGCTGATTACAGAAAGTACTTACGGAAACAGCGGTGATGTCATGCCGGAGCAATCGCAAGTCTATCGAAACTTTTCCGATTCCATCAACAATACCCTGAAGGAAGGTGGCAAGGTTCTGATTCCAGTTCCTGCGGTCGGCAGAGCTCAAGAGATCATGCTAGTCATGGCCAAAGAGATGAAGGAAGGACGCCTGATAGAATCGCCAATCTATATCGAGGGCATGATATCAGAGGCAAGCGCCATTCACATGTCCTACGCTCACTACCTCGGCGCTGACGTCCGCAAGTCGGTTGCGCAGGGCATAAATCCGTTCCAGTCAGAATATTTTACAGTGGTAAACGGGTACGGCAAACGGGACGATGTCCTGAACGACGAGAACCCCTCTATTGTAATGGCCACCTCCGGTATGCTTGAAGGCGGGCCTTCCGTTGAATATTTTAAGGAGATGGCCCAGAGCCCGAAAAACAAGATAATGTTCGTATCCTACCAGATAAACGGCACCCTTGGCCGGCGCGTGCTTGACGGCGCAATGTCCGAGGTCAGCATGATGGACAAGACTGGAAAACTCAAAGTGGTCCCAGTGCGGTGCCAAACGCAAAAAATAGACGGCTTTTCGGGGCATAGTGATTTTAACCAGATCCTAGGCTTTGTCCAGCGCATCAAGCCAAAGCGCGTCCTTGTAAACCACGGCGAACGTACGAAGTCTGAGAACGTGGCAAGCGCCATTTATTCAAGACTGAACATAAGGTCGAGTGTGCCGGACAACCGCGAAATAATGAAGCTAAGATAATCCATTCGTTCCACAGCATTTTTAGCCTTGTCCTGCTTACGTATTACCATACTAGATGGCAATACGTTATAGGTGTATCAATTGTAACGTAGTACTGAGTGGAGAAGGAGCCTCTCGTCATTATCTCGCTAATCCCAGCCACAAACTCGAAAAAATGCCTCCACCGGTCAAGCCGGTGAAAAATACGAGCATTAAGTGACTTTAGCGCATACTACTCCCTTTTCTTACGTCCTCTGCTAGCGGAACGTTACTCGCGAATGCTCTCCAAGGTCGAGACGACCTGCCAAAGCATTGTCCGGATATGCGATTGCATCTGAGGGCTTTGCGTGGCACTGTCCAGAAGGCTGATGGCGTTTGCAGCTCGTACTGAGACTGTCCCCCCCTTCTCGTCCCGTAGCGCGGTCAAGACTTCTTTCATCATGTTTCTGATGCTTTTCTGCACGTCGTTATTTTTTGTAATCGAGTCCAGAGTTTCGATTGCTCTTGATAACCTTTCCTGGTTCTCCTTTTCCTTTAGTTCCTTTTTTGAAGATGTCATGGCCCGAATCTATCCTTCCAGAAGATGAGCGTTGGTTAGCAAACCAGTCGCTTTTGAATGTTTTTGTAGATCTTGTGTCGTTCGGCTGATGGTTCTCAACTGAACGCTTCCCAAAGTCCAGGTAATGCTTAAGGCCGGTGAGAAGATGCTACTTTTGAATCGATTCCCCGACAGGACACTCATTTCCGGGCTGTAGGCCGGCAGGTTTTTTAAATCGCGACGGCTTTACAGTGCTTCATTGCCCGAAGTACTGAGATGCAACATTTGCGGCCATTCTGTTGAGGACATCCAAGCAAAGGCGCATTCAGATTCGCCGGAACACAACCGCGGGAAAGCAGAGCTGGCCGTTGAGCTTGGCAACGTCACGAGAAGGAAATATGATAACGAAAAATCGGTAATCTCAGAATGGCGCGAGCAAGCCGACACCAATTAGGATAGGAAATTTTAGTGGCAGGGTTCAACTCGCTGATAGAGCATAATCGCCCAAACAAGCCCTTTATGAAAAAGAGCGGCTTTGTCGCAATATCCTAACGAATGTTCGGGTCCTGCGGCAAGGCAAATTCAATTCCTATACTGACCGCGTAAAGGGCTGCCAGGAAAATAGCGACCCTGATTCCAATTTCCTTCTTCAGTAATGGGACGACCGCGATCAGTGTAACCGCAGTCACCAGGGCGATTTGATATGTCAGTGTCGGCGTGTTCGGAATGTGTCCTGAAAGCCCGCTGTGCAAAACAGCCCCGAACACAGCGACGGCTAGCAGGAGAGTATTGTTCATGATTTTAGATCCGAGAACATTTGCGACTGCGATGGAGGCTCCCGCGGCGCCCTTTCTTGCAAGCAGGATCATTGAAATCTTTTCAGGCATTTCGCCGGCGATAGGGCTGATAATCACAGACAAGATAACTGCAGATATACCAATGTCTACTGCATAGCCCTGAAGAGAGTGGATAAACGGCCCGGCTCCGATAAAGACCCCAATTGTACCTCCAACAAAAGCGATCAAGCCTTTGACCAGGTGGGAAGTATCAACTGCACTGGAATGAATTGATGAGCTGCTTGCATGGGACGCATTGTGGGAGGAAGTGCTTGCGACAAGGCGCTTCCTGTTCTCGATTTTCTGCTCCCTAAATGCAAGTATGACGTAGGCTGCAAACAGTCCGGCAAATATTATCCCGTCGACCAAACGATAACCGTCGTAGAAAAGCGCCGCGCTCGCAACCGCTGTAATCACAAGAAATATCTTGTCAAGCCTAAAAGCTGAAACGTCTATGGCCTTTAGTGGAGCCTTTGAAAGTCGCGTTGTGGCCACAAACAGCATAAGGGACAGACCTAGCGTCATCATTAGCAGGTTGCTGCCGAGTCCCGCACCGATGGCGGTTCCATAAGAACCCTGTGAGGACGCGTAGATTACTATCGCAATTTCAGGGAGCGTGGTTGCGACGCTCAAAAGGGTGCGCCCGATAAACCGAGCTCCGTATCTTTTGGACAGGACCTCCGCGCCAGACGAAAGGAAGTAACTCGCAATAACGAGCTCGACAAGCCATGCAATCATGGTGAGCAGATTGCTGCTAGTCAACTAGACTACCCAACTTTACCGCCGCTCAATATAAACTGCCTGTGGTTGAGACTAATCTTCAACACGAATCTACCTCATTGAATTAATTGCAGGTTGTTATGTTTGCTTTAATTATCATAGTGCCTCACCAATATCGTTTTGCAGGCTAGGATCATACATTCAAGCCTAAATGCTCGAGGCGGAAGCGAGCGGCTCGCGCTCGCAACTATAGTTGCAGTCCATTCCTTGGGATTTAACCTAACACTTGAAACCGCTGAGCGTCCGGACTTTCAAAAGATTCTTGATTCCTCCGGGGTTGACCTTTCGAGTAAGGTTTCAAGACAAAGGACTCTGAGGCTAATAACCGGCTTTGGCCCGCGACTGCCAGAGGACCTTTACATCAATACGCACGGAGATATGATCCCGTACTTCAAGCATGGTATGACGCCGGCCAATTCAATAACCTACTGTCATTTCCCGATAGCAGGCCCTCTGATTGCGTCGGAAGACAAGGAATACGACAGGTTCCTGCGGAACAACATGATGGTATGCAGCCCCCGTGCAAAAGCAAAGTACCGGGAAAAACTGCAGGCCGAGTACGTGCAGATGCTGGAAAATTCCAAGGTAATTACCAACTCACAGTATAGCAAGAACGCACTTTCGCAGCGCTTTCAGGTCGACGCAGAGGTGCTTCCGCCTCCCGTGGATGTTAGAGCGTTTCAATCCCTTAGCGACCCTGATGCGCATAGGCTAAACCGCGTCTTGGTGGTTTCAAGATTCCATCCCTCAAAGAGGCTTGAAAATGCGATCCATATTGCCGCGCTCATGAAGCAGAAAAAGGTAGCTGAAGGTATGTCGATCGTTGGCAACTTGTCGGCCGCAGGCTTGGGTTATTTCAATTACATCAGAAATCTGATTTCCAAGTATGATCTGGCAGACTTTGTTGAAATATGCTGCAACGTGGAATTTAGCCGGCTGGTGCATCTCATGAAGACGACTAGTGTATATCTTCACCCTTTGCCCGGGGAACCATTTGGGATTGCAACCGTTGAGGCAATGAGCGCGGGCATGATTCCGGTTGTGCACAAAATCGGGGGCCACACGGAATTTGTCCCTCAGAGGTACTGGTTTGACGATTTCGGTTCCGCGGTCGAAGCGATCGACAGGGCTCTACGCGCTCCCCTTTCCGAACGTAACAACCTGTCTATCCGGGCGGAAAGATTCTCTGTCGACAAGTATGAAAGCAGGATAAAAGGGATAATCGGCAAGATTTACGACATCGAACCCGAGACGTCGGTTAGGCCACTGCAGGAAATACGGCAACCCCTGGCGAGCCTCGAGTTGACCACGGTCGTTAAGGCGCTGTCATCGTAAAGACGTATGGTGTCCCCGTCGGCTGGTCGAGCGTCCATTGCGTGGGAAGATTAATTGTTTTCAGCCATGCCAATCCGTGCTTGGTCAGCATGGCTCCCCAGCCCCACATCGAGTGGTCCCTTGCCAGCGCGCGTATCGAACTGGCGCCCATAAAGCAAACTCCGGCCTTCGTGTTTCGCATTTCTTCTTTCACTCTCGGAATTATCGCGTCCGCAAGCATTTCTCCGGATTCCGGCAGTGCGGAAATAAAGAACATCGGTGTTGTCATTTTCGATTTCGAGTAGTCAAACACCGTGGCGTCATCGTTAAAGCATTGAAACCTCACGCCGGTCTTGGCCATAATCGTGCGCTGTAACTCTGCGAGACCGGGGTCAATTTCCACTCCGTAAGACTCGATGCCAAGAAGGGTACCTGCAAATGCGAGCCTGCCGTCTCCCGAGCCGATATCTACTATCTGACCGAAGCCTAGCTCCAATGCTGTTCTGGCTAGCATGGCGGCCGAAATCATCCAGGTTGAATAGAACGGCTGGTAGCTGGCGTCATGTCTTTTGCTGTCCAAAAGAAAATTCGTGCTGTCGCCTTCGTAAATCGTCGCATGATTGCCCGCGAGAAAAGTATCATGCCGCCTAAAATAAATCGGATTCTCCTTCAGGAATGTGTGCATCAAATCCAGAGATTGTTGGCTAAAGCCTCCGAACTGTGTCGAAGGCACGGGAAGGGCCTCTCTCAAAAGCGACCTGACTGCGTGTTTGCTGTTCATGTCCTGCTTGAGCAGGACTATATCGCGAAGGACGGATTCTGAAACAACGCTGCAAGAGTTATCCAAGCCCGGGCACCGATTTTTGCTGTGTCAGTATACGGACTCGGCGCTTGGCCTTAATCCCCTTTTGTAGCTGGACCGACCGCATTCCTTGCACACGTAAAGTCTCCGGCGTTTGTAGGTGTATATCGTACCAGGGTCCTCGTTGATTACGTGTACCGTACGCATCATGCACCGGTCACAGAACCTCTTTTCAGTCGATGACACCTGAACCTGAGAGCGGCGACGCTGTATTAAGAATTTGCGGGGCTTGGCGTTTCACTTTTACAACTGAACGCTACTTGCCTTCTCTCGGGTTGGAAAGTGCCGCAACGCTCGGCTCACTTTCGCAACTTTTGGCGGAGTAATTGTGGAACCTCGCCAGGCTTCTTTGCAACCGGGACGCCTGCCTTGCCATAGCTAGCCACCTTGGAATCTGCGGAACCATAGTTTCCATAGACGATCGCTCCAGCGTGGCCCATGCGCTTCTCTTTTGGTGCGGCTCGACCCGCGACATAGGCCACCACAGGCTTTTCAAAACCCGTTCGAACGATATACTCGGCTAGTTGCTCCTCTGCGTCTCCGCCAATCTCACCCACTACTACAACAGACTCAACGTCCTTTCTGTCGCGCACAAGGTCAAATGCTTCAATCAGGTTCGTGCCGTTTATCGGATCTCCGCCAATTCCAAGGCACAGCTTCTGCCCAAACCCGTTGTTTGTCAGGTTGTAAGAAACCTCATACATCAGCGTTCCGCTGCGGGAGAAAACCACAGTGCTTCCAGGCTTGAAGGGCTGGGCGGGCATGATACCCACTTTCATTGTTCCCGGCACGATAACGCCGGGTGTATTTGGTCCCACCATGCGGGCACCCTTTTGTCGGGCCAGCTCAAGCACGATAATCGAGTCACGGATCGGGACGTGCTCGGGAATCGCAACTAGAAGTTTAATGCCAGCTTCGAGTGCCTCCTTTGCAGCTGCCAAAAAGTATGGCGCGGGGACAAATATCCCGGATATTTGAGCTCTAGACTGTTTGACTGCGTCAGCGACGCTGTTAAAGACAGGTACGCCCTCAAAGTCCTGTCCGCCCTTCCCAGGTGTAACCCCAGCAACCACGTTCGTCCCGTAAGCTTTCATCAACCTGGTGTGGGTGGACCCGTAACTTCCTGTAATTCCCTGGATTATTACCGGCTTTTTTCCAAAGTCCGCGTCGTTCTCCGAGCCCACCAAGATGTCAAAGATATCGAATGATTTTTCCATGGTTTCTGTCATTGCAATTCACCTACTTTGCGGACGCCACCGCGGCGGTTATGGCTTCGTCGACCGTATTATAGAGTTGGGCCCTACTTCCCTGAAGCATCTCCTTGGCTCTTTCAGATTCCGCGCCGGATATTCGTGCAAAGACCGGCACGTTTAGAAGGTTATTCTTGTAAGCATCAAGTATTGCCTGGGCGACGAGACTTGTCTTTACTATGCCACCAAAAAGGTTTACGAGTATGACCTTAACGTGGTTTATCTGACTAATCACTTTTAGCGCCTCATAGATGGTCTCGGTTGTGGCACGGCCTCCAAAGTCAAGGAATGCACCAGCCTGCCCACCGGCGTCGGCCACCATGTCCAAGGTCGACATCACAAGCCCCGCCCCGTTTCCAATAATGGCAATATTTCCGCCAAGCTCGACGAGCGAAAAGCCGCTCAGCTCGGCCTGCTTTTCGAGTGCGTTGACATGCTCGTACTTTCTCAGCTCTGGGTGCCGGAACATCGAGTTGTCATCGATTATCACCTTGGCGTCTAGCGCTATCATCGAACCGTCGCCTAGGACAGCCACCGGGTTAATTTCCGCAAGTTCCGCCTCCTTTTCAGTGGCCAGTTTCGAGAGCTTCATTATCATGTCTATGAACGCTATTGACTCTTGTCCCTTCAGCCCCAGCGAGGACGAGGTATTTTCTGCGATTTCGTGGGTAAGGCCGTCTATCGGGACATCGATAACCACTTTGTTTTCGGTGCTCTCAATTTCGACGCCTCCCTCAGCCGACGCAATCAACGAGTAGCATCGCTTGGACCTGTTGAGAAAGAGTGAAACGTAAAGCTCCCTTTTGATTTCCGCCATCTCCTCCAGCAGTATGCCTCGCGGCAGCTCACCTTTGACCTCCTTGTGAAGGAGCTCCTGGAATTTTGTCGCCATATCCGGCTCGCTCTTGCACTTGACTATCGCGCCTGCCTTGCCGCGGCCGCCGACGGTCAACTGTGATTTCAGTACGAGCGGAAATCCTAATTTCGAAGCACCTATTTTGGCCTCATCGTATGAATTCGCAAGGTAAGATCGGGGGACTCTAATTCCATATTGGCTAAAGAGTTCCTTCCCTTGATACTCTAGCAGTCTCATAAATATTCAGTATCGAAAGACTGTTCCCGGTTATTTATAATTCATATCAGTAATTCATCCATAATAAGGACCGGATAATGGGTAGTGCTCAGCGCGCGGCAATTCTTGATTGCCCTCTAAACGAGGCTTTCATCAGTACCACATAGATGAGCGATGCCGACACCAAGCTCGGAATAGTAGCACCTATCGGCGGGAGCTGTGGGACATAAATTGGTGACAGCGGAGATAAGACGAGGCTCAGGAGCGCGCCGGTCGACCAAGCAATCAGCGCTCGCGGGTTTGTAGGAGCACCCTTCTGCGTGTATATCGCGTCAGGAGTATACTTTCTTTTTAGTATGTAGTAGTCGCTCAGGACTACACCGAAGAGCGGAACAAATACGGCGCTTATGAGCAAAAGAAATGTCTCGTAATTCTCAATTGTGATTATTGTCGCCAACGCTGCGCTCAACGCGGTAAAACCGATTACCAGATATTTTTGGAGGACCTTTGGGAAAATATTCTGCGTAGACAAAGCTGCCGAGTAGACATCGGCAAAAGCGTTGTCCGCCTCGTCAACCAACAGCAAAAGCATCAGAAAGCCGGAAAAGATTGCTTGAATTGAGACTATTATTGCGACCACATCGGAGCTTCCGATGAGAAGGCCCCCAAAGTAGAACAGGATGTTGGTGACTGCGAATCCGACCATAGTCCCCATAAACGCACCCTTGCTCCTCTTTGAAAAACGGTTGTAATCTGCCGCCAAGGGCATCCAGGACACTGGCATCGCTATTACGAGGTCGAGAGCGGAAAAAAACGAGAGGCTGTGAGAGGTGTGAGCAAGTAAGCGTTCAGGTGCCCCCGACATGACAAGGCTCGCGATAATGACTGCAGAACTCCCATAGGCGATCCACACCGCGAATTTGCCAAGCCACTGGCGCGCCACCGCAAGGGGGCCGATAATACCCAGAAACGCAGTGATGATGCCAAAGATAGCTGTCCACGCAAAGTATGGCAGGGACTTGCCGGTAAGGATGTCCGCCGCCCTTGACATTATCATGATCTCAAAAGTAGTCCAGCCGACCAGCTGGATTACATTCAGGATTGCAGGCACGTATGTGCCGCGAAGGCCAAGCGATGGTCTCATGCTAATAAGCGAAGGAATTCCTCCGTCGCTCCCAATTTTGCCGGCCAAGGCCAACAGTGCCGAGCCAACGAGAGAACCCACGACGATAGCAAGAATCGCATCGGTGATGGATGCATCAGCCAGAAACGACCCCGCCGAAAGAACCAGCAGGCCCACGCCAAGACTCGACCAGAGGATAAAGTAATCCCGCCCTCTGAGCTTTTTCTGTTCATTAGGAACCGGCTCTATCCCCCATTCGGGAGGATTAATCAGAGTCACTGGATCGCCGGTCAGCCTCACCGTTAATATTCGTTGTATAGGGAATTCCAGGAGGCATCAAAATCAATTCAGGTTAATCCCTCCAGACTAGCTGGATTTGCCTTCATTGTCTAAATTAGCTTGCCACCATGATTAACGATTGGTTTGGAACTTTCGGGTTATGGCATATCAGCAGGAAATTCTGGACGGCTCATTTGAAGGTAGGACGGTAATGTGCGAAACCCACAACCGGCGTTCCAGGATCAACGCCGAGTCGATAGAATGCTTTTGCTGCGGCAAGTATGTCTGTCTCTGCGATTGCGCGCTCTAGCAGAAGGGATAATATGCAATCCAGTGAACACTTTTTCTCATGAAGACTGCGCTATCGATAGCGGGCAGCGACTCCGGCGCCGGAGCCGGAATTCAAGCCGACCTGAAGACATTCGCCGCCCTCGGACTTCACGGCTGCACCGTCATAACCGCCCTAACTTCCCAAAACACAGTCTCGGTATCGCGCATATTTGAAATTCCCGGCGAGGTAGTCAAGAGCCAGCTAGTCTCGATCTTGACGGATATGCCGCCGGCTGCGGCAAAATTAGGCATGCTTTACAGCAAGGAAATAATCGCTGCGGTAGTTGACGGGCTGGCTGGAGCCGGGTTTCCACTCGTCGTTGACCCCATACTGTCAGCAGGAACAGGAGCGCCACTTCTTCGTCCCGATGCGGTGGGCGATTTCATAAAATCGATTATTCCAATGTCGTTTGCTATCACTCCGAACCGAGCCGAGGCAGAATACTTGTCAGGTGTCAGGATTTCCGGTGAGGATGACACGGTCAAGGCGGCAGAACGAATAATGGCACTGGGCGCAAGGAATGTTATTGTAAAAGGTGGTCATTTTGAACAGGACCACGCAGTTGACCTGCTCTTAACCTCGGAAAACAGGCGAGTCTTGTTCTCAAACCCGCGGATTGAAGTAGGAGAAACGCACGGTTCAGGCTGCAATTTTTCCGCCGCGCTTACAGCCTTCATTGCAGGCGGAATGCCACTCGAAAAGGCGTGCAAGGCGGCGAACTCGTACGTTCACGATGCGCTTCTGAACTTGACCCGCGTAGGCAGCGGCCTGCCGGTAACAAACCCCCTCGCTGCGCTTTACCTCGACGCTCAAAAATACAATGTGATACGGGACTTGCGCGCGGCAGTCAGAAATCTGGTAAAAATCAGGGGTTTTGGGAGCCTGGTTCCAGAAACGCAGACAAACTTTGCATATGCGTTGCCCGGGGCCAGCAAAGTTCAAGAAGTAGCGGCTGTCAGGGGCAGGATAGTCAGAGCAGGATCCGAGGTCATTGCAGTATCCGACGTTGATTTCGCAGAGTCAAGGCACGTCGCAGCGGCGATAGTCGAGTACATGAAGTTCGATCCGACGATGAGATCTGCTATAAACATGAAGTTTGACTCCAAGGTCTTAAACGCGTGCATGGCATCTTGCAGGGTTGCCAGTTACGATAGACAGCTTGAGCCGAGAGAGGTCAAGTCTGCGGAAGGCTCGAGCGTCCCGTGGGGGATTAGGTCGGCGCTGTCGGATACTCCGGCAGCAGACGTCATTTACCATACGGGGGACGTTGGGAAGGAAGCCATGACTATGGTCTTTGGCAGTAACCCTGCCGAGGTTGTCGATAAGGTAACAAGGATATCAACCATGTATTCGGTGTAACACCGTTCTAGGTTATATATGCCCGGATAGGAGAAGCATTCTGGTATTCCATGAAAGGCGTAATTTTGGCAGGCGGCTTAGGAACGAGGCTTCAACCATACACATTCTTTATCCCAAAGCCGATGTTGCCTCTGGGCAACAAACCACTTCTCGAGTATATCATCGAATGGATGAAGGAGTCAGGCGGGATAAAGGAAATAGTGCTCTGCGTCAGCTACCTGCACAGAACAATCGAGGACTATTTCGAGGACGGCAAGAGACATGGCGTTTCAATCGAATATGCCCGCTCAGAAAGACCGCTGGCGACGGCGGGGCAGTTGAAGACGGCCTCTAAACTTATTGACGAGCCTTTTGTCTGCGTATACGGCGATTCCGTTTACGAGTTTAGCCTAAAGAAAATGATTGACGAACACATTGCAGACAAGGCGTTCATATCCATGGCTCTCCTCGAGTATTCAACGAGGCTCAAGTACGGCTTTATAGACGTTAACGATAAGAACAGGGTCACCGAATGGCGTGAAAAGCCGGAGATAAAAGGTCTTATCAACATCGGATGCTACGTAATGCAGCCAGAGTTCCTCTCAATGATTCCCCAGTCGAGTGCATTTGGAATGGACGATGCAGTACGAGCGGCTCTTTCACAGAACAAGACGGTGAAGGGATTCAAAATCGATTCAGGCTTTGTCGACATCGGCGACAAGAAATCATATCTGGATGCTTACAAGCAGTATGTAAGCAGGCTAGGCAAGATATGATGCCGGCCAAGATAGCAATTTTCGAAGACGACCTCTGGGCTGCTTTTGCCCCACTCTCTTACACGGCGGCCTTATTTGACATCAAGACAGCATGCAGATCCATTCTCGAATCTTACGAAGAGCCTCCGAGTACACTCCTTGTCAGAGACTCGCTGAGAGATGTCACAGCCGAGCGCCATCCCGACTTTGAGGTTAATCCAGCCAAGATAGATGACGATACTATTTTTGTTCATTCTGCTGTCCTGCCATCTTCAATCGAAGCCTCCCACCTGAACGAGATGCGGGGGACTTTTGCGATAGCTGCCGATGACAGAGTTCTTGTTGCCAGGCTGTCAGCATCCGACCGAGAAAAGGTCGCGGCGTCGGCCTCGGCGGGGAAAAGGGTCAAGCCCAAAAGCCTGCGCGTGGACAAGGTGATTTCGCATGAAGGCTCCAAGAATCCCCCAAAAATTCTTCTCCGGCCGTGGGAGTTAATCAAAGACCTTGAGCACCGGCTTTCGTCACAACTCGGCGCATTGGTAGAAAGGCCAGAAAGCAATTATGACTGGTACAACGGTCCGGATGCGGCAAAAGCGCGGGGCATAGTTGTCAGGGGCGAAAGGGGCGCGCTTGTGTCCCGTTCCGCGGTGCTAGAGGAGGGCACGGTTCTTGATTGCTCAAAGGGCCCGGTCTTGATACAGAAGGGCGCAAAGATCTCACCGTCCAGGATTGTCGGCCCGGCCTTTATATCCGAGGGGACCCAGGTGAAGCAGTTCTCAGTACTGGCCTCGTGCTATGTCGGGAGGGAATGCAGGATAGCAGGCGAGGTCGAGGACTCTATTGTCTGCGACTATTCAAACAAGGCGCACACGGGATTTCTCGGCCACTCCTACGTCGGGTCTTGGACAAACATCGGGGCGATGACTACGACGTCAGATCTCAAGATGACCTACGGCGATATCAAGATGACCTCCGCCGGTGCAAAAACAAACACCGGCATGAACAAACTCGGTTCGTTCTTTGGTGACATGGTAAAAACCTCCATCGGGTGCTTGATCTACAGCGGGTCACTGATTGGCGTCTCGTCGCATCTGCATGGACTGGTCTCAGGCGACGTGCCGAGCTTTACCATTGCGGGCAAGAGCATCGGAGCCAGTGATGTTGAGCTGAGACTGGATTCGGCTATTGAAACGCAGCGCAAAATGATGGCGCGCAGGAGCATAGCAATGAGCATGGCATATGAAGCCATGATTACAAGGGTTTTCAGAGACACAGCGGCGGAGCGGCGCGATGCTGGCGTACGCAAGGCAAAATTTGCGTCACCCTAGGCGCTCAAACCTGCGAGCCCAACCTACGGGGTGCTACATGTAGTCCAGTTCTTGACGTTCCTTCCACAGGCCAAGTCTCTGGTGTAACCAGGGATAAAAGTTCGCATCACCATTCTCGAACTCCTTCTGGACGGTGCTAATGATTTTTCTCGAAACCGACCCCGGCTTACCATAGAGAGGAGGTTTCCTCTTTGTTTTTATGCCAAGGCTATCTCCGCTGTCGATTACTCTCTTGGCAACCTCAAAGACCCAAGACCTGCTGAGTGGAGGCACGAGTATGTTGCTTTTGGCCTGAAAAATTGTCTCGGGCCGGTCCGTGTTGAGTCGGACTGTCATGGAATTTACCCCCTCAAAATACAGGAGCTCCTCCTGCAACGAACCTGAATCAGTCATCTCTGCAATGCATCTGCCGCTGTCAAGAAATTCTATGACGTTAGCATATTCCTTCCACAGCGGAGTAATCAGAAACCTCTGCGGAATCTCGTCTGCGAGCAGGTCAAGCCTGTGGCGCAAGCCGTACTGTTCAAGCGCGGATGCCATGGCATTTAACATGACAAGGACTATTTTGTGGTCTGTCTTTCGGACAAAGTCCTCGATTCCCCCTACAATTGCCTCAAATCGAGTCCTTGTGAGATTCTCCCTGCGGTGGATGTCCACCCTTATCCACCCATCAGAGTCAAGTTGGGGAAACACTTCGAAGATGCTCTTTGTCGGTGCTTCCTTTCTCTTCTGGTAGATTGCGTCGACCACAGAGTTGCCGACAACGTGGATAAAGTCTTCAGGGTAGCCCTCACGGATCAGATTTTCTCTGTTTACCATAGTGGGCGCGAAGAAAAATTGGGTCCCTGCAGAGCAGATCCACGTGTCGATCTGCTCGGGGAAGGGCTCCTCCCTTGCAAGAAACCATCGCCCTTCAAGCTGCTGGGTCACAATTTTCTCAACCGCCGCACGAGTCGGCTCTTTTTTCAGGTTCCCTGTGCGTATTATTTGCGGACTCATGGAGCGGAGCCCTGCCTCGTTTTGTCCCACCTTCTGGCCCATGCCAAACACCCACGCAAGCGGAGCTATGCCTGCAACCAGCGTGTCCCCGTGCACGACCGGCAGCAATGCACCGGTGCCAAATCGTTTCCTGCAATAGCGCCCAAAAGCTCCGAACTTTAAGATTAGCTCGCTTGCCTTCTCCATCAGATCGCCTCTTATCTGCAGATTGCAGGCAATGTGATCGTCGAGTCTGAACTCCTTAATGCCAAAACCGAGCGTGTCATCAAAATGCTGGCCAGTGTTTATTACAAACACGGGAACTCCTGCCTTTTGCGCCTCGACAACGAGAGGTGCCTGCTTGTAGAAATCGGGCTTTGTTCCCGTTACCACTGCCAAGATTGGGCTGTTCTTGTCCCGCGCGTCGGCGAAAACAGAGGAAAGCAGTTCGTCTGCGATCTGTACGGGAAGCTGCGGATGCGATATCTGCAACTCGCTGTACTTTATGTTTGCCTTGCTCAACGAAGATCCTCGAGACTCTGGGCCCTTCGACGCTTGGACAGCACTATCAAGTATGCGCCCAGACCCATGATGACTATGCCGACTGCGACAAATATTATCGGGAAGTACGGGACGCCCCCAAGCAGATATTGATGCTGTATCTGGGGTACAAGGCTGTTAGCAGCGGCCATTCCGGCAGCCATTACAGCGCCCGTGGCGACTAAAAGGATGCCGGCTCCGGCATTGCCATATCCTCTTCCCATGAAAAAGACGAAAATGGCTATTACTGAACAGGGAATGGCAGAAATGGATACTTCCTGCACGACTAGCGACGCGGCATCGACCTGCGTGCTGGGACCTTTGTGGTCAGGTCCAACCAAGAAGGAATAGAAGGAGACCATGATTGCCGCGGACATTGCCGCAAGCCCAAGCGCCGCGATAGCTGCCCATGTCTCGAGCTTCATAATTACCTGCTGTAAGGCTCAAGCCGGCGTCGATTATATATTATATGATTCGGTAATGTCAGCTGCTCGAGGGCGGGAGCACTTGGTCTGCTAGTTCCCTGCGGGAAGCAGAACCAAGAATGTCAGCGGCTTTTTCAGGCTTGACGCTGTTTACAAATACCCCGAAGCCCCTTTCCAGACCCGAAATGTTGGCAAGTTGGGGATATACCTCGATGTGCCAATGAATCTCCTTGCTGTGCTTCTTTTCAGGAGAGAGGTGGAATACAAGGTTGTATGGAGGGTTCTTGAGAGCCCTTGACAGACCCCCTAGAGTCGCCCGGAGCATCATCGCCAGGTCGTTAATGTCTTTTTGTGTGATTTTACCAAATGAGGTGACGTGCTTTTTGGGGTAGATCCAAAACTCGTAGGGAAATGTCGGCGCCCATGGACAGATCGCAATAAAGTGGTCCGTTGCGAGAACTTGGCGCGGCCCGCTAGATTCCACGGTTATCATGTTACACGCTGGACATGTTCCGTTTTCGTTTGAATAGCGGTAAGACCCTTCTGCCTCGGCTTCAATAATTGGCGGAATCGTGGAAAAGGTAACGATGTCCAGATGCGAATGCGGATAAACAGCCCCTGCTGCCTTGCCGCTGTTCACGTATACCGAAACGTAGGTCACGCCCTTCTGGTTGTAGAGATTTCTGACCCTGTCCTGAAGAACTACCAATACGTTCGACATTTGCTCGACCGAAATCTGGGCCAGGCTCAGCTCGTGGTCAGGAGTTGCAACTACCACCTGGTGGTAGCCATATGCAGGCTCGCTGTATAGTGGCTTGTCGCTGTATGACGTGGCAGATTTTAACTCGACCACGGGGGACGAACTGGGAAACACTCGCACCGACCAGTCGTCGACGATGGCATCATCGCTGTCAGAAAGTCTTTTCAGCATGCCGTCTTTGACAACTAAGGCAAGTATAGCTGGTTGCGTCAATGATTCGTTGCCGGGGCAGAAGGGACAGGTCTCACCATTGGCAACTTCTGTCTTGGCTTCTGCGGACGGAACGACTACAAACCGGTCTAGAAAATAATCCTTACGGAGATCCCCCATGCCCTCTCTTTGAGAGGATCTTGAGCCTTTAGATAAAGATTCTGCATCAGAAATGATCCGTTTCGCCCGTTTCAGATAGTGTTAGTTTACAGGCTGTTTTGAAACCATTCCTATAACTGTGGGAAGGACCGAAGCGCCCATGAGTAGGCCAAGGCTGCCCTTGGCTGCATACTTTTCGGTATATCTGGCGCTGCCGTCCTGCTTTACTCTCGGACCGGACACGAGGAGTGGTATAGGATCATCGCTGTGTCCCTTCTTTACACAGGGAGTGGAATGGTCCCCGCATACAACTATGGTGGTATCGCGACCATTGAGCGAATCAAGGAGCGTTCCAAAGAACCGCTCGTCGATATCCTCGATGTTCTTTTTCTTGCCTTTCGCGTCGCCGTCATGTCCGAATTCATCGGGGCCCTTGATGTGGACGTATACGGCGTCCATGCTGTCGAGGATTTCTGCTGCGACCTTGGCTTTCTCAACGTAGTCGTTAATGTCACCGGCCCTGAACATTTTCATATTGAGCACCTTTGCAATGCCGACTTCGACAGGCATATCCACGATGCACCCGATGCGTATTCCAAGCATTTCGGCGATTGGCTTCACGTTAGGAAATCTGTTGCCAGAGTCCCGGGCCAGTATGCAGTTCATGGCTTTCTTCCCAGCCGCCTCCCGCTTCAAATTGACGGGGTGCTTTTTCAATATCCTTATCGTCTGGTCCGTGAATTCATTTAGCATCTTTGCGGCTACTGCCGCCTCTTTTGTACTGTCCTGGGGGCTGGACTTCTGGACATACATTTCGCCTGTACTGTCCTTTGCGATCCCCATCCCATCGACCTTGTCATATGCTGGATCGGAGTTAGAGATTTTGTCAGAGAGTCGCAGTCTGGTGTTCCTCAGGCGGATAACGACGCGATGGGACACCGTTGGTTCCAGCTCTACGGAGGCCGATTCGTCTTGAAATTTTATCTCTTCGGTAAGTGTCTTGCATACGGAGGACGCTTCTTCCTTTGTGATTGCGCGCCCGGCGCGCCGGTCAATAATCTTACGATTGTTATCGATTGTCGCAAAATTGCCTCGCAGCGCGAGGTCGCCGTCCCTAAAGTCAATGTCGCAACCTATCGACTCGATTACTCCCCTGCCGACGTAGCTGCCGTCTTTGAAGTTATAGCCAAGCATGTTAAACACTGCGATGTCGGATTGAGGAGCTATTCCTTTACCTACGCTTATTACGCGGCCTGTCGCGCCGTTTCTCGCAAGTTTGTCGAGGTTTGGAGTCAGCGCAGCTTCGAGCGGGGTCAGGTCGTTCAGGCTCGGGTTGGGAAGATCTCCAATACCGTCTAGCAAAACGTAGACAATCCTAACGGAAGAATTACTCACGTTTCAAATCGTATAGCGCGACAATTTAATTTTTGGCATCGTTTTTACACGAACAAGTTACATCGAGCGGGAAAAGGACAAAGATTGAAATGTGATGTCCTCAAGCCTTTTTATCTCACCGTCATAATTTAGCTGCTGGTGCGTATTCCCTACCAAGTGCGGCTAAGACGATTCTAGCATTTTGCGCCCAAGCTCTGTAATCTTGTATCGACTTCCACCGCTTGGTACAACGAAAAGCAGCCCTCTGGAAACCAGCTCCTCAAGCGCTTTTGTTGCAACTTCATGCGTCACAAACGCTGAATGCATAATCGTCATTCTGGTTTCATAGCCGTTTAGAGCGGCCATCAAGATGGCCTTGACAATTTCATCCCTTGACCTATAGCCCGAATTGTTCTCGTCGCCATTATCTATTGGTCTCGGCACTTTTTTGTCTTGACTCTAATCCTATAAATCAGACAGGAATGCAGTGCAATGCAATTGTTGAGAACTTTTAATGCCTGCGAGCGGGCGAATCTGCATGCCCCTTGAGGGTCGCGACGCGGTTGAATAGCGACACCTAATATTTGGGAGTTCACTAAGCGTCCAAGGTCAATGATACGAGGCATTCCAAGTTTTGGAGTGGATGCCATTTTGCCGAAGGGGACCGTCAAAGACGAGTCGACGTTCTTCCTGCTGCTGATACTCTTGCTGGCCTTTATAGGGGCGGCGATTTACCTCCGCCTGAGGAGAAGACGAGAAGACGCTAACGAGCACGACAGTGACGCGCCGCCGCATAGCGATGAAGAAAATGGGAAATAGTTGGATGGTCCTGCCCATCAAAAAAGGGCAGGATTTGAGCGGCCTTCTCTTGGACTTTGCTTCCTACGAGTGAGCCTGCTTTGACTGCGGTTTCACCGTTACTGTTAGTTTGAAGCACGAAAGCAGGTCCTTGCACCTGTTGCGGATGGTAACCTCGGTGACCCCGGAGAGGCTCGAAACGTCGCGCTGGAGTATGTTCACCCCAAGAAACGTCGCGGCGATGTAGATATACGCCGCAGCCAGCCCATTTGGAGCTTTACCATCGGCGAGAAGATGGTCGTTTGTCTTGTGCGCGAGGTCAATCGCAAGCCACATCACCTTGGTGTCGATCTTTGCCATGTTTGCAAGTTTTGAGATGTAGTGATCTATTGCATTTGTCATTGACTGCTGTGACTGACCTGTAGGAACCGACGTGGAAGCAAGACCCTGTCTTTGTAGCGGAGCAATCATGGCCATATTCCCTTTCTCCCCATCGACATTCGTTAAGGCTGGAGATGATGGGACAGTAAAGACTCCCATTTCCATAACCATTATGCGATAGTATTTGGATGCCAGTTTTATCGTTGCCCGCTCGGGCTCCGCGCCACCCGCGTGGCCGACAATTTCATCAAGCGACCTTACGACAGAACATTTCTTGCATGCGAGATATATCGTTGCCGCCGCCATGCAAGAGATTGACTTGCCCTTGGCGTCGAATTTCGTCTCAAAGTTACGATACAACAACGCTGCCGTCTCAAGAATTAACTTGGGAAGAGACATCAAAGAGCAAATCTCGTTTATTTTTGCAAGAACGTTTGAGAGCCTCCGCTCCTTCGACGAGATTATCCGACTCCGCACGTGCCACTTGCGAATGCTGTGCATCTGCTCTGCCATTTGAGAGTTGATTGCCTTGCCGGCATAATCCTTTGAACCAAACGCAATTTCGGTACGAAGTCCAAAGTCATGAAGTGCAAAACTAGTAGAGCCGCTTGCCCTTGTGCTTTTGGACTTTTCCTCAAAATCGGTTGAATTTGATTCGCGCCCAAAGTCGTCTATTTGATCCATGACTACGTAGCCGCAGCCTTGGCAAATGTATTCACCCTTGCTGTAGTCCTGTACCAGGCTTTCGCTGCACTCGGGACACTGAGTATGATATTCCGCTGACGTCAATGTGTTCCTACCTACCTTGCCCTTCGCTTTGGCGAACCCTGAGCCTTACGCCTTTCTGCAAACCCGCCGCTGAAAACCTTAGACCCGACGAGTCTGCTCGTCTTGTCTGTCATGGAAATCACTGACGCGTATGGTGCGTTCAACGGTCCCATAAGTTCAGTGATTCTTCCAACCCTTTTTCCATTTCCGTCAACGAGCAGCTCGCCCGGCCTTGGCGATGCTTCCCGGCTGATTTTTACGATCAGTCTACCACTTTTTGCCAGATGCATTACCTCCCCAATCTCCCCCACTGCAGTAGCACCAGTTGCTAGATACTTGCTATCATTAGCTTCTGTCAAATAACGTTTGCATTTCGATTAACAAGTTCTAGCACTTTTCTACAGAACTACCCGGCTCCCGAGCCGGACCAGACAATCTAACGTGAAGATTGTTTCTGCTGCTTTGCCTTTCTCTGCTGCATTTTGTCGGCGACAAGTGAGATAACCTGGGATTTCTTTAGCCCCTCTCTCTTGGCAACCATGACGTAGCCGGACTTTACGAAGGACCTGCGAGGATAGCGTGCCTTGTCGTTTATTTCGTCGTCGGCGGGCTGAAAGCCGGCTGCCTTTGCAGCCTCTGTTAACTCTTGGAGCGTCGGATCGAAAACTGCCTGGTCGCGTTTAACCTTGCGACCCTGCCTCCTCTTCAGATTCTTGTTGAAATAATCTATCCAAAGAATAACGTGGTCGTAATCCTTCAAGTGGCGCCGACATCAGTTGAGAAGGCGCTTATTAATATTTTGAGAGGTTCGTCAGCTCACGTGCTCTTTGACTGTTTTACAAGAACGGCATTTACCACTCCGTTCTGTCCTGGCCTTGAGACAACACGTGCCGATCCACTTTCAGTTTCGATTATCGCACCCTTGCTAACCACGCCACGACGTTCATAGTCCCTGTTTGCAGGGTTCTTGGTGACTCGGAGGATCTTTGCCTTGGTCACTTTTTTCGCTTCATGATCTATAACATTTGCAAACTCGGCGGTCTTGAAGGCGGCCTTGACGTTGCTACCCCTTACCCGGCGAGTAACAATACTGGTAGAACCCACGACGGCCTCGTTAGGGTATCTGTCAATCTCAAATTTTCTTCTGCCCCTTGAGGCTATTTTGCGTCCGCCCGTGAGTTTGCGGCCGGCAAGGTTCTCGATAGACTTGCGCATTTGAAATCGTAATGCCAGTACTCTATTAAGGCTTTTCTGAAGAGGTAGGGTTTGGACTCGGGGTCTCGGGCGGTTTCTTTGGCTGTTGCTTGTTGGATCCCGCAACCAGCTGGCTCTTAATTGCGCCCATGTCGGTAATCCCAAAGTATCCTTGAAATTTCTGGGTAGTACTGTAGACCTTGAGCCTCCCCACGTTTTCGTGCTGAACGAACATTAGCTGTTCAAGCTCCTTGATGTGGGTATAGACCTGGCTTCCGCGTATCTGCACCAGCCGTTTCGAAGTCACGGGCTGTTCGTACGCGATATAAGAAAGGGTCTTGAGCGCGGCCGCCGAAACAAGAGGATGTTGGGCGAACTTGCGCACTACCGGAGAGTATGCGGGCTTTAGCTGAAGAACATACGATCCGTCGTCTAGGGTTGCAAGCTCTATTGCCTTGAATGAAGTGCGCACCTTCTTTATCAGTTCACCCAGGCTTCTTGTAGTCTTTTCCTTTGAATTTGTGCCTGAAGCGCGGATGAGTTCGTCAAGTGACAGCGGCCTGCCGGCCGAATAAAGAGCAGCTTCTATGCGCGCCGAGACCTCTTCCTCAGGAAGTGATTCTCTCAGTGTGGATTACCTCGCCAGGCTAGGAGCGCGGAGGATTTTCTCCGGCAGAATCTGAAGAACCCTCAGCACTGGGCAATGCGTCAGAAACCGAGTCTTTGTGAAAAATCACCATTATGTCCTCTGGAGTTTCCTCCTGCACCAAGTCGACCTTGCCCTTGAGAGCGAGGTACAAAATTGCAATAAATGAGCGTGCGCGCTCTATGGCATCCATTTTTTCAACCAGCGCGCTGAACCTGACGCTCTGGTCGGCACTGACAATGTCGAAAATCATGTCCTCATAGCCCTGGATTATTTGCTCGAATTTTACGAGGTACTTGTCAAAGTCAAAAGTTTGGACAGGCTCCAGCTCGACCTGCCTCTTTCTTTGCTTGGGGCTGGCAAGTTCTGTGATCATCCGTTCCAGAACTTTTAGGAGTTCGTCAACCGAAACTGGGTAGGAAGGCTCAATTCTGAAAGGCACCTCAAGTGCGTTTAGCTGTGGCACCGGCATGTCACCTTCCTGCACGGGATTTACCTGCTTTTGCATGGCGATTTTTTCTAGAGCGAAGATGCTTTCGACCTGCAGCCTGTATATCATAGAGGAAGACAGGGCCGCCACTCCGCAAATCCGGAGGTCTTTATTTCCGCTTGCCTCAAGCAGCCTCAGGAAAAGCCGCAAGAGCTCGACTACGTCGATGCTCCATATGTCCTTGTTCCGCCGGACAAGAAGGGAGGGGTTAAACAGTAGGTTGAGAGGCGGCTCGGATATGCTTTTTTTTGTGTCAAGTTGCTGAGAATCCTGTACCGGCTCTGCCAAACCCTATCCCGTCTAGCGGGGGCGATTGCCACTAAAATACCATAGCAAGCGAATGTCCTTCCCCTGGGGTAAAATCCATTACACACGGCGGCAAAAAGGCTGATTTTCTAAGCAAAAATACAGCCCGAAGTCCCCTTGAAGGTAATAGTTGGCACCACAAGCGGCATCATTTGTAAATACTAGCTGGGCTACCCGAGTTTTCCCTGTATCATCCGTTTAGTTTATTTTGTCGCAGCGAACCGTTAGTACGGTCATTGAAGAAGAAGACGGTGAGCCGTCTCATCACTATAGGAGCACTTGGAATCATTGCGGTTGCCATCGCTGCGATGGCTATCTACCAGGCGGGAGTTTCCGCCAACAATGATTTGGTCCAGTCAATCGACAGGGTAGCGAATGATGCCATTACGCTTACCCACAATTATCAGGCCGAAGAAGCCAAGTGGCGAACAAAGCAGTACGACAACACTACGATGGCAGGGGTGATCGCAAATTATGACCCCCAGTACCAGGCACTCATAGACAGGGCTAACGCCATCAAGCCACCTGAAAAATACAAAACCGCGTTGGACTCGCTTGTTAAAGCCATCCAGACTGAGAAGGATAGCAATGATCATCTCAGGCTTGCTCTGTTGAACAACGACAAGTCTGAGTACGAGTTATCGGTCAACCTTTTTGCAAAATCCTATGCTTACAGCGGCGACTATGATGCTGCGATGCGGGCCGCGGGGATGTAGTGCTGCTTATTTTGAAGGGCAGGCTGACAAAATTGCCTAGGTTTTAATTGAGGTCAGCTGGTTTTTCTGACATCTGGGCCCATAGTTCAGCTTGGATAGAATGGCTGCCTGCGAAGCAGTTGGTCGAGGGTTCGAGTCCCTCTGGGCCCGCTACGATTTTGTCCTCTTTTTGAGGACTCAAAAGCTATATACTGGAACTTTCTATGGATTGCCGTGGAAGCAAAGTCTAGAAAGAATGCGGTAGACCGCAGTATTCTTTATGGCCCCGCTTATGAGAATTTTCGTCAAGCCGTAAGATCAAAGTGGACACTTGACCCGTACGAGCGGCGACTTGTTGCTTTTCTGACTACTGTGAAAATGAATCCAGACCAGTTCGTGGAGGCTGCCAAGAACGACTCAGGTTTTGCAGAGAAGGCCATCATGAACTATGTCATTGCGATGAAACAGAGGGTTGACAGCAAAGAAATCACGGGCGCCACCATAGGTGGTTCCCTCAAGTCAATACGCTTGCTACTAGACATGAACGACGTATCTCTAAACTGGAAGAAGATTAGACGCATTTTGCCCCGTGCCCGACGCTATGCCCTCGACAGAATCCCGACCGCTGAGGAAGTAAGACAGATAGTCAACCACAGCGACATTCGAGGCAAGGCCCTTACGCTGGTCTTTGTAAGCTCAGGGGTGAGGGAAGGCGCCGTCGACGGTTTTGAGCTCCGAGATTATAGCAAAATCAATAGGGAAGGCGTTACAGTTGCGGGCAGACTAGTCGTGTATCGGGGCGACGAGGAACAATACATTGCCTTTATTTCTGCAGAGGCGTGTGAGTCATTGGACGCTTATCTTGCATTTAGAGAGCGCAATGGTGAGCAGTTAAAGCCAGAAAGTCCCTTGTTTAGAGACAAGTTTGACCCGGTTCGGCCCAGATACCAGAGAAAGGACGCCAAGGATAGAGTCATCGCAATGAGCCCGAGCTCCATCAGGAAGTATTACAATCGATTACTGAAGCAACTGGGATTGCGGGAGAGGTCTGAGAGGAGACACGAATTCAGCGTTCATGGGTTCAGAAAATACTTCAAGACAAAGGCAGAGTTAGCTGGAATGAAGCCGATTAATGTCGAAACCCTCATGGGCCATAGTGTCGGCATAAGCGACTCATACTATCGCCCAGCCGAGAGCGAACTGCTAAGTGACTACGTCAAAGTGTCCGATAGCCTCAGCATATTGATCGAGAGCAAGCTCAGGCTCGACATCGAGCAAGCGGTAGACAGTCGCATTCAGGCAGCTGTTGAACAGAAAGTCCAAGACCTTTCCGAGCAACTCGGGGCGAACCAGAAGGCACTGGTCAAGGCCGAAGAGGCGAGTAATTATTATCATACGCAGCTCGAGACCATGAAGTCAGACTTTAACAAGAAGCTCGAAACCCTGCAAGATGCGTTTGAAACATACAGGCTAATTCAGGACGGCGGCTTGGACATTGACGCAATTAAACAGTCTCTCCTGACTAAGGGGGAACAAACAGTTGAGCGTAAACATCCAAGGAGTCGTTCCAGCCGCACTTGAACTCATAAGAATTCCACGGCCGAAAACATTTGCATGATTTTCCCTCGTGGATCTGTCTCTGAGGTCTTCGACTTTGTACAATTTTGTACGTTAGACCTTAAATACTCGTAGCTGGGCGTCGCCGTCAGATGGAAGAACGTACAGAAAGATTCGTCCGTGCGCAGCTTACACCGGCCACCGTGGCACGTCTTTTGAGTCGCCAAAAGCCAGCTCTGCGCATCAGCGTTGACGCAGCCATAAATGAAGTCATAGACGAGTTAGAAAAGAAAGGGGGCAAAGTGTAGTTGCAAACAGCATTTGCCGCCCCGAACCTTATGCCTGAAGCAGGAGGCTCGACCTAATGTCCACTAGCTCGCATAAAAACAGATCAGTTCCTGCAGTGGCAATTAGAGTCGGGAAGCATTGTCTGCTTGAAATCGAAAAAAGCGCAGCTGACTTTCTGAACATCAATCACGGGGCAATCTACGATGTGGAACAGAAGCCTGAAGGGATCTTGCTTAGGAAGCACACGTCCATCCAAGGAGCGGAACCTGATCTTGACTACCACTACCTCGAGTAACAATTTGCCGAGTCCCAACTTTTCAAGCAATTGCGCATCGATCGGCTGCCTAAACCCCGTCACCGCTCACCTTTGGCTAATGAAAATCGGCCTAGATGCCGGCTTTTGCGTCCCATGCATAATTCGCCTCTTGAGCGGTGAGCTTCCGCTGGATGAGGTGCAGTTCGATGAACTAGCAGGTGGAGAGCGTGTCGAGCAACTCTGATGGTTCGCCCAGCCTCACTCTTCTCGACGACAATGAGGAAGGAGAATCCGGGCTAGCCGTCGAAACATCAAAAACAAGAATTGAGGCTGCCAGTGATCGTGTCCGGGCTTGGGAGCGCCTGAATCCGAGAATCAGATTGAGCCACGGGCTGAGGAGCATCGCTGTCAAAGCAGCAGAACTGGAAATTTCTGAAGGAAGAGGAATTATCACGACGGACGTAGTAGCGATGGGCAAGTCGAGTGCCTCTGCAAGACAGCTGCTTTACCAAGGCCAATCGAAGGGCCTGCTAGTGTCTCAGGGAAAAAAGACCGGCCGTCACTCTCAATACTTTCTTTCAAAAGGCCAATCAGAAGCCATTATTTCAGAAACCACACCACAACCTAATGCCGCCAGCACACAACCCAGCAACGAGGAACGGCTGGCTGTTCTTCACACTCTTTTTCAATTCTTCTTGGTTGAGGGCTCAAAGCTCCATAACGTGCACATTAAAGCCACTCTCGCACGTGGAGAGTATGAATCCATCCAATGGCCCGAATCTGACAGACAAAAGAAATTCAGGTTCGAGCTTGACGAATTCCGGCACGTCCAGTTTGTAGTCTCGCCCAATGGTACATGCATGGTGTACATAGAATGCTCCAAGAAGCCGTTTGACATGGGCACCGGCGAAGGCAGTGTCGACTTCTTTGCTTCGTGTGGGGTGGCTGCTTATGAATTTAGGCATCAATGTCGAGTTGCGGTGCTTTCTGACGTATGTGAATGGGAACTTGTAATGTTCGATGCCGACAAGACTCCGGTGTCTGAACTTCAAAGCAGGTTTCCGGTATTGACGAAGGGCTGGACATCCGGTGGTGCTAAGTTCAGTTACTTAGGAGCCTCTTTCAAGGTCTACGGGAAGATAATGCCCTACAATATCAAGACATTCCGACTCGAGGTGGAAGAGACTATGAGGGCGAGGAACTTGCCAATCTCCGACGCCATCGGAATAGCTGCGGACGACGCCGATAGAAAGTTGCAGAAATTCTGCCGTCAAATGTTATCTGCACTTGATCAACCTCGCCTTGAGAGCCTTTACTATGGCGTCAGTGGCGGCGGTAACACTAAGCATGTCTCATGCGGGCAGTCAGATATTAGAGAATTCATGACGTTTTGAACACAGCTCCAACTTTTTCTAACCTCAGCCGCTGATACGGATTCTGAAGTACTTTCACTTTTCATACGTGTTCAGCCACGGAGTACGTTGAGACACTTGGTAGCTGCTAGCATAGTACTAGACCGGTATGCCGTTCGCTGCTAAACCGGGAAACGTCACGATTTGGCAGCTCCGGATTTGTCTTGTAAACTGGTTAGGTGCTTGTGATTCCTGAAAAGGCTAGAAAGACTTTAAAGTTCACTTCAGTATATTGCTCATGCATCATTTGTTCAGTGGCTCAAGCTTCGGCAACAAGCGAAAGCACCCATGCCCATTTTGCCTAACCCTGATTCTAAAGAGATCAATGTTTTGTCGAAGGTGCAACGCCCGGATTCAAACAAACATAAGATTTGGTCCGCTCAAGGCTCGCATCCACTGCGTAGATTGCGGCAAGGTTGCTAGCAGAGGGAGTACAAAGCGATGCAGGATGTGTTACAGCAAATTTCTTGCCATTCAAAAGTCCAATGCTAGGAGCGTTCACAGGGCAAACCCCGGTTCAAGTTATGTTGATAAAGATGGCGTGAGGCACAGGGCGGACGAAATAATGTACAATGGCATGTCGGTCGCTGCCAACTGGAGTGGCCTACGAAAGGTCTTGAAAGGCTACCACAATGCAAGGTCAAGGCGGAATGGTGCGAAAGTTTTACAGTTCGCCCTCTCAATAAATGCGTTCGAAAGAGCTCTTAACATTAAGGAAATTCCGATTGCGCAGCTGCTCACGACCGAGGCTCTGGAGTCTATTATGTCGCCATAAATCGACTCTTCCAAACGGGAGGCAGGCTAGATCTCACAGAGATTCATTGCCATTAGTGTTGCCTCACTGATTAGCGCTTTTCCCTTCTTGTCTTTGCCTATGACGAGAGTCGGTTCTGTGCTGAAAAAGTCTGCGGCACCGGATTTAAGAACACATTTCCCGATTTCCTTCGCATCCTTTTCTGATGCTACTACAACAGAAACTCGCTTGCATACTTTTGGCGGTCGACTGTCTGACTCTTGGGCCATGGCTAGGTCTGGAACGAAGGAAGTATAAAAAGACCCACGGATGAATTATGTAAAATAGGTTGCCGTATGCCTAGGCTATTCGTAAAGTGCCTACCACCGGCAGACAAGTGAAGCATATCAATTATTTTTGCACGAAGAGCTCATTGAGATGGTAAGATAGAAATACCACTATCAAAGTAATATGTAAAGTGTTTATAGAATTCTCCTCTAGGTCATTCCTCTCTATTGCCATAGGGCTATTAGCCGCCAGTCTTCTCTTGGCGCCTTCAACTGTTTGTGTCCCAATCTATGCATTCAGCAAGAACTCTCTTGTGATGCCTGATGGCGTGCTCCCAAGCGCCACATTAACATCAATCGCTCCTGAAAACACCCTGCTACATGATCTTAAACCACACGATTATCATCAAATTCAACCTCGTGCTAACAGTCCAAACCAGAGAGCAGAATATTATCCAGATTGTAATGGATACAATCAACAGGGCGATCTTCCCGATGATCCGCTCGTCTGCGCTGATCCAGTTGCGGGAAATGATAGCGGTCATTATGTTGGTCATGATGAGCCGTCGGTTCAGTTCTACTCGAATGCGCCCAACTCCGCAAATAACCTGCAGTGGTCATTAATCTTGCCGTCCACCGACCCGCAACCGACCGTGTCAGGCAGTGTAGTCGCAAATTATCAGCTCCATACTGCGATATGGCTTGGTCTAGCAATGTGCGACCCATTCTCATACCCATTTGGGTCGTGCACACCAGATAGCGATAGTAATGGTTTGACGGCTGGATCTGCCTTCCTTGAACTGCAGTTCTATCCACCCGGTGGTGCCTTTGTCCCATCGAATCGCTCTAGCTTTAATCCGGCAGCCGGTTGGGAGGCAGCAGCTACTATTGATAGCTTTACTGAGAATTCGAATTGTTACGAACCATTTACCGGCCAATATTTCACGCCTGCTAACTCGGTTAATCCAATGCTAATGCAGCCCGGAGATCAATTACTCATCACAATGAAGGATACTACATCAGGTCTGCAAATTACAATTCTAGACAAAAATACCGCAGTAGCGGCGACTGTTACCACTAGCGGGTTAAGTGGATTTATGCACACGAATCCGTCAACTTGTGTAGCAAGCAGTTACGATTTTCATCCTGAGTTTAATACGGCCGCTGCCGGAAACTACGTACCATGGACTGCAGAATCGGTCAACGTAAATTTAGCATTCGAAATAGGGCATACAGAATTAGGTTCAGCAGGCGACCAAGATAATGATGATTCATCCTGCTTCCAGCTTTATCTCACGTGTGAAAACGGCGGAGATGCAGACCATGACGGACTATCATACAAGGCAGACTGGCCAAATGGCAGCCCTAACTTTCCCTCTAGTCTGATAATAAATTCTCCTACCCTAAACGGGATTGGGCCGGAAAGTTACGTTTCGGGCATTGGTGTCTATAATCAAGGATTTAGTCAAATGAAATTGAAGACGGAGGAATCATGCTTCTCTTCAAGCTGCGGCGGCTCCGACTATTTCTATCCTTTCTATAGTCAAGCGGGATATCCGTCTGACATTTCCCATCCATGCGTCATGCTTTTCGGAAACTCATATCCTGCAGGCACAATTTCTGGAACTGGCACGGTCAATGACTTTGGAAATGAGAACCAGTACAACACCGGCACCATACTTAGCAATCCATGCATTCCGCACAGTCCGGTAACAATCACCACTAGCAGCAGCCAGTTCTATGGCCCTGCTTTGGAGAGAGTCCTGATTACGGACACTTCAAAAAATACAGCTACGGATTCAGTCGTACCACACGTAGCAGTAAAGCGCGGTTCAACATCTCTCTTTGAGCAAGACATTACAGTTCCAATCATTGGAACATCAGGCACATTCGAGTTCTATCTGACCACTTCAAACAGCCCATTCAAACCAGCAAGTCCGTCATTCACAGCAGGCTCACCAATTATGGTGAGAATTAGCCAAAACCCAGTCATCAGCAGCACCACTGAAGCGGCCGCTGGTTTTGGAAGCATTCCAGCTGAATATTCCTTCCCGCTGAGCGCAAGCTCTGCACCGCTCAGAGACGGCGACACGATCACAATTACTTACGGCGGACAAACAAGTGTGGTGCAATTTTCGAAATCCAATGTGATTGCATCAGTAGACAGATCATCAGCAGGTGACGGCAACAGAGTTATTCTAACACTTAACGACCAAGATGCCAACATAGATCCGACCTCTGTTGATAGCTTTGCTGCCACACCCTCAATAGTTACCGCAACTGGTGGGACGCTTAACCTAACAGGAGCTCTGTTTGTGGAAGAGGGGCAGAATTCCGGGTCGTTTGACCTTGCTTTGAATGTGACCAGCGCCAACTTGGGCGTGGTCAATCCGACAAATGGCGGAACCCTGAGGGGCGCATTATTCCCAAGTACTTCTGTATTGACATTGCATGACTTTGACGTCTATTCTAACGTTCCAGCGAGTGCCACTGCACCGTACAATGCAATAATACCAAACCCGTCAGTTACTTCAAGTCAGACAATCACATTGCAAAACTCTGATGGCGTATTGGCACTTAACAATCCCGTGAGCATTCCAAACGGAATTGCGCTACAAATTACAGACCCTGACAGAAACATCAGCACGAAATCAATAGACTCTTTCAATAGCCTTGTCAATATTACCATTAATACACTTGGAAAGGGCCCAATATCCACCGGCTACTTTGCGTCAGTGCCAATGGTAGAAACAGGAGCAAACTCTGGAATTTTTGTTCCAAACCTAACAGATAATAAAATTCCGATTCAACTAACCTTAGGCGATTCTTTTGTCAACAATAACCCTTCGCTTGGTCCGACAGGCATCTTCATCAATGCAACTACGCTGGCTGCTAACAACAATGTAGTAATAACATACACCGACCCTCAAGGTAGCCCGGACATTCACGGCAAGATCTTTAGACTGATAACAACTGTCTCACACACTGCCGGAACCTTAACTTCGTCTGCCGCGACAGTGGGAATTAATGGTCAATTCCATCTCACAATTTCAGATAACGACCTAAACACAAATCCTGATGTTGCGGACAGCTTTGTAGTTGCATTTTCAACTGCAAACTCCGGAGCCGAGAACATTGGGCAGTTCATGCCCTCCCAGAGTTTTGGCAGCTTGGCATCACTAACATTGCTTGTCGCAGGAACTCCGGTCAGCTTTGCATCGCAGCCTCTCAGCATGGTTTTTGTAGAGACCGGGCCCAACACGGGTATCTTTAACGGTCCTAACCTAAACATGTCTACATTTAACCAAGCCTACGTGCCAATTGCACTGCATGGTCTAAGAGCGGGCGATCAATTGCAATTTACTTATCATGACCATTCGGAGTCACCGGTAAGTACTAGCACTGCCATCATTACAGTTCGGGGTGCAAGAATTACAACGAATCCGATAACACCAACGTCGCCTGTTCCTTGGGGCAGCACGCTTGTTTCATCGGGCAGCCTTTTCGATAGCAACGGAATAGGGCTTGCCTCACGAACAATCTGGTTTGATGGAAGTATGTTTACTTCCAACACGATAAACGTCTCTATCGTCCAAAATGCACAAAACCTCGGAAGCAGTGCATTCTCGCCAAACCCTGTGAATGCGAGGGTAGGAGACAGCGTTGTATGGACTAACGCAGATGCGGCAATTCATACAGTCACTTCTGGCAACGGGTCGACCGGTACACCTGACGGCATATTCGACTCCAAGGTTTTGATTCCGGGAAACTCATTTAGCTTTACGTTCCGCCAAATAGGCGACTATGCCTACTACTGCCAGTTGCATCCCACCATGCAAGGATTGGTTCACGTCTCTCATGCCGCAACAACTACCACTACTTCAACAGGCAGTTTCAGCATTTCACTGGCTGCGCCCAATACTGTGAACACTAGCTGGACTCTTCAGGCACACTTTGACGGCGACTCGTCCAACGCTGGAACGGCAGGGCAAGTTCAGACGTTTGATACAAGAAAGCACAACACTGCCCTTACACTTGGTACTATACGAACCTCCGTTCCTTGGGGGAGACCGACGTCATTCCCGGCAACACTGACTGACCTCGACAAGTCTAGTTCCGCTGTATCTGGAAGATTGGTTCACTATTTTGGAAGCGGGGTTGTATCGACTGCTGACGCCACAACATCAACCAGCGGATTAGCTACCGGTGCAGGTACTGCTCCATCCAGCATTGGTACTGGATGGTCCGTGCAAGCTCAATTTACAGGAGACTCGCTGTACAATACTGCCAGCTCGCTCACAAGGACGTACAGAACCACAACTCACGCCACCTCTCTATCCTTGACAATCCAGCCGACATCTGTCGTACATGGCACGGGGCTTTACAGCGTACGAGGGGTACTACGTGATAGTGTCACCAACACTATTCTTACAAGCAGGACAATTACCTTTACAGCAACAACGCCAATAGTAATTTCAAGCACTACAACAAGCACGACTGGAACATATGCCATTTCAAATCTGGTTGCACCACCGGCTGCAGGAACGTACAGCATCACTGCAAGGTATTCCGGAGAAACACTATATGCACCGAGTAACTCCCCTGCGAGATTACTGACCGTTACGTAGCAACCGTCGCAGATTACTCTGCATTCGCATCCAGTCAGTTAGGCTACCCGCAGAGATTGGCAAACTGTTAGCGAATGTATTCCAGTGCTACCGAGTATGCCCGAGTAACGCTGTAACAGGTCAACAAGAGCGGATATTGTATACTAATAAGCAACCCTTAAAGTCAGTTTGCTAGATTGACTCCCCGAATAAATCGCAGGCATATTCTGATTTTTGTCAGTATGTTTACACTCGTTGCACCGCCCATCCTTTTTGTGCCGACTCGTCCCGCTTGGGCAGCAGCCATTTCGGCAGAGTTAAAGGTCGGAGACTCAAATGGCGGCTGCGAAGCAATCGGAGCCGTATGGAATTCTAGCACGAGTACCTGCACTCTCTCTGTGTTTTACTTGGGAGGCATTTTGCAGGTCGATTCAGGAGTTACCCTCTTAGTCAAGCCATCCGGGTCTGCCGTTTTTTTAGCCTTCGATAATGAAACCAGCGAGCAATTAGATGATTCGTACCTCAATAATTCCGGAACAGTTGACAATTTCGGTGGCATTTACTTAGGTTGCGACGGCATTTTGTGTGATGGCGGTGAAATTTACAATCATGGCACAATTTTGAATGAGAAGGGGTCAACTATTCTTGCCTGCTGTTTAACCCATCTTTACAATTATGACACTATTGATAACCTCAATGGCAGTTCTTTCGAGACTGACTATTATTTCGCCAATGAGAACGGAGCGACCATAAACAACAACGGTACATTTACGGCAATCAATTACTTTCCGGGATTTTACAACTACGGAACGATAAACAATAATGCACAAGGGCTTTTCAATAACACTGGTACTTTTTACAATCAGAACGGCAGCCTCATAAGCAATACGGGCAAACTTAGCAACGGCAGAACCATCAATAATCTGGGAATAATTCAGGACAACTGTAGCGGAGTCTTTGACAATATTGGAACCGTGACTGGCAATCCAGTCATTAACACGTGCCATCCGACTACTTTGTCAATAAAATCGCTGTCGCCATCTTCGCCGGTGCCATGGGGCGTGAACATGGTTGTATCCGGAAGACTTCTCGACAGTAACGGAACTGGACTTGCAGGCAAGACCATTGGCTTTGACGGCTCATTTCCTAATCAGCCATCACTTACCGTGTCTATAGGGAGTGCAAGTTTCAATCCCACAAATGTACTGATACCTGCAGGCGAGCGCGTAATATGGACGAATGACGACACTGCAGAGCATTGGGTTGTTTCAGGGAACCATACGACCAGAAGCTCAAATGGAAGGTTTGAGTCAGACATCCTAAACCCGGGTCAATCTTTCAACTTTACGTTTAATCAGGCTGGTTACTATCCATACTATGACGGAATGCACCCGTTTATTTTTGGAGCAGTAAACGTCATATATGCTGCAACAACAACTACCAATTCAACTGGCGGCTTCAACGCCGTAATCTCTGCTCCAAGCAAGATTGCTTCTGGTTGGATTATTCAAGCCCATTTTAAGGGGGACTCGGGCGCTCCAGCGTCTGATAGCAGCGCTCTATCATTTGATACAAGAAAGCACAACACTGCGCTGGCTCTTGGCTCCATAGGAAATGCCATACCGTGGGGCAGAGCCACATCATTTCCAGCAAGGCTAACTGATCTTGATACTAATTCCGTAATCTCCGGAAGACTGATACACTTTACGGGCACGGGAGTAATTTCGGTGTCTGACACTGCCACTTCAACCACCGGGATTGCGAGAGGTGTGGGCATTGCAGCTTCCAGCGTAAGTAACGGCTGGACGGTTCAGGCACAATTTGTGGGCGATTCTCTGTACAACTCTGCCAACTCGCAGACAAGGACATACAGGACAGTTGCACACGCTACAGCTCTGACTTTGACAGTCCAGCCCAATTCTGTAGCCCATGCAACCGGTCACTACAATGTCAGGGGAGTGCTAAGAGATACCGTTACCAATACCGTGTTGTCAAGCAAGACCATATCATTTACAGCGACATTGCCGATTGCTCTTCCAAACGCTGTAACGTCTTCTACGGGAGCCTATTCAGTTAGCAATATCTTGGCACCAACATCAGTCGGTACTTACAGCATTACAGCAAGATATGCTGGAGACGCATTGTATGCACCCAGCAGCTCTCCTGCTAGAAGCCTCCATGTCACCTAACAGCTGTTGCAGAAAGTCACAGCCTGTACTTTCACGGATGGTTCATGTTGTCTGGAGAGGGAGTAGCTTGCGGACAAAAAGGTCATAGATCGCAGAACCCGCCAAGGTTGCGACTATGCCTAGCAAGAGAAAGTCCTCGACCTTTGGCAAGACCCAATCAGGACACTTGCATTTCTGGCGAGTCATGGCCGGGATAGCCTAAGACTTGCTAATAAAGACCTACGAACAAAATGTACAATTTCTTTGGCCGAAGGCTTGGGTAGTGGCCTTGTACTCCCAAAATACTCCACATCAAAGGCAGCCGTCGGACAGGCTGAATATTCCCCACCGTGAAGATTCTAGGCAAGCGACTCCTCTATCCTTCTCGGAACAGCGAGCAAGAACTAGAGCCATGGCCTGCAAATGTACAGAGTGTTCAAAAAGACCTCGAGCCAAATCGTCCCCGCATTTACTTTAACAACCACTATCGAGGGTTCTGATAACTTGACGGAGGTTGGAAAATCTGTTAACGGTCGGGGGTTGGCAGTGGATACAGGCGGGAGAAACGAAACCTCTCAAGCTCAATCTCGAGTTGCTTGGATATTTTGGATTTAGATGGGCTTCAGCTGAGATTGGACATTCTGCTTTGCGAGTTCATAATTCTTAAACGGCCAACTCGGATGAGACAAGTAGACGACTCTGCTATTCATTTCTGGAAACATCTTGCGCAGGAAACAGTCGGCCTCTCTACCCAAGGCAAGTATAGGGACTTTGGGGAGGATTGCAAATTCTTTTGCCAACCAGTTAGTCATGCAGAGCCGGACAGTCTTTGATTCAAGCCTTGCCTGTAAATCATTGGGAGTTGAACACTTCATTGCCTCAGTAAAGTAGACGGTATCCAAAACTTCCTCATTGTCGTTAGTATCTAGCACGTCTCGCAAGAACCTCATTAACTGTTTGTGATAGGTGCCCTTTCTGCCCTGAATGTATGTGAGATGACATCTCTCCCCCCAGCTAACCATAGCATCAAACAGAAGCTCCCTTTGTTGTTCTTTGGACTGAGCAGTAGACAAGGCTTGACGATATAGCATAGCTTCTTCGCTAACTGGATGACCGGGATTCTTGCCAACTACAATCAGTTTGACATTATCCATGCCCTTCCTAGCGCCAGTCATAATCCTAGGAATCCAACCGTTGTTTGGGTCGGAGTAGCTATCGCATAAGCACTTGCCGCTTTCAATACCGTTTAGAATTGGGAGCAAGAGAGAGCGCAGCTCAAGCGGTAACGGCATCTCTGCCGATACATTCGGTTACAATAAAAACTTTCATCACTTTCAATTTCTCTTATCAGATAATCACTTCGATAGAATCAAAGCACATTTTTTCAAACGAGGCAGAGACCACTGACACCATAAAGCTCTACAACGGGGCGATGTCGCTGAGAAATGGCTGTTTCCTAGCTGTTGAAAATGGAATGTGAGGTAACAGGAAACTGATTACCATTTCTGTCTTCAAGGTAAACATAGACGGTATAGACGCCCTTCTTGTCAAGGATTGGAGAGAGGTCAAATGACAGGTCAATTGAGCCAGTTGTAGCATCCCACCTTGACGCCAGAATAGTCTTTGCGTCAACGTAGTACGAACTGTCGGGGCTTACTCCGCCGATAAAGGTGCCTTCGTCATAAGAGGTGCGATCCCTGTCTGCAAGGTAAACTGCGTGAGTGGGTACGTCATCATAGTTAATTTCGACGTCGGCTAGTACGCCTCCACTGGTTGGAGTACTAGACAAGATCTTCCCCGAAAACTCGAGCGTTCTATTATCCTTAGTTATGGGCTTGTCATACTGAATGTAGTTGTTCTCAAAATTCTGCACTATTGCAAAGTAGTAGTCGTCGTAGATGATGCCTATGCTAACATCTGTATGGTACTTGTCAAGTATGTTGTCTCTGTGGCCGTCCTCGCAGCAGGCAGAGTCATTGTACATCATTGCATATTCTGCATGGTCAATCTCCTTGTACGGGTCGACCGTATAGCATTCTGAAGGATCACTCTTGCATTGAGCTATTGTGGCATTGTCGTATGATGGGCCGGCAGCAACATTTTGGACCACATAGCCATTGCCGCCATAGGCCGTATATCGCATGTATGGCTTCATTCCGTCTGAAGTCCAGTGAGTTGGGTACCAATTGTTATACATGTCCTGAGCATGAGCCTGAGCCGCTTGGTTTGAACTTAACCTCACATCAGACAAGCCGTACTTTTCCCTATCATGATTGATTGCCTTGAGCGCATATTGCAGAAGCTCGTCTAGTGACGGTTTGTGTGCAGCACTCAGGCTGTTCTGCGTATTGTTGGCAGCAGCCTGTGGATGATACTCAGTATCTTGTGACGGCTGGGCGGTTTGGTTCCCTATACTCTTGTCAATTGTCAAGGAAACCGTTGGAATCTCCACTACGCTTACGAAAGTGGTCTGAGGCTGGGATAGTATGCGAGGCTTGTTGAGGCTGTCAACTACAAATGATATCACTGAATAGTTACCAGTTGTGTCTGCCAGCCATGTGCTCTGGACAGTCTTATGGTCATTAGCTGATAGAATGTCGTCTTTTAACTGAATTGAGTCGACGACTCCGTTAGAATCCAGCACCTCAATTATTGCTACAAACGGCCGCGGAGAATTATTGTCATTCTGGACTGATGCATACAGCACAACGGGAGTGCCTCGCAGTACCATAAAGTGAGCAGCGTTGTTATTTGCTGCAGCTGAAAGCGTGCCAAGCGGCAGCGCAATAAGCGAGGCTGACAAAAATATCGCAAATGCCAGCTTTTTGCCGAACATTAAACGCCTTGCCAGCTACCGGTAGGCAATGTATTATGCATATCGGCGTTGCTGACTAAAACCGCATAACTCAGAATTTAGCCTCAGTTAAGATCATCGAAAAAACTTATCTAAAAGCCAAATTGCAGTTGCTTTGTCTTTGGGCAATAATTGCCAAATGTGCAATGCCAATCTTTCCATGTTCAATAGGGGCGAGCTTTGCAATGATTGCAAGCCCTACTATGCTGAATGGCGACAAAAGATGAAGGCAGTAAGCACTCTCTCGAGTCTTGCTGACACCGAGCTTGCAAAGTTGCGAGTTTACGGCACAGTCCCATTATCAAAATTGTACCTGCAGCTGTACCAAGACCTAATCAATGAAGGTGGGGAGCTCAGCGAAGATCAAATGCTAATGCTAGACCGTATTCAGAAGGGTTTTGGTCTATCACGCAATGACGTTGGATATGAGGAAAATGTATTGCCATACTATTATGTCAGTCACATAAAGAAAACCAATCAACTACCTGTGCCAAAGCTTCAACTTGACGTACCTCTTATTTTCAAAAAGGGCGAACTTGTTCACTATGGTTCGGCTGCTGTACTGAGAGAAGATAGAGTGGTAAGTTTAGGCTACCAAGGCGGATCGCAAGGAGTCAGCATTCGCATAATGAAGGGCGTTTCATATAGAGTAGGCACTCATCGGGGTCACATTGTCAAAGAAAACCAGCTAGTACAAACATCCGCAGGTGTGTTGATAATTACAAATCAGAGGCTTTTCCTTGTTCCAACCAGCGGCAACAAACCTCTGTCAATTCCGCTTGACAAAATTCAGTTCTACCGCTGCTCAGAAAATGCCCTAGAGGTGTACAAGGAAGGCAGAGAGAAAGGGTATTTCTTTATCATGCAGTCTGGAGCTGTGGAGATATTTGGGATTTGTCTGGGGGCATTGCTCCAGCAAGAACAGCAATAACGAACAGCCATGGGCTCAATACCGTCTACTTCGGGCAGTTCGCCTCCGCTTCCGCGGCTTTTCCTCCTCGAGCATGCTCTTGCCAACCTGTACCGCGCCTTTGAGGGCTGCTTTGCCAAACGCCTTTAGAACCTTGAACGACTTTTCTGCATTTGTTTGTGCATAGATTTCAATGCCCAGAGCATCGCAAAGTTCTCTTTGATAGCGATCCTGACTGTACCGCTCCATGTCCTCGTGCCATTTCTGGACGTCAGTTCCGTCCCACAAAGTCAGACCATTTTCTTTTAAGTACTCTCTATGTCTGCCATACACCTCCCTGCCGGGCAAGTTAATGGCAAAAACGCCAGCAGATGCATTAAGGACTCTGACTTTGTGAATAAACCCATCCATCTGGCTTTTGATATTTTCAGGGCGCAAATTGCTCCAGTCCTTACATTCTACTGCGACTATGGCAAATTCAGATTCTGCCCAAACATCAATCTCGTGCTTTACAGTGTGAAAAAACCGTTTACGCCGCTCTGTCCTGAATCCCGCATATCTGAAGATCGATTGAACGTATCGCTCGAACCACTCTCCAGATTCGTCTCCGATCTTGCCTTCCTCATAAGACACAATTACCGTCTAATTTCGATTCTATAATATTGTCAGGTGTTGTCTCAGTTACCACGCACGTCGGATCTCGTTGCAAGATAGTTAATTGCCGATGTATAAGACCAAGTTAGCAGGATTACAGGCGATTCCTTTGTGTGCGCCGAAAAGTCGTACACAAGCTAACATGACTGCGAAAAATTACCTATCTGAGCGTTTCTGTTCTATAATCGCCGTGGTGTTGGTACCGTAGGTACTGTCATAGTAGCTTTTGTCGCAGTGGTTGGTACCTCGATGTACTTTGTAACTGGTCACACTTTGCCCTCGCTAGACAGGCTTGCATCGATTCCAGCCCGAATTGGAAACGTCGCTTCGACATCTGTTTCAAGTGACCAAGGCACTGCGCCAAGCCCGCCTCTCAATTCTCAGCCAGCCGAAATAACGCCGCAGCCCGAAGTGGCTCCGCCTGTCCAAAAATACATTTTCATAAGAGTCACGGAGGCTAGCGCTTGGGCTGCATCTAATGGATCTGCGACTGGAGCAATCGTGATTACTAACACTGGGAACATGGCAGCAGAGATAAAGTCAATATCGCTGCGCGGTATTGACTCACCGTCTACCGACTGGTATTCATGCAGCGGTTGCGTAGCCGCATCAAATACCGTCCTGCAGCCTGACTTTGCTCCCTCATACGGCTTGCAACTTGGCTCAGGCGATGTCCACCTGCAGCAGGGCTCGATTTCAATTGAGCCCAGCAGCACGAGACTAGTTTACGTATTGAACATAGGAAAAATCAAGTCAATTGACGCCGGCAACACCTACCAGCTTGAAGTCAAAGCAGGAAATGAAACGGACATTGAGCAGGTTCAGATATTTTCATATGCTGCACCTGTGACTCCCACTCCTCCCGCATCCCAGCCGCCTTCCCTTGACGTATTGAAGCAAACTGCGCTGGACCTAATCAATAAAGACAGGGCAAGTGCAGGTCTTGCGCCCGTGACCTTGAGCACTAATGGTGCTGCACAAGCTCAGGCGGAAGACATTGCCAGCACAATGCAAATTTCACATTGGATGACCAGCGGAGAAAAACCGTACATGTCATTTACTAGGTATGGCGGCAAAGATTATGTCGAACAGAATGTCGCACTGACTTGTTGCTTTTCAGCCGCTCAGTCAATTCCATTGAGTGCCACTGACGTCCAGACTGCAGTTAGCAACGAGGAGGATGGAATGGTAAATGGCGATCTTCAGTGCTGTAACAATGGACACAGGAACAACATTCTTGATGCACACCATACAAGCGTGAGCATTGGCATTGCTCACAACAATCTTGGAGTAGTTATGGTGCAGAATTTTGAAAACGACTATGTCTCGCTGAGCATGCCAATTACAACAAATGGCAATTCAATTTCATTAACTGGCAAGTATCTGCCAGTAGCATCAGGCTATTCAATCAAGGCTATAACCGTAAACTATGACCCGTTTCCTACTCACGATGTTTACCTTGCTAATGCCAAGAGAACATCGTACGACGGCGGGGAGCAGTTGCGCTCAGTGGTCAAGCCGGCACCGCCGGGCTACGAATACCAACAAGACTTGAGCCATCCCATCATTGAGGCATCTAACTGGAGCGATGACGGCTCGACATTTAGCGTCAAGTTTAACATGGGTGCTGCAGAGGCGGAAAAAGGGCGTGGGGCATATACTCTGATGGTCTATCTCTCAAATAGCGAGAGCAATCAAGACCTAGTGCCTGCAGTATCGTATACCATCCTCATTTCTGGTTAATGCATAGTGCCCGCTTTGCACAATTTTTGACGCCCTAAGTCACCTATAATTTCGAGAAATTTGATGAATGGTCGACCTGCATGCTCCAATAATAAAAAGAAAGGAAGTCTTAGCCGTGGGTTTGCTGCAGGGTCATTGTCAAGTCATCACCTTGCATGTAGACTATATACTGGAGACCGTATATCACCCTCTCAGCATTAGTTCCATCGAATTTGTTTGTCGCATCTCTCATGACAGATATGTAATTGCTAGCGTCGCCGCCATTGTACTTGACGCCTATCCAATCCCCTGCCTGAATTGTATATAGTGCATTGTTGGGTAGTTGAAATGAATACTTGGTTGGAGTGGAGGTCAGCTCTGAGGTGTCTATGGATCCGAAGAGCTGCAGGTCTTTTCCGTCTCTATGCTCAAAATCCGTCATTACCAAGATGTAGTTGCTGGCATCACCGCCCGTAAATCTAATTCCAATATAGTCCCCGGATTGTATCGTGTACAACAGTTTGCTGGGAAGCTGAAAAGGATAACTTGTTGATGTCGACGTCAGCGCCGACGCATTCATGGTGCCGAATAGCTGCTTTACAGAGGTGTCTGGATTGAATACCCCGATTTGAAATGTTCCGGTAGGATTGTTCACCTTTGAAAGCTGCAGCGTAATGGTGTCAATTTGCTTGTTGACAATAGAGGACGTATTTGTGATATATTCCGCCTCTACTGACTTTGCAGAGTACACGGATACGGGTTGATATGACGTTGGTTCATACATCACAACTGACTCGTGCGATGACCGCAACTGCGAATTTTCCAAGACCATGCTCAGGTCAATTAGGGCATTTGGTTGTGAGTTGTAATTCCATGTGCCGTTGTAATACGCCTTGTAAGTGGATAAATTCCGATGGAATATTCCTATGGCCACAGGCCCCTGCACATTACCTGTTTTAGCAAGCTGCAGCGTAATGGTGTCTATCTTTTTGTTAACCGCAACTGAAGCACCTGTAAAGGATTCTGCATCCAAATGGTGTCCAAAGTATACAGGCGTTGTTCCAGATGCAGCCTGATCGTCCATGACAGTTAAGGGATAAAGCGATGCTGGATGCGTCTGTTTCAGAGTCATATACAGATCATCTCCAGTATAATTCCACCACGTGGTGTTATACCAAGATCTGAATGAGTTTGTACCATCAAATTTGTTTAGCCAGTCGCGCATCACGAGAATATAGTTCAAAGAGTTACCGCCGGTGTACTTTACTCCGATGTAGTCACCTGATTGAATTGTGTATAATTGGTTATTTGAGAGCTGGAAGGTGTAATTGCTGTAAGTGCCTGTAATCGCAGAAGCATTCAGAGTCCCGAACAACGTCTTGACCGCCAAATTCTTTGAAAATACACCTACCTGTAGTATTCCAGTTGGACTTCCAGATTTTGCCATGCGCATCGTTATCAAGTCAATCGGCTTGCCTACGAGAGCAGACGTGTTGGTAACGAGCTCCATATCTGCCTGCTTTGCAGAATAAACCGAAGTGCCACCTGAAGCAGTGGTGTCAGACATTTGTGTAATTGGGTACGACAAGCCAATGGCGCTTGTGGTATAACTTACAGCCGGGCTGTCTGTTGGAGCATAACTTGCATTGCCTGCATAGTGTGCTTGTACCGTCCAGCCGTTCGCAACCGTATTAGGAGAAGGTCCAGCAGACGAGTAGCCACCAGTACCATTTGTTATCGTGCTAGCGAGGTTTACTGCACCAGTGCCTGTAAATGTGATCGAGCTTCCAGAAATCTTGGCATTTGCCGCATCGCTGTCAACCAAGATTCCTGACGCTGTTATGGTACTGCCTGCTGGAATAGTTGTCGAGGAAAGAACAAGGGAGGCGGATGTGGCGTGTCTTTGAACAGTGACTGAAACGGAATTGCTAGTCGCCTTGACGGACATACTACTATTGCCCAACGTTGCTGCAATTGTCCTGCTACCAACTGCTGAAGCAGAATAGGTATGTGTGGGCGAAGTCCAAGTACCTGAAGATATTGCAATGCCCGATGTAGTTGAGCCATCGCCCCAATTAACAGACACCGAGTCGCTGCTGACGCTGTTGGTGGTTGTGCCAGATATTGACACGGTGTCAACGCCCCATCTTGGAGAGAGGTTGCTCGTTGAAGTTATTGATATTGCTTCAGGCGCTTTGAGGACAGGATGTGTTTGTTTGAGCACCATGTCAAGGTCGTCGCCCAGATAATTCCACCATGTAGTATTGTACCATGCCCTGAACGAGTTCGTGCCGTCAAATTTATTCGACCAGTCACGCATGACCATCACATAGTTTGAAGAATCGCCGCCTGCAAACTTTACGCCGATATAATCGCCGGACTGGATTGTGTATAGCTGGTTATTCGGGAGCTGGAAGGCATAATTTGTATACGTAGTGCTCAGGCTTGAAGCATCAATTGAACCGAAGAGCTGCTTAAGAGACAAGTCAGGTGCAAAAACGCCGACTTGGACAGCACCCGTTGGGTGACCGACCCTATCAAGTTGAAGAGACATAGAGTCTATCTGCCGGCCTTTCAATGCTGACGTAATACTGACAAATTCTGTGCTCATTTGCTTTTTGGCGTAGACTGACGTGCCACCTGATGCAGTAGTGTCTGACATCCAAGTGATTGGGAAGGCGGAACACGGTATAGTTACTATTGGAGTGCCAGAATACGTATTCGGCGGATTGGTGTTAAATACTGCATTGCAGAAATCGGTAATAGTGCCAGCGTTTGTGACTGATGCACTTGTTGAAGATTCAAAACTACCATAGTTGTTAATTATTCCGGAATTATTTAAGAAACTTGGGTCAACAAGCCCGGTGATGAGGTTGTTTATCACACCGGACGGCTGATTTGCAACGGTCCCGCCGAAATACGCAAGATTTCCAGCGTTTGAAACTAGCCCATAGTTTGCCAAGCCTGCTCCATTGTACAATGTGAGATTTGCGCCGGCGCTATTCAGAACCTGTCCATAATTTGTAAAATGTATGTCTGGCGCTCCAAATTCGCCATCCAACGACAAGACGGCATTGTTGATTATCTCGCCCGTAGCATTATTATAAATCCCACCCGTAACCTCCCAGCTTCCATTATCGACCAGTATTCCAAAATTACTGAAGCTGCTTCCTCTGTTGAAGTACAAATCACCTCCAGCAGTTATCGTAAAAGATGAAGCCGCATCATTGAGTATTGTTCCGCCTTGATTCTCAATTTCGCCTCCATTTTGTACAAAGGCTCCGTTTGTGTTGATTATCGTGGAACCATAATTATACAAAGCACCCCCATGTTCAATAGTAATATTTCCATAATTGTAAAGATGGTCAAGCCCAAAGTTGTTCAAAATGCCTCCTTTTAAAACTACAATTTTGCCAGTGTTATTTAGCTGACCAATAGTGTCAGAAATACTAGTCTGCAGCGTTACACCATTTATCACATCAATCTCTGTCGTTGAATTAATCGCAGATGGCTCGGTAAGATTGCACAGATTGCCCGTTTCACTCCAATTGCCACTAATAATACTGCACGATTGCGAATCCTGTAAAATTATGATGTGAGTCGGACTTGCAGTACCGTGCGTCATCGAATCAATTGAATTGAATTGTACAGAGCTCAAAGAACTGCTGCTTGGCCGATTAACACTTGGAGTCAGAACGAGAGCAGAGGCGCGAGGTAAGTTGGAGTGGCTCAAGGTAGGCAATAACACAGCAAGAAGCAGAACCGCCATACAGGTAATTGAAACAAGGCGAAGCTTAGAACCTCGGCTGGAGGGTATCCTACCTAACGCTGACAAATTAGTCCAGCAGCCTGCAAGGTGTTATAAAACAATATACGTCAGGAATAGCCGGTAATTTGAAATCTGGCGCCAGTTGATTAAATAGTTGTTTGACACTTAGAGAAAACGGCCGAGCTTTGACGTTTTAGAAGTACTGGAAGATATGGCATATTCGAGCAGAGCCAACTATCGCTTTGTAGACTCCTTAGGTGCCACACCTTTCATTCCATTCAAAAAGAACGCGGTACAGAACGCCAATGGTTCTCAAGCCTGGCGCAAGATGTACCATTATTTTATGTTAAACCAAGAAGAGTTCATGAAACACTATCATCAGCGTTCCAATTGCGAAACGGTATTTCACATGATAAAGTCCAAGTTCAAGGACAACGTTAGGAGCAAGGACAGAGTTGCTCAGCTAAACGAGGTGCTCGAAGATTCTATGCCACAATCTTTGTGTTGTAATACAAGAAATTCACGAACTTGGCATTGATGCTAACTTTAACTGCGCCGGAAGATAGCACCTGAGCGTACGTGCAAAATTATACAATAGTGTTTAAAGTCGCTTTCGCAAAAGGACAATCAGGGTAACTGCAACTCCAGCTACAATGAAAGAGGTTGATGATGAGAACTCTGGGGTCGGAAGCTCTTGTGACCCAATTGATAGCATAACGTATGTGCCTGTAGTTACTGCATAAAGGTGGCCTGAATCGCCACTAAAAGCCAACCGATTTGGATAATACTTCTCACCAACCATTAGGTTTGAGAAAGTTGTCATGTTGTCTGATTGATTCACTGTAAAGATAGAATTTCCGTAATTTTGGCTAATAAATGTCCGATTATGCGCTTCGTCAATCGCAATTCCGCCCGATGAGCCTATCGGAATGCTCTTGCCAATGACTGTGTTGCTTTGACCGTCTACAATACTCAAAGTTGCTGAGGGAACAGGCAGGTCGCCAGATCCAGCACTCGTGGAGGTGCTTAGAGCATAGACCAGATTGGATTTTTCATTGACTGCCAAATCGGCTATTCTTGCTCCAACATGCAGCGGGATTGTTCCGATCACGCTGTCGGAATTGCCATCAGCAATCAGCACCTCGCCGGATGAGCTTGTTCCGAGATAGATTCGGTTAGTCTTCATATCCACTGCTACTTTGGAAATCGGAACTTGAGTTGTAATGTTTGAGATGATCTTTTGCGTGGCACCATCTAAGACAGTAGTCTCGTTGTTGCCATAAGTGATATAGATCTTGTTCGTCAAGTGGTTAAGCGCGATGCCCGTTGGCAGATTAGGAATTGTGATCTTGTCAACGACTTTGTAAGTTGCCCCATCTATTACTGAGATATAACTCGGATGGCAATCGCATTCATAAGTTACATAGAGCCTATTTGTGGTAGGGTCCACAGCCAAATACGTTGGTTCGTAATCAAACTTCAATTCGGGACTGACATCAAGTAAAGAGATATTACCAATGACTCTTTGGGCCGAATCATCAAAGACAAATACGGAATACCCTTGCAAATCCGAAACAAAGACCTTGTGAGTGTTGTTATTAATGGCTACATCGAATGGATGTACTCCAACACGGAACGGATTAGAGGTTACCGCCTCCGCACTGACATGTTGAAGAATACCCAGCTGAAGAAAAAGGGCGGCGGAGCCCATCATAAATATTGCACATAACCGCTTCTTTGAGATGCTCATGCGAGGTTCAATTCGCTCTTTAATGCTGCGATCCTATTGTCCAATAGGAATAATATCCTATGTTGTGTCTGGTTGTTAACCAACAGAACGCCATGGTTGTCCCCACCTGAATCGCCGACAATCTTTGTCCTCACCTCCAATAGTATCTGTAGCGCACCGTATACGTCCCCCTTTTCCATAAGTGATTTGGCCGTCGCAAACGAGCTGTGGAAATATAGCTTGGATGCTTTGGCTGACATCATATTGGTGAAGTTTGAGTCTCCAGATGATTGGACTGCGTTATCAATTGAAAGTACCATTCCGGCCTCTACCCGCTTTAATGCGGATGCGTCCAGTTCATGTGGTAGTGTTCCAGGATCTGCTTCACCGTTGCTAAAGTATCCAGATACGCTGTCCCTGAAGTCATATTTCAAGTTGGACCAATCGTTCGCTCCTGTGAGTACGGTAAACAGAGTGTTATTGCAGAAGGAATCGCCGCCCGCATTATTGATGTTTTCAACTACGTGTGTGTCCACCGGTCCGCCGTGCCTATTCCAATCAACTGGAACACCACCCGTACTTCCTAAGTCAATTGAGGCGTTTGTTATATTATTTCCAAAAGCAGTTTGGAGCCCCGGCGGCGTAGATGTGCTTACACCCGCGGGTTCACTCAGGTTTGATTCATTCAGAGACGTTAGTATCGAGCGCGAATAATCCAACGGCCTGTCGGAAACGATCCTTATAGTCGAGAAGAAATAATTCATGACGCTGAGATAGTTCGGCTTGCAGTTTGTGCCATCAGTAGGACCACCATGATTCAACCCCAGATTGTGGCCCAACTCATGCATGAACGTACCTTCTTCATCTGACACGGAAGCAGGCGGGTTAGTAAATGCGGCCAAAGTTATCAGAATATCGTTTCCATTAATATCTGCTATACCGGTGGCATTGATATTCATTCCACTTTGTCTCTCGCCAAATACAGCATAATGAAATATTTGCCACTTGGCGGTCAGGTAGCTACTCTCCATTATCGCGTTCTGGCTGTATTGCCTCTCCGCCGATGTCCCGAAGAAGTTTGTCTTGATGTCGTAGAAGGTTGTAGGGCTAAGGTTAAGATAGTAGTGGGCACCGCTGTCTTCACCAACATTATAGTGCAGATTTACGCCTGTCAGGCCATCAGGGTTAGTCACTGGAGAATTGGCAAAAGCGGTCCTGACATCTTCCATCCCGGTGTACTTGCCAGACGTTGTATTGAAGTAAGGCTTGAAACCGGTTGTATAATCAGCCTCAACGTAAATGTCCTTATGATTGTATACTGGACAAACAGTATCACAGGGATAGGAGTAAGTGCTTCCATTGTAGTTGATGTTTAAGCCGCTTCCGCTCTTCCAGTAATCACATATCGAGTCCCCAGAAGTATTTCCTCCGCGGCTAGAACAGCTGAGTATCGGGATCCCCGAAGGTTTGAATCCCACGTTACTTGCAATGAGGTAGATTGACGATGGACTAGTGGTGGTTTCCCTCCAAACAATCGGTTCAGAGTAAACCCAATGAGTAATGCTACCATATTCTGGTTCATGTAAATAAGTTGAACTAGTTAGAAAATTCCCGAATGGTTGATTGTAACTGCTCCAATTGTTCAGAACAAATGTGGTTTGATAAATCGTATTATTAGTTACAAAGCTCAGGTAGGCATACTTTCCAATCGCCGATATTGTTGGATACAGAACTTTTCCCGGAACGTGAGTAGCTGGATAAGTGAATGAACTGCCGCAAAATGTAAACGATGCTAGACTGCCACCGGCATTTTTCCCGATATATCCACCGATTACGCATGTGCCGTTGCTTGTTACACTAAATATACTCGTCTTTGATTGATTGACAAACAAGCCTGCGCCGCTGGTGTGCAAAGTGGATGACCAAGCGCTTGTCAATGTCCTGTATGCAAAATCAGATTCGTTGTATCGAGCATACAGCACAAACAGCTTGGTCCCAGGAGATGTACCATATTTTGATAGGCCAATTGTTGCCGGGTTTGTTAGCCCGCTATACAAGGTTACGCTGGGTGACCAGGCTCCTCCGAGTGAGGTAGACGATCTAACTAAGGCAGAATTATTACTGCTCGTCATTACGTTGAAACCAAGATAGTAAGTGGAGTTCACTTTTTCAATGGAAGGGTAGAACTGCTGACCTGCGTTTGTTCCGGTTACTGCTAACGCACTTCTGGCAGTGGACCATGAAATAGAGGTACCGCTAATTGTACCGTTCCTCGTAAGGACGTTTGTTGAGCTTGAATACGCAATCATTATTTTGCTACCTTCGCCATATACCGTAAAGTAAGAATTTGATGCTAACGCGCCTGTTCCGCTAGATACCGGCGTACCCCAGGTAATGCCTCCATCTGAAGTATACTTGTAGTAGATGTTGGTTCCATTATAGTAGAAAATCCAGTTGTATGTGCCATCAAAGTAGCTCGTGCGCTGTTCACCGCTTGAATCGAGACGAGAGTCTGACGAAGCAGTTGTAGGGATAACAAAAGTTGATGACCAAATCTTGTACGGGCTGGAGGTGCCATTGACGTAAATTACAGGGATAAACGATGAAAGCCCAGAGTTAAAGGCCCTATGCGGCGTTTCAATGCCATAGGGTGAGGCCCCGTGTGTAGTGAATGCCTGAGGTGAGGTCCAGGTATTGCCGCCGTTCGATGATTCAACATAGTTTACTGCATTTGATTTGTTGTAAAATACGAAGACGTTTTGGCTGGGATCCACCATAGTGGAGATCGGACCGCTGACCTGAGCAGAATCAAGCTGAGTCGCATTTGACCATGCACCGCCAGAGTACTTACGGTATTGGAGGGTGTTGTCATTCTTGATGTAAGCCAAATGGACCCTGTGCGAAGAATCATAGTCTGAATCAAAGTTGTCTATTGGACTTGAGAGCTTGTCTGTTGTAATGGTAGTCCGAGAGGAATCCCAGACGCCGCTTATGCGTTTTAGAGAAAAGAGACTGCCATATTCGTTGGCGTTGGTCTCGACAATCATTTCATCTGCATTTGATGAATTTAGAGCGTGTAAATTCATGAATTTGTCTGCCCCTCCGGGTCTGGCGCTAAGAGTTACAGTTGAGCCGAAAGTGCTTCCACCGTCATTTGAGGTAACTTCACAGAATGCATTAGAGTTGTAAATATATCCATAAACTACACTGACGCTACTATTTCCTGTAACCAAAACCGATGGGTAGTAGGTGTTTGTATTTACGGCCCCACATTCACCCAGATCGTGTCTTGAGCTCCAGGTTATTGTATTTCCAACAGGTATTCCGTAATAGTGTATGATGTGGCCATTGCCGTTACTTCCAAATACTATCTGCAATCGGTTAGCGTAAGTGCCTGTTTTGATATAGTCAACGTCCAAGTTGTTTTGATTGATTTGCGTATCAAGAGCTGGTGCAAAGGTTGTCCAATTCTTTCCATGATTAATGCTTACTGCGTACTTTAGTGAGGTACTTTCACCATAAAAGAGCCACCAGCCCCCATCGTTTGCTACAATAATCCGATGTTGTTGACCAAATTCATCATACGCCTTGTCTGTTGTCGTGACGACGGTATACGGATCGATGCTGAAGTCAGAAGCCACATTGAACCTCAAAGTATTTGACTGAAAGATAGGTTTGTATGAAATTGCATCAGACCAGTCAAAGCCTACTCCACCCACCGTGTTTGTAGAGTTGTCGCCCGCGCGTTGTCCGATTATGATGCGGCTAGCATCGGAGGAAAGCTGGACCGCATGATTGTTGCTTTTAAGGAGCGACAGAGTGCTATTATCAACCACACTAAAATCAATTTCTGACGGGTTTATGGCACGGCCTTGGATAGTGAGCTTGTAACCATTAGCATAACCAGAATCGGTCCGGGTCTTCCATATCATATCAAGAGATATTGTCGGTGAAACAAAACGCTGATCTATCACTGTCGAATTAGCGAGAAGTTGCCAATTTCCATTTGAAACATTGTTGCCAGTGAGAATTTTTGGCACCAGAGTAAGTAGGTTGCCATTTGCGTCTCCGATTGACGCCTGCCCATCAGGATAGAACGTGTTTGTCGATGTTACGTTAAGCCGTGGCGAACCAAACAAGATAGTGGAAGGGAACGTAAGGTTCTTGCTGATACTAGTACTTGTTGGCGCCAATGGTTCTGGGACTATTAACGCATGGTCTGCAGCATTTGTTGCTAGCGCATTAGGATTGCGAGAGCCATTTAATAGGATTATCGCAGAAGAAAGCATCAATACGATAAATATAACAGCCGATATCTTGCTTCGGCTAATTCTGTTACCAGTCGTATTGATTGGGGACCCTTTTGTCAACGTGCACCAAAAAAGGCAGGAAATATATAAGTAATTAGTTTTAGTACATTGTTCGCTAACAAGTCGGCTTTTAGCGATTTGGTCGTTTCTTGAAGTTCTCTAAATTATGGACCAATGTACGCCAACAAGCAGCAGCGAATTTTCTCCCGCCGCACTTTAATCCGACGATTTTGGTAGAATCTTTCGATTTTCCATTTTGTTAAAAAAAGCCTTTTTGTTAAACAAATCGCCCGCTAAATTGCATTACTTAACAAAGCTTTCCGAACCAAAGTTATTCCCAAGAATCATGACTTTGCCAGTAGAAATGACCATCTTCCAAGGATTTCCGTTCTTGTTGATTGCCCATAGTCCTGCTCCTCCGGGAAAGAATGCTGTACCGAAGACACGAATGTCCGGTATTTGCGTGCTGGCATTAGGGAATTGTATATTCATCTTCTTCAAATGGCGGAGAAGATTGTCCGGCGTCGTCAATTCCTTATTTTTTGATAAAATTTAATTGGTTGACAGCTCTCATGTAGCTAATGACGAGGCTTCTGCAAAGCCAGAAAGATCTGCGGCCTTTTAATGATCCGTTTTTTCTATGCTTTGCAATTTAGGACCGCGATTATATCCCAAAATTTTCCCGTATCCCTCTGGGCCCGCGTTCTCTTGCCGGTATGGTCGTAAAACAGTGTCCGTGCCGGTGCAGGATTATTTGCATCCGCAAGCCCTACAGAGTCAAGCCAGCGACTAAACTGACCCGCATAAAAGGTTCCCCTAACGGGGGCGCTCCAGAGGTTAGTCGGACGAGTTCGCATTAAATGCGCTGATCCTACTTCATAATTCTAGAATGCTGTTTTTGCGTATTCACTTTTGGATCTGCTTACGATATCACGGGCGCAAGTTCCTCAATTCGCGCCGTCCACTCCCTTATTACAACGTCGGCGGCCTCCGCGCCGAGCACTACAGCAAGTGCGGATTTGATCTCCTCAAAAGTCGAGCTTGAATCCTGCGCGCATCTAACGCCGCATAACCGCTCCATCATGGTCATGATGAGTTCTTCCCCTATGGGATTCAAAACTTTGATCGTTGAGTGCAGTGTATGGCAAAGTACACTGGGATCGTTTACATTTGCCATTGAGACTGAGGATTTCACGGTCGAATCGAGTGTCCGGTTTTGTAATATAAGGTGATGTAGGTATGCCCAGCTTCATACAGCGCTTCATATCGCAGCCCTTGTCAGATTTTTTGGCTGAAATAGCAGTTCATGGAAAGTCAACCCCCAAGAGCAAATATGGAGGGCGAAAGCAAGAGAGACATTGGGATAAACTACTATGATCTTGCAAAAGCCGTATCCATGGCACACAAGAAGATAGCAGGGGCCATAATTGTCCGAAAAGGCAGCCTTCTTGCAGCTGCAGCTCGCCCCGGAATGCCGATGCCGGAGAAAAGCAAGCTGACCGAACTCATACTTCAGGCCGAATTGATCGTCAACATTTCAAAAAGGAATTCAGACATCTTTGGCGAGGTCGAGGTTCTGTTCGTCCAGCACCGTATGCTAAGCGTGATGGTCGTTCCACTGAGTCCCGAAGTTACACTGGCGCTGGCAGTTGAAGGCAAGGTAGCCAGTGACTATGAATACGCGGACCTGACGAAAGAGATTTTTCAACTTATCAACGACAGCAAATAGTCTTCATGCCGTGAATGCGTATATATCGCATTGAAGGACATCCCGACTTGCTTTCGCAACAGCTGTTGAACATCAGGAATTCGTGCTAAATGCTGCAGGATAGTTTGAGGGGAACCCGCGTGCTCTCGCAGAAACTATTTGCCAATGATTCTAGGAGCCCCCGCATTCGTCGCGGATACGGAAAACGCCAAAGCGTGAAACATCGGAGAGGGGCCTCCGAATGCTAGCGTTGCCAGCAACTCGTGACTGCCCTGGGAGACCGCGTCACGTCAATGACTGACGTAGTATAGGACTTTGATTTTACTAATCTATCCACTTTTGATACGGGCAAGATAACGCCGAGCGGCGAGAACTTGCAAGGGCATGTTTTGACAACGCTCGTATAACGCGCGGCTCAATTGAGAATTACTCACCTGGCAAGGTTTAGCGCTACTTTCATGCATCGGGTCCTGCGATATCCTGTGACAACCGGCTCGAAGGCTCTCAAGCGCTAGGGGTGTCATGAGAGACGACTCTTGCCGATTTTGCTAAGTTGTATGTCTGGAAACCTTACAAAAAACTGTTGAACTAGACAGAAAACTATGGAGCCTTACAGGCGAAGAATGATGCCCAAAATCGGAAACATGACACAGAATCAGGTAACAGTAGCGAACTACACGGACGGCGCTGAACTCACATCCATCGAGAGTATGCGGCTACGCCTTGAGGGCGAGCTTGCCGCTGAACTGAAAAAACTCGACCTCAGCTCCAACGAGTCCAAGATCTTGCTCTTCCTTATGTCGTCAGGGAGCAGCACAGCAAGTGAGATTTCCAAGCACACCAAAATCCAGAGAACAGACACTTACCATTACATTTCGCTCCTGCTCTCAAAAGGTATCGTTTTTTCGACCTTTAGCAAGCCCCAAAAGTACTACTCGCTTTCTTATGAGGAGACCGTAGATTATCTGGTCCAGGCGAAAGCAAATGCACTCAAGGAAGTGTCCGAGAAGAAACACGACTGTCAGAGCAAACTTGAACAGATTGCCAAGAACGTCACAAGCGGAAGTGAGGACAGTTACCAGGTCTTAAGCGGCGAGAACATTGTATTCACAAAGGTCTCAAAGACACTTGATCAGCCGCTCAAATCGCTCAACGTCTTCCTCACCGACCGCATGCTCGCCAAGTTCTACCATGAGGGTTTGATTGAAAAGATTGCGTCCAGCGCAAAGGCCGGCTGCACGGTGAAACTGAAGACGTCTGGAACCGCTCCCTCCGACGATGAGGACGTCGAATCAGGCGTATCGAGCCTAGACGTCGAGACGATCAGAAATCCGTCTCCTGCAAGCTTTATGATAGTCGACGGCAACAAGCTTGTCTTTATCATCGACAGGAGCAACTCTTCGGGCAGGGAAATCTCGGGAATATACACCAACAACGAAGTAATGGTATCGACCCTCGAGTACCTTTACCAAAAGATTGCCTAGAAGGAAGCGCGGAACCAACTAGCCAGAACGTTCCTTTTCTTCTTTTATTGTTCCACGCATAATGACGGCAGCATGATGTTTTTTCCAATTTCGTGAGATTGATATTTAAGCAGTGAAATTTCTCTTGATTTCACGAAAATCGTTACCAATTTCCAAGTCAGTTTTCTCATAGTGCTGCACTGAGCTAATGCATATCTTGTATGCCGAGATAAAGGTTAAAGTAGTACCACCCATAATACCCGATGTCAAATTCATGCAATCGTTCCTTAATTCGGGTATCAAGCAGCCCACCGATCGGACACTCCGGGACGCGTTGCTCTCAAAGTCAAACCTGCTGCTGGCTGATGACAGAAAGCTTGGGGACGAGCTTGAGGCCATTACGGCTCTTTTGGCACTGATTGACCCGCCGCCGTCAAACCGTCTTAGGTCACTGGATCTGAAGGCAGGCGACCTCTCGACCTATTACTTCGCAGCTTTTTCTTCCGGCCTGAGCATGGAAGATTCCGTTTCAGTTTACCGTATCGTCAAGTATCTAGTCAGGTACATACTGTTCGCCGACAGATACTACGAAACAGGCAATTCCGACTATGCCGTGTACTCGCGGCAGATGCTGGCAAATGCCAAAAAGGAAGCGGGCAACTACCTCGGTTACTCTCTCCCTTGTGCTATTCGACAATTCACTCCTTTTTGGCAGTTCGAGCAGATCATCCGCAAAAGAATGCTGCGTGGGACGGTTTTCTCGAAGGCGGAAATAGCTCATCACAACCTGTTCAAATCCTCTGACGCTCGTCACATTTACGCCGCAGTCCTTGAGGGCAAGTTGCCCAATTATGACAATAACGTTACAACCATCCTTCATTACAACCAGGCGCTTCAGGACATTTATGACGACCTGGACGATATCGCCGAAGACCTTTCAGACAGGATGCCTAACGTGTTCATAATGGCGGCCAGCAGCTTTTTGCCATTCGCAGAGTTGCGCAAGTTAGACACGGACCAAGCAGAAGAAAGAATACTCGACTCCAATGCTTCCGACATTGTGATGCAGGTTGCAGAAGGCTACAAGAGGAACATTGACGCAATAGCAGTACCTAGGGAGTATCGGTTCCTAAAGGTTCTCTCGGCATATTATTTCCAGAAAATCAGCCAAGCGATGCAGGCAAAGGCGATTGTGTTAACCCACGAGGTCTAGCTCGCAACCCCTAAACGGTAGAATTTCCTTTAGTGATTTCCCGGTCAGGCTCCTTTCTAATAGTTGAAAGACGGGCCTTTCTCACTTCATCTTCGAATCTTCGCATCAGCACCTGCTGACCACTTCCAAATATCGTGTCCAAAGCAGAGCCGAGCTTTTCCTGGGTAAATGTAGACGTATTGTCGAAGGATATATTGTGGTATTTCTGAAGGTATGATAGTACAGCATCCCTCGAGGGTTCGCCAAGTAACGACAGGGTTTTCTGCAGCGCCCTCTGCATTATTTCCGGAGAGTCTTGGTGCCGTGATGGCATAAAATTTCCTAGTAGATTCTGAGTACGCACAGTCAATTAATGCTCGTGTGTTATTTCAATTACGTACCACAGGTTATGGTATACCCGGTGTCTGTACCGGTGGTTTATAATGAGAATCCTAGTGGCTGAGGACGAGGTTGAGATAGCTTCCCAGTATGAATCTGTCTTGACCGAGCGAAATCACGAGGTTATAGTTACCCATGACGGTAACCAGTGCCTAAAGGCATTCTATTCAGAACTTGACAAGGTTCAGGCCACGGAGAGTTATTCGCCTCTTAGGGCGCCCTTTGATGCAATCATACTTGATTACAGGATGCCAAAGAGGGACGGCATGAAAGTGGCCGAAGAAATTTTGGCAGTTCAGCCCAAGCAGAGGATTCTGTTTGCTTCCGCGTATGTGCTTGAAACTCTGGCTGATTCCGTCCGGACTCTTCAGCAGGTAGTTGAGCTTATCCAGAAGCCGTTCGAGCTTGATACTCTTGCAGACTTGGTCGAAGATAAATCCATCTGGCAGGGCCTAGAAGCAATAAACGCCAATGTAAAGGCCATCAAAGATCTGAATCCAAGTCACAGAGAAATCAGGGATCTGTTAGAAGGGCTGCGCAAAATCCAAAAGGGCAGAGCGCTTCCGCGATAAAAGAGTCCGTTCCGAGCGGACCTACTTTTGCTTTAGTGGAAGCGTTATAATGAACTCAGCCCCGCCTTCCGGCACGTTTCTTGCCTCAATAGATCCCTTGTGCGCCGTAACTATTGACTCGCAAATGAAAAGCCCGAGGCCGGTGCCCGAATTAGAAACGGCCTCCCCGTGATCCTTTGTGGCAAACTTTGTAAATAACCTTGGGAGCATCTCGACAGGTATTCCGGGTCCTGAATCTCTGACCCTGATTTCGAGCGGTCCGTCGGACGCCAAGAGCCTAGATGAAACCCTGAGCGCACCGCTTGAGGTGAATTTGATTGAATTATTTACAAGGTTTGAGATTACCTGTGTTATGCGCGACCTGTCTGCGACTATTTCCTGGTCTGCTTTCTCAAAGGAAAGCTCGAACGACAGGTCCTTTTTCAAGTCGGTTCTTGCCGAATCAACAATGTTTTGAACTAGGTCGTTAATTCGAAGCGGTTCCATCTTGTACGAAATCTGATTGGCCTCGATGCGGCTGACATCGAGAATGTCATTGGCAAGCTGCTGAAGCCTGCGGGCTTCCTTGAGGACACCATCCCAGGCCTGCTCCTGAGGTATTTTGCCCCTTTTTGCCAGAAGGGCAAAGCCAAGTATGGGTTGAATCGGAGTCCGCAGTTCATGAGACGCGATTGCGATAAACTCATTTTTCAATTGTTCTTTCTGCCGGGAATTCTCGTTTTCATATTTCGCTCTCTCCCGGGCAGCGTAGTTAAATGAGTCATCCAACACGACCAGACTTATTTCCGGCTTTTCGTCGCCGTGGTTTTCCCCAACGGCATGAATTATCGCCGGAAATTTGATTTCCTCGGAGCGCTTTAGCCATGCCCTGAAAGACAGAGCGCCACAATTTGGGAAGTTCCTGATGAAACTTTTGAAGGAGGTCTCATCGTCTGCACATAAAGTCTCAAAGCTCTGTCCTCTTAGTTCCGTCCCACCGCGTTCAAAAAGCGACATGAACATTGAGTTAAGGTCAACAATCGAACCCCGAGCATCCAATCTGCACCAGGCGACGGGGATTTCCAATGACGAGATGCGGCCGCCACTTCTTGACAAGGGCTCAATTACCAAATTTCCGGGATCTCCGTTATGAGACGCTCGTCACTGAATCCATAAGGATATGCGTGTTTCCCAAGGTCACAATCGCCGGGCTGAATATAGCCATGAATCATCACTAATGGTACTTTGAACACACGGTGGACGATATGAAGCCGTTGTGCGTAATTTGGTGATCCGGTGTAGACCTGCTTACATCCGCAGAAATAAATCCGATTTTGGGAACAGACTGTTCACGCTCCAAACTAGGAATGTGCCAAGAAAATCATGCTAGATGACAAAGATCGAAAAAAAACGTTGACGCTTCTCAAGCAGGCTATAGACAGCTCCCTAGGAGGCCTAGGACAGAGCATTGAGAGAACGATAAACTGGCACATGAGTAACAAGGGCGTCTTTACGTCAATGAGCGACTGGGATATTGATAATTTTTCAACAGAACTGGCGGGCCTGGTCGGCCCGGGTTCGGAAATGATTCTAGAAGATGCGGCTGATAGGTTCGAAAAGCTGAGCGGGTTAAGACTCCCAAAGCAAAACGGGATATCGGCGCTGGAAAGGATTAAGCGAATAATGAGGATTCTGGGAGGCGACACCGTCGCATGACAAACAACCCTGTAGTAGTCGACCTGAAACGGGAGCGAAAATTGCTCTTAATCGTACTTTTGGGCGCAATTGGCGCAGTCAGCATCGTAATGCTCTCAGCTATTGGGGCATCATACAGTTCAAATCTAGGCGACATCACACGGGTCGCAACTATTACGACCGCAGGGGTTCTTTCAGTCAAGGTGGTATCGTCGCAAGGCGTAAGAGGGCTTTTTGGAAGAGCCTATGTGGGCCTTGCAGCGGGGCTGCTTCTCTGGGTCTGCGCTGAGTCAATTTGGGCATATACTGAGATAGTAATTGGAGAGAAGGCACCTTTCCCCTCGATAGCCGACGCCTTCTGGCTTGCCGCTTACGGGGGCTTTGGATATCATCTGTTCGCGCTGTCGAAATTTTTCGGCAAGGGAGTAAAGAGGTACAAGATAGCAATAGTGAGTATAGGCATGGCCATCATGTGCTACTATTATGTCAGCAACATCATTTCATCTTCGGCAAGCGACCCGACAGCCACTCCGACGGTAATTGCAATTAGCATTGCATATCCCGTGCTTGATGCCATACTTTTCATTCCGGCGATAGTAATAGTGCTCAATTCGGGCCGCGGCAAGCTGACTTCAATACCTTGGATATTTATCGCATGGATAATTCTCGGAATCGCTGACAGTATGCTTGGCTTTGTCCAGCTGACTGGATTCCAAGGCGACACAACGTTTGTGACAATGACCTACAACGCTGCATACTTGGCGTTCGCCGCTGGACTGGTCTGGTATCTCAGATTCTTCATCTCCGCAAGAAGACTGGTAATAAAGAACTAGACCAGCATCAAGGCAATGTTGGGAACAACTACATGCGAGTGCTTAACCGCCGAAGGTACAATCATGAGCAGGCCTGCCAATTGCCGGAAATTCGAATCGCTGTCTCCGACAAAGAGATGGCTGTTATAAAAGAGTACGCGAGGCAGTGCGGAGAAAGAATCGAGGATCTGGCCAGAAAGGTGCTTGTCCGAGACGCGACGCTAGCAGACTCTGATGACGCGCTTGGCTCAGAGTACAGGGTCGAAATGAAAATGACTCTGAATGCCACAAGAAGCAGCCAAGTCGACGAGTTTGAGTCGAATTATAACAGAAATCGCAGAATATTGGGTTTAAGAGATCTGAGGCTTTAGGCAGCATTTGACCCATACCTGTATGATTGCAGTCTACCGGCAGTGATTAGGATAGGATATAATACCTCGAATAAAGCTGTTAACTGTTTCAGGGGCCGTTGTCTAGCATGGTAGGATGCCAGCCTCGGGCGCTGGAGGTCGCTGGTTCGAATCCGGCCGGCCCCATCTGCTTTTCTATAAATTTTTCATTCTGTCTTCAAGGTGTTGCAGGTTAGGCAACTTTTTCCCTGCCTCTTTGACCAGCACCTCGCCTGCGAATCATGCGTTGGTTTTCATAAGCCACTGCGTCTAGAGCGATGGCAGTTCTCTTTCTATTGCTAAATACGCCAATAACGTTCGGCACTTGGCCGCGTCAGAATCGAAAAGTCTCAGTCTGGGTCGCGGCATTAGCAGCCCGCATTAATACAGTCAATCCTAAGTTCATGTCTGCATTTATCGCAGGGGCACTTCTCAGCCTCGTTCTGAGGTGAAAATATGAATCAACTCGGCCGATACAGTTATTCAAAATTGCACCAATATGCCATGCAGTTTAACTTCAATGACGCCGTGTGTCAGTGCACCCAAGGGTCTGCCGAACGACCACTAGTCTTCCTTAGATACAAACACGTCGTGACCGGTCAACGCTGCGTGTTTGGCAAAATCGCCAAAAGAATCATAAACTGCCCGGCACAGTTTGCACTGAAAACGTATATCGATTGCATTTTGGGTTGACATGGTAGATGCGGTACCATAGCGCATAGTTAAGCCCGTTTTTGACAATCGCGATACAAAACGTATTGATAAGTACTGCGACCCCTTGGCCCTTTTCGAAAGCCTTTCCCTTAAGATATGACGCAAATAGATTCGGGCGCGATCAACCGAAGGACGGTTTCCTGGTCGTGTGGTGCGCCTGGCACGGTTTCTGCACCCTATAAATAGAGACAGGAACTCAAGGTTTCGTACCGAACTTCATGGCGCAATCTTCTGCTACTTCACGTCCGTACCTTTCGACAAGGCCGGTCCGGACAGTCGCCATCGACGTCGATTCGGTGCTTGCTGACGTAATGCAGGTCTGGGTGCAGGAATACAACAAGCGAAGGGGAACGAACATTTCAAAATCCGACATTATCCGCTGGGATATACCCACGGTGCTGCCTATAGCACCGGAAGAAGTTCATGAACACTTTTCGTACGTGTGGAGGCATAGATGGAAGGAAATTCCTCCAACCGAGCCAGACATCGGCATGCTCACGAAAAATTTGAACGTTCGGGGACTAAGAGTGTCCATTATTACCAAGCGGGAAAGGCCCACAGTGCCCTTCGTGGCGGAGTGGCTGGACTACCACGACGTGTACGCGGACGAACTAATCTTCATCTACGACGGCGTTCCAAAGGCAGACTATCCCTTCGACGTGCTAATCGACGACGCGCCGGCGAACCTCGTCGACATCGCGGGACCAAAATCTGGAATCCTTTTTGACCAACCTTGGAATGAAGACTTTGAATGGTCACCCAGGGTCAAGAGTCTTTCTGAAGCGCTAGAATTGCTGTGAACTGACTGGGGCATCGTCACTATCATGTGCCAGGTATTCCAGGATTGCGCGGTTTACAAGGGAGCTTATTCCTGCGTACTTGAGCAGGAATTCGGCAGCAGATTCGAGGACTTCGCGGCCTCCCGGCGCTTCGAGATATTTCATTTCGACTGAACCCTTGTCCATCTCCACAAGCGCGATAAGCAGTGATTGTTCCTTGCTCCTGTCCAAATCAGAACTGCCGGCAGTGTGATTCGTTTCAGAGTATCGTCTGAGTTCAATGCGGCGGACAACAAAACCCTGGCTTGCGAGAGAACCCTCGAAGATTATTTGACTGTCGACGGCAGGCTTTTGCAGTCTTGCCGGATCTATGTCGCTAATCTTCATTTGTAGTCCAAGAACCTGACCCATTCTGGAAACCAGAGGTTGTTCTCTGGCACGCCTATCCCCTTGGCGAGAATGGCAGGCGAGTTGTAGCAAACAGAGTCGCAGCCGATTTCCTTTGACACGTTCTCGTTTAGTTCGTTGATGCTGCTCACTTCTCCGACGTACTTGTTTGCTACAAGTTCGCGATTTTGAGTGTAAAGGCCCACCTGCCGGCCGTCGACTGTCGGGACGTAACTTACTATCACGTCGACCCTGCTCGCGCCGGCCCTCCTCAAATACTGGATGGTCTCCCGGGTAGTCGACCCGGTCTGGATTGTACCCTGGATTGTCGCCACCCTCTTGCCCCGAGTCGAGGACTGCATTACAAACTTCAGCGACATCTTGGTGCTGAGGAGCTTGTTCTTGCTTACTTCCTCGGAAAAGTCGATCATGTGGTCCGAGTCGTCATACCGATCTTTGATAACGCCTTCCGTAATCTCGAATGCGGGATGGCTCTGCCTGTACTGCAGCCCAAATCCCAGTGCCATTGGCCGGGTGTAATCCGGCTCGGCGTAAGCACAGTCAAGCTCGCCCAGCTGGAGATCCAGGCTCTGCGCCTGCTGCCTTCCGATGTTCTTGCGAATCTGGTAGATGCTCTTTCCGTTGACAGTAGCTACGACGCTGGACTCTCGAATGAACTCAAAAGGATCCATCATCAGCCTCGGGCTCGAGGCGCTGGCAAGAACCTCGGTTTCCATTCCCCTTGCGAGCCTGACCAGCTGACCCGGACGCACGTCTGAAAAGTCCAGATCCAGAAGCGACGTGCTCAACGAATTCTCCGAGGCCACTATGCTAAGCGTTTTCTCCTTGTTCGAAGCGACGACGAGCGGCTTAAAGCCGGTGCTGTCCCGGTATGCATAGATTGTGTCATCGGTTTTTAGCGCAAGATTTCCCCTAAGATGCCTGTCGAGAAACTCGGCTGCACGTTCGGCATTTCTGTCTACAAGCTGACTGAAAATATGACACACCTTTGCCAATGAATCAGAGTCCCGAGAGATGCCTACATAGGGGTGGAGGTGGAGTTTTTCAGTGTCTACCAGGAATCCATCGAAGGCTACCTGATTGCTCTGCATGCTTGGAAACGGAGGGGATTTTTTTGACAAGTAGCCCAGCCCAGCCGTGCCGCCGAGCTTTTCACGGTGAGTTATGCGCAGCACGACATCATCGTGTGGGAGCGAACCCTCGGCGGAAGCAGAGTGACCGCCAGCCATTATCTTCCAGTATGCCTTTCCCCGGTGCTGGAGCATCCTCATTGCGTGAACGAGGTAGTAAACCGCATTACGGGCTGAAGGCTTGCCCTCGCTCTTCAGGCTAACAGCAACAATGCCGGCCAAACTATACAGCTGCCGCCGCGGTTACCTTAAGATCAGGATAAATGTTCTTCTGTCAGGCGACCGGAGCGGGACCGGGCTTAAAGAGGGTGTCTGAGGACTCGTAAGCCGATATTTTACTCTCTTGTTTTAGAGTAAGCCCGATAGTATCGGTGCCTTCTAGCAACAGGTTCTTTCTAAAGGAATCGACTTCAAAGACAAACTTTTTCCCACAGGCCGATACCTCCTGATTTGGCAGATCGATTACGATCTCGCAGTCGCCGTCAAAGAGCAAGTCCACTTCGCGTGCTGCCAACCTGACAGGCAGCAACCCTGACTTGAAGCAGTTGGCATAGAATATGTCAGCAAAAGAAGGAGCGATAACAGCCCTGAAGCCAAAGTCGTAAAGCGCCCACACCGCGTGTTCGCGTGAGCTGCCTATTCCAAAATTTTCCCGAGTGAGCAGTATCTTTCTACCCCTGTAAGATGGAAAGTTCAGTACAAAGTCCTCGCGCGCTTTGCCCTGGGAATCAAAGCGCCAGTCATAGAACAGATAATTTCCAAATCCAGTCTTGCCAACCTGCTTCAGAAACTGTTTCGGCACTATCTGGTCTGTGTCGACGTTTGCCCGGTCAAGAGGCACCGCCCTGTTTGTCAGAATATTGAACGGCTCCAAACTAGAACCACTCCCTTACATCCACAAAGTGGCCGGCAACTGCAGCAGCTGCTGCCATGACCGGACTGACTAGGTGGGTGCGGCCCCCGGCACCCTGCCTTCCCTCGAAATTGCGGTTCGAAGTGCTGGCGCACCGCTCTCCCGGCGCAAGAATGTCCGGGTTCATCCCGAGGCACATGCTGCACCCAGATTCCCTCCATTCAAAACCGGCGTCCTTAAAGACGCTGTCAAGCCCGAGTCGCTCTGCAGCCAATTTGACACCCTGAGAGCCAGGAACCACCATAGCACGCACGTTCTTTGAAACTTTTCTTCCCTTAAGGATGGCCGCGGCTTCGGTAAGGTCCTCAAGGCGGGAGTTGGTACACGACCCGATGAAAACCCGGTCAAGCTTGATGTCGACAATCGGAGTTCCAGGTTTGAGATCCATGTATTGAAGAGCGCGCTTTGCAGCCTTGCTCTCGTTCTCGTTACCCCTTGCAAAATCGTCGGGCTCCGGCACAACCTCGGTAACGTCTGCAACCATTGCCGGATTCGTGCCCCAGCTCACCTGCGGAGCGAGTCTGGAGGCGTCGAAGGAAATCGTTTTGTCAAAGCCCGCGCCTGCGTCGGTTCGAAGGTCCATCCAATGTTGTGCCATCTGCTCGAACTGCTCGCCCTTTGGAGCATATCTTCTTCCACGAATATAGTCAACAGTGGTGGCATCCGGAGACACCATGCCTGCTCTGGCCCCTGCTTCGATTGACATGTTACAGATTGTCATCCGCGCCTCCATCGAAAGCGCTGAAATTGCCTCTCCCCGGTACTCTATCACGTAGCCAGAGCCCCCTGACGTTCCGATCTGCCGAATGATGTGCAAAATCATGTCCTTTGCGGTAACGGCGTGGCTGTTTACCCTGTGTCCCTCGACATTAATGGCGAGCGTCTTTGGCTTGTCCAGCCATAGACACTGCGTTGCAAGCACGTGCTCGACCTCGCTTGTTCCAATGCCCAGCGCAAATGCGCCGAATGCGCCGTGTGTTGATGTATGGCTGTCGCCGCATACGATGGTTGTCCCCGGGAGCGTTAGACCGAGTTCAGGTCCTATGACATGTACTATTCCCTGGTCGGGACTGTGCATGTCGTAAAGCCTTATTCCAAATTCCCTACAGTTATTTGCAAGCGTCTGAACTTGAATCGCAGAAGTTTGGTCTACGATAGGAAGAGACCTGTCGGCGGTTGGCACGTTGTGGTCCATCGTCGCAAACGTAAGATCAGCTCGCCGCACTTTTCTTCCTGCAGCCCGGAGTCCGTCAAACGCCTGAGGTGAGGTGACCTCGTGGACGAGATGCCGGTCTATGTAAATTAGGGACGGCCCGCTGGGCGGATGGTCTGAATATACCTCATGCGATTCCCAAATTTTCTCAAAAAGCGTCTTTTGCGTCAATAAACCTGTCTGCTGCACTCAGTTGGGCAGAGAGCAATATAAAAGAAACAGGTAGATAGTTTTAAATCAGGTCAGCTCTCACGTTTGCCTGTACCAAATGCAACCCCATGATGATCGTTATCCAGCAATGATTGCAGATCAGATAAAGAAGGGCACCACGACTTGCGCCCTGATATGCAAGGACGGCGTCGTGCTGGCAGCGGATACACGAGCGAGTGCAGGACTTTTCATCGCAGATAGGCATGTTATGAAAATCCAAAAGGTGGACAGGCACTTGGCCATGACTATTGCCGGCGGAGTTGCTGACGCGCAAAACCTAGTTGATACGATGCGATACAACTCTAACATTTACCGGATGCAGAACAACGAATTGATGCCAGTCAAGTCAGCCGCAAGGCTCTGTTCAAACATACTGTTCAACAACAGATACTTTCCATACTACGTTCAGATTATCATGGCAGGCTATACCGAAAAAGAGGGCCCGAACATTTACAACATTGACCTCTTTGGGTCGATGACCACTGAAAAGTTCATCTCCACCGGCAGCGGCTCGCCTGTCGCCTACGGTTACCTGGAATCAGAATACCGCGAAGGCATGGGCGTAAACGAGGGCTACAAGACCGCTATGCAGGCGATAGCAGCTGCAATAAGGCGAAATGCGGGCACCGGAGACAACATCAACGTGGTAATTATCGACAAGAATGGCTATCGAGAGTTGTCCAAGGAACAAAAGGCCGCCGTGGGCGTAGTTTTCTAGGCTCCGGCCTCCCTCATAAAAATATCAGCATCAAGTCTGGAAAATTCTGATAGGTTGATCTGCGCACCGGCACTCATAATCTCACGAAGGTATTGCCCGGCCTTCCTTTCGTCCCACCATAATTCTCCGAACCGGTCTCGCATCCGCGATTCCAGCTCTGCCGCGCGGACGGCCGCCAGCAAGTAGCTGGGAACATACATTACCGCGTCTGGCAGGATGTGGTGGAGCAACCAGTACTGCCCCGGCATTTCAAACCCGACATACCTTTGGTAGTACTTGGCATAACAGTCGTTTGCTTCTTCGATGGACAGGTTTTTCCTCCAGTACTCTGTCTTCATCATAGAGTTGGCGGCATAAAACGTCACAAAAAAGAGATCCATGAAGCGGTTTCGCTCGTGAAGACCGTCAAGAGTCTTTTGGTCTGTTATTCCGATCGAAGACAGGAAGCGCCCGTTCTTTGTGAGCCGTTCGAGAAATATTGAGAACACTTCTGCAACGCCCATCGAAAAGCCGTATCGGTTCCAGTATTCAAGCGAGCCGGAGATTGCGCTTGCGTGCATTGCATGGCCTGTTTCATGAAAGCATCCCTGAAGGTCAAAATATGGACTCTCGGATTTGAAAAGGACCCGGATATCGGTTGGGATATGAATGAAAAAGCATACTGGAGAAGGATACTTGTCTTTGCGGTCTTGGGAATCAAATTGCACCCGCGACAAATCGAGATCCATTTTTGACAGAACTCGCTTTACGAGGGCGACAGGGTTTATTCCTGCAAATGCTCCTTCAAACTCTTTGAAGACCCTGTTGCGGAAAAAGTAAAAGTCGTCATAATACTCTGCTTGTCGTCCGAGTACGCTCCTTCCACTATCTTCAAGCATCTCCTGAAAGGGCTTGCGTGCACGATTTGCCATTGATTTTACAAGCGCTGTGAGCTCGGCAAGGCCGATTTTTTCGTTTTGAAGGTAGCCTTCCAGCGGAGAAATGCGCCCCTTGGAGGAAGCCTCATAGCTTGCAGCGATCTGCTCAAACCGCTTTTGCACTGTGGGGGAGATGAACCGGGTTTTCCGGATAAACTCGTCAAAGACCCTTTTACGAACCCTCGAGTCCTTTTGGGTGCTGTTAAACTGCCTCCAGCTGCTCCAGTTCAGAGGAGAATTCCTGAACGAGATACCCTTCATTGAAATCTTTTTGTTCCGCAGGTTGTACAGCTCCAGCTCCAGTTTCTTGGTCCGGGCATCGGCGATATTCTCTATTGCTAACAGGTAGAGTTCTCTTGGCTCCTGGAAGGATTCCAAGAACAATTCAGCGTTTGCAGACTTGATTTCCGCTAGCTTTTTGATTACAGACTCCGACCCGCCAAGTCCGGAATACTGCAGGTACCGCTCCTCGGACTCTGCCACGTAAATGCTCTCATCAAGCCTGCACCATTGCTCGAGCTTCATCTATTGAAAAAAAGCTGGCATTTTGAATTTAAGCTGATCGCAAGATATACAATTCCTAGTCGTGCAATTATTGCTTTTCAAAAAGAGCAAAAATTAACAAAATAGTAGAGGGAAGCCGTTGACCAGCTTAGGCGCCGGCCATGTTGTTGCGCAGTTCGATGCCCTTGTGCTCGTCTGCCGCTTCTGCAGCCGCCTTGTGCATCTCTGACATGGCGCAGCCCATCTGGGCTTCGGGCTTGCCCCGACGCATCAATCCGCGGTACAGCCCAGCCTCAAGTGTCTGGTTGTGAGCCTTTTCCCAGTCTTCAACCGGTATACTGAACTTCTTTTGGATTCGGTCTCGGTACCACTCGGGAATGACATTGAATGCGCAGAATGGGATGATTCTCAGGTCCGGCGTCAGGTAGTGGATGTCGCAGCGCTGCAGCCTTTCCAGGTCTTCATTGTACTTGTCTTGGAAGTGCATCATGCCCAAGAACAGAGAGCGCACGTGCCAAGAGCCCACAGAGTCAAAGTTCCGCTTGAGCAGGATGCTCGAGAACATCTTGGCCAAGTCAAGACCTCGGGGCTGCTTTTCCTTGTTGACGAATTGCTTGAGCTTTCTGACAACCTCAAGCATAGTCCAATACCTGTTGGCACCCGATTTGATGTCATCGGCCTTTTCTTCAAAGTATTCGAGCACTCCCTTGATGTCCACAAACGATGTCAGCGGGATGAGTTTCTTTGTGTCCATGTCTTCAAAGACATAAGTTCCTGCACCACAGGCAAAGTGAATTGAAAGCTCGTACTTGGGCTTCTTGCTGAATGCTTCAATGATGTTAGTCATTGGCATGCAGGAAGGCACCGGGAACCAAGAGTCCTTTGAAATCTCGCCGTTGGATTGCTCCTCGATGCGCTCTATGCAATCAGGGATTGTGATGCGGTACTTCTCGCGTTCTTTCTTGCCCATTCTGCCAGTGAGCGATACCGGCTGGAAGTTCACGGCGTGCACAACATCCAAGTTCTTTTGTGCAAAACGAATGATACCGCCAAGTTCGTGGTCATTAATCGACTTGATTACTGTGGGGACAAACACCACGGTCATGCCGCATTTCCGGGCTGACTCCAGCGTGTATGGAATTTCCCAATGGTTCTTCGGATTCGTCCTCGGAGTCACGCCGTCAAACGACAGGTACAGATTGTTGACACCTGCCATTCTCACCTGACGCATTGTCTCGGGAGACATGGCCAGTTTTATTCCGTTTGTATTGAGCTGGACGTGGTCGACGCCTTCTTCCTTCATGATCTTGATCATGTCGGTTATGTCGTCGCGCAGCATTGGCTCGCCTCCGGTTATCTGAATTGAGTTTCCTGCTATCGGCTTCTCTGCTTTCAGGGTTTTCATCATGGCCCTGACCTGTTCAGTATTAGGCTCGTAAAGGTAAGCGCCCTCAAGCCCCTTCTTTACGTAAAAGAAGCAGTACCAGCATGTGAGATCGCAGCGATTTGTGATGATCATGTTTGAAAGGCCGGAGTGAGAAAGATGGTTCGTGCAGAGACCACAGTTGTTCGGGCACGAACATTTGTCAATCATGACATTGGGTGCCTGGGCGCCCTTGCCATCCATCCAGTAAGTGCTAAATTTCTTGTACATTTCGTAGGAACCAAAGTAAAGCTCCTCACATTCGCCGTGGGACGGGCAGGTCTTTGTCATAAACACTTTTCCATCCCTCTCGAAAACCTCAGCATCCAAAATCATGTTACAGTCAGGGCAGATGCTTTGCGTAAATCTTATAGTTCGACGCGCAGCAATGCTCTTGTTGGATGTGTTCGAAATCTGAATTAGATCCATTATTCTACCTTAACCGGACAGAATTTCCATTTTGTATTTAAAGATACCCTAACCCAATACTACGGTGAAAGGTAAATAGATGGATAGCAGACATATCCTCTTAGTCGTCGATTGCCTTATACTCGTCCTTTCAGTGTAGATATATAGAGCATGAGCAGAGGGTAAGTGATTTTGAGCATAAGCGAAAAATCGCGCAAGGCTATGGAACATCTGGGCCTTACGGGCTATGAAATCAGGGTTTATGTTTCGCTTCTTGAGGCGGGCGCTATGACTGCTTCGGACATCAGCAAAAAGTCCGGAGTGCCCTATTCGAAAATTTACGAGGTACTCAACACGCTTGAAGAGAAAGGCTGGCTGGAATCAGATAGCTCGCGTCCGCAACAGTTTTTTCCCAAGTCGCCTTCTAGCGCGCTTGAAGTTACAAAGTCCAAAATTGAGACGAGCTTTCGCGAGAGCCAGGTGAGTATTGTAAATGAGCTCATGCCTATCTACACCAAGAGCGGCATCAAAGAGAGGCCTGAAATCTGGGTCGCCAGGGGTGTCTTTAACATCGCAGCAAAAGTGAATGAAGTCATTCAGAACAGCCAGCAGGAACTGCTGGTTGCCCTACCCCAGGTGGCCGAGAATTTCACAAAGCCGCTCCAGCCGATCCTCCGCTCCATGCACGAGCGCGGGATACGCATAAGGATTCTGGTATCTGCGAAAATGAATCCAGATACAATAAAGGCACTCTCTAGGTTCTCAGAGGTGCGATTGCGTGACGGTCTTTTTGGAGGGGGGGTAATCGGCGACGGCAAGCACGTCGTTATCCTGCTTGGCGAAAACGCTCCAGACAGCACGAGCGAGGTGGACCCGATTGCTATCTGGGCAGACCATTCGGGCCTTGCAGGGTTTGCCAAGGGATACTTTCAATACCTCTGGAACGACACGGTCAACCAGGACCAGGAACCCGCGGGCTCTGGCAGCCCCAAGAAGCGCAATTTGCAGGTCTAGCAGATTCGCACAAGGTTAATAGCATTCGAGGGGCAATTCGGTTTTATCCTTGGAGAGCTCGGCTGTTAGCAAGGACAGAAAGAACCCGAAGGCAAAGTACGACGAAGAGCTTTTTGTCGGCACGGCCGAGTCTGAACACGTCGAGATGTACCTGAAGGCAATTTGGTGCATCCGCGAAAAAGGCGAGACAGTGAAGGTAAGTTCCATCGCAAAGCTACTAAACGTTACACAACCTTCCGTAGTACAGATGCTGCGCAAGCTCAACTCGATTGGCCTTGTCGTTTACAAGCGGGGAAGCGTAGACCTTACTGAGCAGGGCGATAATATAGGGAGGCAGATGATGAGAAACACCCGACTCCTTGAAGTGCTCATGAAAGACGCGCTGCACATAGATATAGACGAGGAGATGGTGTGCGGAATAGAGCATCACATGAAAGACATATTTACAGACGCTTTGTGCACGCTCCTCCGTCATCCGCTGACGTGTCCCCACGGTCATGATGTCCCAAGGGGAGCCTGCTGTCCATAAAAAAGGTCTTATTCTCGCCCGGGTACGCTCCGGTGTGGACAACCAATGACATGACTAGCCCTTCTGATCTGTGAGGAAGATCTTGAGTAAGGAGTTTGTCCACTTTTTTCAAATCTTCTGACAAGCTTGATAAATGGCTACATGAATCACATAATTGACATGGTGGAAATAGAAACTACTGCGTCACTTGAGAGCTTTAGAAAATTTATCATAATCAGCACTTGCAGGTCATTTATACCTGAAAGCTACCTAAGGGACTTTGAAGTCTTTCCAGAGCGCGAGGAAGGACCAGGCGCAATCTATATCGAGGCTGCGGACAAGGTCACACTCAAGCGTATAAGGGAAATGACGTTTGTAAACGCGAAGGAGATTCTTGGCATAATTTATTCGTCAAAAAGCGGAAACACCCAGCTAAAGTGGAGACAGACGCGCAAGCGCTCCGGAAAGGTGCAGGGGACCGCGTCGCCTAATGCGCTTGTCAACCTTGTAGAATCCGGCGTGCTGACGCAGGAATGGGTCGACGAATACCTCAAGTCCGTTCAGCCTCAGGGTTCTGAAGCCGAGAATGATTCAGGGCACGCAAATGCCTCTGCACTGCACAATCAAGAAAAGCCCATATCATGATCGTAAAGCCCACGGGGGGCACTTCAAGCAATGCGCTCTTCGTGGTGCCCGGCGATTCTGACGATTTATTTACGCTCAGGAGGGTTGTCCGCGCCGGCGACTATGTCATTGCAGATACAACAAGACTGCTAAAGCAGGAAAAGGAATACGGCCGCCCCGACCGTGGAGAAAGGGTGCATGTTCGTATTAGGGTTCGTGTTGAGCGGGTAGAGCTTGACTCGACCGTCGACCGGTTGAGGATTGCAGGCACGATTACCGACACGGACAACGAGCTTGTGACAAGAGGCTCGCACCATGCCCTGACAATTCTGGCAGGCGAGCCTGTAACCATAGAGAAGGAAAAGCGCTGGAGCGACGTCGAAATCAAGATGCTCAAGGGGTCTGGAAGCGGCGCCGGGTTTGTGCTCGTCGCAATAGATACGCAGGAAGCAGCCGTGGGGCGAGTTTCAGGGACCCACGTAAAGGTTGTCCCCAACATATACTCCGGCCAGAGCGGCAAGCGCTACCAGACAAAGGTCGTATCCTTGGATTCTTTTTTCGCAGAGGTGGCAAAGACGATTTCCACGTTGCTGGTCGAGGGCGACACGGTCATAATTTTTGGTCCCGGGGAAACACGGCGCAGGCTTTACAATTTCCTGGCAGGCAGGGAAGAATTCAAAGAAAAAAAGGCAACGCTCAAAGTGGTTGAGGGCGTCGACGTGGCAGGAGAGGACGGGATTTTCGTATTCCTGCGCTCGAGCGCAATGTCGGAGGCCATGAACGATAGCAAGCTTGCAGGCGTTTCTGCACTTCTGGACAAGGTAATGCTACTGGTTCAAAAGGGTGAACCGCGGTTCGCGATGGGCATACAAGAGGTTTCCAATGCAGCAGAGGCAAAGGCAATCGAAGCCGTCGTCTTTTCGGACTCGGTGTTCAGAGGAGCGGACGAGGAGCAGGTGGTAAGTCTTCTAAACAAGATAGAGGGTCAGGCCGCAAAGACGTACGCGGTTGATTCGTCGACCGACATTGGGCTGCGCGTGTCGTCACTGGGCGGAATTGTCGCCCTGCTGCGCTATGCCATCAGATGACTCTATTACCCACTCAAGGTAGGCTTTAGAGGAAGATTCTGTTCTAAGCTCAAGCACCTCCGGCACTTCGTACGGGTGCATTTCGAGAAGTGCGGCCCTCAGGACATCTGCGCGGTCGGAAGAAGTCTTGAAAAAGGCCGCTACTTCCCTCTCGTCGCAGATCTGACCCTTCCACCTGTAGATTGAGCGAACATTCAGCAGGTTGACGCACGCACAGAGGCGGAGATTAATTACGGCGTGCGCGGCGGCACAGGCCGCCTCTTCGCTTGCAAACGTCGAGAGTATCACTGCGACACCGGCATCCTGCCTCCTCGTGCCGGCTGCCTTCGATCGTTTTCCGCGCGTGCTTAAGCGTTTACGGACTGGCATAGGGGATTGGCCTTCATAATTATCACTTCCTCGCTTTTGGGTCCCGAAGAAACTCTTTCATAGTCGGATTTAGAGCACGCCAGAACAAGCGTGGTCTTGTCGCTGTGGTACATGTCAAACTTTGAAGAGCTCTGCGAGCCTCCAAATGAAGGGGCAGGCGTGTACTGATGCCTTTCTACGTCGCCAATATGGTCCTTGATCTTGTTCTCTATGCTAGAGAGCAGGTCCATCTTGTCGCCCCTCATCTCATTTCTGTCAAGCGTCCATGCTAAGGAAACCCGGGTCTTGCTCGCCTTCAGCTCCCGCTGCCGAAGAGTCAGCCGTATCTGGTCGATAAGATGCTTCTGGTACCGGTCTACTCCCCTAATGCTGCCGTTTACCAGATACATTAGCGGCTCGCCGCTGTCGAGGGAGGAGCCTATGGCGCGCAGGTCGTACAACCCGCTGGCCACGTCGTCGATGTAAATGTCGCCATAAGAGGCTTGGATGGTGCCTCCCGCTGCATAGTCGGGAGCTACCTTCTTGCATACCTCAAAAACGCTGGCCATCCCAGTATAATGGCTCAGGACCCGGATTGCGTGTGAGAGTTCAGTTGAACTGAGATCCAGGAACGAAATTCGCCTCCTGATGTCAGGGTCATGGAGCATCCTTGCAAGCATGCTGTCCTGTTTGGACTTTACCGAACCTATCCAGGTCTCCGAGCTGCCTAGCCCTCCCGATACTCCTGCGGGCATGTAGTAATAGGAGACATCCTTGCCATCGGACACCGATAGCCCCGTAATGTGCTCGATAAGCTGCATGTTCTCATTGTTCCCCCCGATGCCAGTTGGAACCAGATAGAGCACCGATGAACCCTTCTTGAGCGACTTGACAGCATCCTTGAGCTTTGACGAAACGTCTGCCTTCGAGTCAGGTCCAGTTTTTCGAATCCGCGGCGCAAAGAAAACGTATGCGGCATTGCTCACAGCGGTATCCACTGGCTCGAGGTCGAGCAGCGGCTCGTCCTCCCGAAGGGCGCTGACGTTCGGATACGCCCTTGCGATGTCGGGCTTGAGCGCGATCGCCATCCTGACTGACTCGTCAATGAGAGAGACTTTGTTACCCCTGATCGCCATAGCAGAAGCAAGTTTGTAGCCTTCCGTGCTGAGGCCATAAACTGCCACCGAGACCGATGCGGGCGCCTGACCGGAGCTCAAGTTAGCTTGGATAATCCTCCGCGCATGCCCACCGATAATCTACAATTAAGGTTAAAGAAAAGGTTTTTCCAATGGCAGAATGATATCACACCCTGTTTGCGTATCTGGTTTGACATATTGACCCCCAAGCAGGTGCTATTTTTTCAGCCTGCAATAAAATTGCTGAGAAGTTCAGGCCATCAAGTATTCGTAACGTCTCGACAGTACTGGGAGGCTGTCGAGCTTGCAAAGATAAAGAAACTTGACCTGACCATTATCGGCAGCCACGGCGGGGCTGACCGCTACTCCAAGCTTCGCGCAAGTGCCAGCAGGACATACGAGCTTGCAGAGTCGGTGAATAATTTTTCTCCCGAGCGGGCAGTGAACTTTTCGTCGCCAGAAGGCGCCCGCGTCGCATTTGGACTTGGTATCAAGTACATCGGTATAAGTGACTCGCCACACGCGGAAGCCGTTTGCAGGCTCACCGTACCTTTTATGAGCAGGCTTCTCACGCCGTGGGTCATACCATATTCTTCCTGGACGGTTTTTGGCATAGATCGCAAGAAGATTACGCGCTATCACGCTCTGGACCCAGCGGCGTGGATTAAAAGGACAGAGCGGCTGGAGGCGCACCCAGAGCCAAAAACCCCGGACAGCGACAATGTGCCCGCACCATCGAGAAAGACAATCCTTGTCAGGCTTGAAGAATCAAAAGCAGCGTACATCCACGACAGGAGGTTGGTTATTGACGTGAACATGATCGACAAACTTGTTGACAAGTTCTCCAGCTCTGCAAAGGTCATTATTCTTTGCAGGTATTCTGACCAGATCGAAGAAATGAAAAAGCGGTTCAGCGATAGGGCAGAAGTCCCCGACCAGGTAATCGACGGCACCAGACTTATTCAGAGTTCGGACGTGTTTATCGGCGCAGGGGGAACCATGACCACAGAAGCCGCCCTCTTGGGCAAGCCAACGATCTCTATCGCGCCTCACAAGTTCTACGTCGAGACTTACCTTGAGCGAATAGGGCTATCCCGGCGTGCGTCGAGTCCGGCGCAGCTGCTTTCAATCGTAAGGGGTTTCCTCACAAGCGAGAGACTCCGCACTGCGCAGAAGCGCAGGGCCTTGCGCATACTAAATTCCATGGACGACCCCATTGACAAGATTGTCGAGGCGATACTGGCTTGACCTGTCTGTTAGATAAATTATAATAGGGATTCTCAGTGAAGTGCTGATCACGCCCGGAAGCCCGGTGGAGGAACGTATTTTCCGCCGAATGTAGTGGCCAAGCATAGGGGCCTTTGGAGCCCTTGACCCCAGTTCGAATCTGGGCCGGGCTACCAATCTCTGCAAATTGCCACTTCTCAGATCTTAATTCGAATCAAGCAGAAGGCGATGGAATCGCGCTTGGCCGACTTCCAGAAAGAAATTAAGATTGCTTATCCCGCCACATGGTGCATGCAATATGGCGAATCAGTCTACGTGACACGAAGAGTTCCCGGTCCCTGGCTGTCTCGCCTGCAGTCCAAATATCCGACGCGCCTCCATGATGGCGCGGGCTCCCCATCAAGAAATGAACTGTTAAAAGCGCTCAAGGACAAGAGCGCCGTTCTTTGCATGCTATCCGACAAGATGGACAGCGAAGCAATGGATGCTGCGGGACAAAGTCTGAGGATAATCAGTACTTACAGTACAGGTTTTGATCACATTGACGTACAGGAAGCGACTCGCCGCGGCATTCTTGTCACCTATACTGCAGACGTGCTTGCGGAAGCTACCGCCGATCTGACTTTTGCCCTCATTCTTGCGGCAGCGAGAAACATTGTTTCAGGCGACCGGCTAACGAGGTCAGGACGCTGGCGCGTTGGCTGGATGCCCGACCTTCTTCTTGGCGGTTCAGTTTCTGGTCGCACGCTTGGAATAATCGGGCTTGGCAGGATCGGTAGTGCAGTGGCACGTAGGGCTAGAGGGTTTTCAATGAAGGTGCTTTATACTTCTAGGAACAGAAAACCGGAGGCAGAGGCGGCCACAGGGGCGAGGTATGTTACCCTCGAGGAGTTGCTCTCAGAAAGCGACTTTGTCTCTATTCACGCTAGTTTGGCGGCTCCGCCACCTTCAGAGGGCGAGGCCAGAGTTGCTAATGGCAAAGGGCCGCCAAGTCCTGTGATTGATATGCCGAGACTGAAAATGATGAAAAAATCGGCGTACCTTATCAACACTGCGAGAGGACAGCTAATTGATGAGCCCGCACTTGCAAGAGCTCTCAAGTCAGGAATGATTGCAGGGGCGGGACTTGATGTCTATCGAAAAGAACCGCTTCCCCGCTCAAGCTCGCTTTGCAAACTAGACAACGTGACGCTCCTGCCACACATCGGTAGCGCTACATTTGAGACCCGCGAAAGGATGGCCGAAGTCGCGGTCACATGCATAGAGAAAGTGTTGGACGGAGGACTGCCAGATTCAGCTTTTACAGTTAACCGCGAGCTTTTGACGCGCAGGCAGGCGCATCGGGACAGCGGCTAGGACTCTTCCCACTGCCTCTTCTTCTTGTCGTACTCTGACCTGCTGTATTTCGGGCGTGCCGGGTGGCCCATTACTACTGTATCTGGAGGGACGTCTCGGGTGACGACGGACGCCATTGCGACGACGCTATTCCGGCCGACTCGGACACCAGGCCTAAATACAGCCCTTCCGCCGATTATGGCCCCGTCTTCAACGGTGACTCCGATCATTTTTGGGCTCATGGGATACGGGTCGTTGGTAAATGCGGCTGCCGGGCCGATGAACACATTTTTTCCGATTACAGTCAAGGGCGGGATGTATACGCTGCCCTCGATTCTGGTGTTGTCACCGATTTTCACTTTATAGTCGATGTGGGTCAGCGACCCGATGGAGACGTTGTCACCAATTTCCGTATCACTGCCAACGTATGCAAAGTGCCAGATTTTGACGTTCTTGCCAAGCCTTGCGCTTGGTGAAACAAAGTTCGTCACGCCCGGCGCCGGAACATAGTTGTTCGCCCTGCCGTCTTTTGTACCGTGGCTGCTCGTGTCTTGTTTGCCCTGCGGCCCGCTCGAACTCATTCAGAGATGCCACGGTGATCCTTGTTTTATAATTTTGTCAGGAAGCTTGCCCCTGCGCTGCGCCAGAAAATCAAGATCCTTGGTTCTGTCACGGAGGTGGTCGGGAAACAGCATAGGAATGCCATCAATTATCGGATAGAACCTTCCGCAAGGAGGGCAGTAAAGAGCGCCGTCCTGCACTTCCTGCCCGTCTGAGACTATCTCGAGAAGCTCTAAAGGATACTTCTTGTCCATAGGACATGCAAGTATATCCAGCATCGAACGCTTCATTTTACATTACTTCAAATCTAGATACACCGGCGAGCCGGTGTTGCTTGAAAGTAGCGCGGCCTCTGCAACTTTTGTAACATTGGTCGCGTCCTCGGCCGTCACAAGCAGCCTCGATTTATGCCCTATTGCCTCTACAAAATTTCGGAGTTCAAGTGTGAGCGGTTCTTGAAACTGCCGCCTAGGAGTGATTGTCGCTTCGTTGTGGTCGATCACGACTTCCTGGGTTATGAAATCGCCGGTGATAATGCCGTCCGTGCAAACCGCGCTAAACGTTCTGACTTTCTTTGGCGTAAGCCAGTTTGAGGCAATGACGGCTACTTTTTGGTTTTCAAAGCCCAGCATGATTGTGGCAAAGTCCTCGTAAACATGTACCCGCTTGCCCGCTCTGGCAAAAACAACGGTCGGCCTCTCGCCGAACAAGAACATTGCAGAGTCGATGTCGTGAACTGAGGTGTCATACACGATTCCCACGTCTTTAATGTGAAGGGGCATCCTGTTTTCGCGGTGATATTCTATCATGATTGGCTCGCCATAGATTTTACCCTCGATTAGCTTTTTTGTGTCGGTGATGGCAGGATTGAAGCGTTCAACGTAACCCGATGTCAGTAGAGTGTTGTTCTTCTTCGACGCCTCAAGCATTTGCTCGCACTCTTTTGAAGAAAACGATAAGGGCTTTTCGACAAAGGTGTTTATCCCATGCTCCATTGCCTTCATTGCTACCGACGCATGTGTCTTGGTTGGTGTACAGACCAGACATCCGTCAAGTTTTTCCTTTGAGAACATTTCGTCCGGCGATGAGTAGCTGGCGGTGCTGTAGCGCCTGCCCATCTCGGCTGATCGTGAGGCGTCAAGGTCGCAGACAGCGGCAAGAACCCCGAGCTCGTTGAGTACGCGCACATGATTCTTTCCCCAGCCTCCGACTCCAATTACCGCGATGCGTACAGCGCCATTACCTGCATTTTTTTCTACCAAACGGCTGTCAGCCAATCCATTTTCTTCTTCTCCTTGCCGAGCACAATGTCTTCATACTTCTGCCGGACGGTCTTTGTTACAACGCCTTCCACCCCATTTGCAATTGTATGTCCGTCAATGCTTCTTACAGGGACGATTTCAGCTGCGGTGCCCGTGAGAAATATCTCATCGGCCATGTAGAGTTCCGTCCGGGGGATCGGGCGTTCTATTACTTCAATACCCTCTTCCTTTAGGATTGTTAGCGCCGTGTTTCGCGTGATACCTTCTAGTGCAGAGTCGGAGAGACATGGCGTATACACTCTGCCTTCCCGTACAAGAAAGACATTTTCTCCGGATGCCTCGCTCACGTTGCCAGCCAAATCGAGCAGGATCGACTCGTCATAACCATTGCGCTTGCACTCTTGGGTCGCCAGGATTGAGTTTAGATAGTTGCCGGCTGCTTTGGCCAGCGGAGGAGTAGTGGCATCGTTTATCCTGCGCCATGAAGAAACGCATGCGCTGATGCCTTGTGCGGGAAAATACTTTGCAAATGGAAACGTAATGATAACGGTGTGAGTTGGCGACCGGGCCGTAACGTTGAGGTCAATCCCGTGGGTCCCTACAAAGGTCAATGGGCGGATGTAGCAGGACTGCTTGGTCTGGTTTGCGCGGAGGATTTGAATGACGGCCTCTGATAGTTCCTTTGGGGAGAATGGAAGCGAAAAAGAATAGACCGCAGCCGAGCGATGAAGCCTCTTAATGTGCTCGAGCAACCTGAATACGTAAACGTTGCTTTCAGTGGCATATCCCCGTATGCCCTCAAACACCGCCGTTCCGTAGTGCAGCGCATGTGTCATCACAGGGACAGTGGCCTCGTGCCACTTGACGAGTTTTCCGTCAAACCAGACAAACTCGCCCCCCTTGTCTTTCATGCCTCTTGGCAAATTTGGCGGGGGCTTATAAAAGTCTACTATCAGTACGGTAAATTAGTTTCGGTCGTACCCGTCTACTGGAAATTTCATACCAAGAACGCGCTTTGTCCTGTCCCGCTCTTTGCTAAAGGCGCCGACCACGGACCAGTTTTCATCTATCACTTGTGCAACGCTTTGCGGAACAAGGCTTCTCCAGTCCCCGTTAGCCTGTCCATTCTGGCATTGCATGTACATCTGTTCACGAACCGAGGTGGCCGAAATATCTAGCCTGTCTGCCTTCATAGGATGCAGTCGATAGGCCCGCAACATGGCCCGTTCGACCCTGTCTCCGGTGTAGGATACGAACCTTTTCTCCTTTACCTTTGAAGCAATCTTGTTGCGGAGCTTCCATGAATGGCTTGAAAGCAGGGGTGGCAGGTACTGCGAGTATGGGGATTCAAATGTGTAATCGGGCAATACCTGGACCGAATTTCCAAACACTGACTCGACCATTCTTTTTCGGAGCTCATAACTGAAAGGGAAAGAACGGGTGTTGACTTCCTTTCCGTCCTTCACAAAGCGCACAGGAAAAACGTACACCACGAAATCCTTACGAAGTTTCTCGATTATGGTCTCGTGCGCGAGCGTCATGGGGTTGAGATGGGCAAGGTACAGCGCCGCAAAATCGCTCATTGGTAGGCTCGCGACTGTTTATGCGAGCAATCGACGTACTAATAATAATAACGGAGTGTTGTTGGGGGAAGAAAAAGCGTAAAGAAGAAGCCTTAGCCCCTCTTTATCTCGATTTCAATGGTTGAAACGTTTCTTGTCCGGCCGTCTTCCGACTGGACGGTTTCAGAGCCGATTCTTACGTCGCCAATCTTGTACCCGGCACTTTCCATTCTCTTCAGAGTAATCTGCGATACGTCTACGGCTCTGCCTATGCTCAGCCCTCTTGCCTTAATTGTGACGGTGGGTTGGTTTGCAAGCTGTATGAGCGTCGATGTCACATAGGTCATTAGTGGCTTTTTGCCGATGTAGATTGTGTCGTGTGGACCCTCCCGGCGCTGTGGGGTCTCCTGCGTGTGAGATGGTGTTTGTGCTTCAGACATTAGACAGAGTGCGCTGCAGGATAATTTTAAGTGAACGGTCACGCCAGAGCACGGCAAAATATGCTGCGATAAGTAAAATATGGAATAATCATATGCATGCTGGCTGCTGTGCTGCGACGAAAAGACAAATCCGCATGGAAGACGGAGTATGACAACTCACTGTACAAGGTTTACGACTGGAACAAGCAGCTCGCAGGGTATTTTTTCCCCCATTACGGACAGATAGAGCCGGAGGAGCAGCAGGACGAAGCGATTGAGGAATTGAACAAATCGCACGCAGTGCTCACGGAGGGAGGCACTTTGCTTGTTCCAATGCTGCGACTTAACCTCTTGGACAGCGAAACTGCCCTTGGCATCCAGGACGTGGTCGGTTCGCTAAAGTCATGCCAAGAAAGGGCTCAAACTTGGCTGTCGTGGCTACAGAAAAATTCCACCAAGTTTTCAATCGTTGGTGCGGGGGCCCATACGGCCCGGGAGGACAGGAATATGCTTTCCACCGCCATCGGGATTTCCGGAAGTTTCGCCCTTGGAGAGAAAGAAATTGCGGAGTTCCTCAGGCCGCTGCTGGACCAGCTGCACGAAGACGGCCTGCTCTAGTTTGTTTATATGTACAGCAAGACATAGACAACTAGACAGATGAAAATACAATTCGCAAATCACCTCGTATGCATAAATCACCAGGAGAAGCAGCCCCGGCTTTCACTTGAGTCGCTGGTCATGAGCGGCTCGAACGAATGCATTGAAGGGTTCCTCAGATGCGGCGATTGCGGCCGCGCATATCCCATTATCGCGGGCGTTGCCATCATGGTCAAGGAATTCCAGGATTACGCGTCGGGAAGAGCGCGCACATACGGCCGATGGCTCCTTGAATGCCAATCTCCTGAAATGAAGCAGTTCTTGCGAGACAGCGGATCTAAGGTCGCATCAAGTGAAGTATCAAACGACAGGTACGAGGAGGGCGGCAGCTGGTTTCAACCATACAGGTGGGTGCAGTACGAGCATTCAGAGGAGGACAGGCTTTTGAAAAGCCTGAGATGGCACCTCAAGCCCAACGAAGTCTACAACAGAGTAATCCATTCAATCACGCCGAGGATGGACGGCATCGCTCTTGACCTTGCGTGTTCAATGGGCTACAGCACTCTTTTGCTCTCGCAAAAGTATGCCTTTGCCATAGGCATCGATAGCTCCTATTCCTTCATCCTGGAAGCAAGAAGGAAGATGTTTGAGGCACAGAGAGGCAATGTGGAGTTCTGCGTGGCAGACGCGCTCTTGCCGCCCTTCTTCCCGTCAAAGTTCGACCTTGTACTGGCAATAAACTTGCTCGAGCTCGTAGACGTAAAGTCGCTTCTTGCGTCAATTCACAGGATGCTAAAGCCACACTCCGATGCGGGTATTGCTGACCCCTATGACTTCGGAAGGGAACCGCATGCAAAGGAGGGCTTTGATGGCAGCACATTCAGAGAATATCTTGAACGCAACGGTTTTGAAATCTATGAAAAGACGTCCAAGACAGAGTCTTTTATCCCGTGGGTGCTAAAGATCAATGAACGTTCGTACCTGTTTTACTTTGTCGACTACATAAGGGCCAGAAAAATTTCGAAGGAAAAGTTTTGACCGCCAAGGGCGATGCGTTTAATAATATAACAGATCCCAGTTGGTTTGATGCCCACGGCGTACGTCCTTATCAACTGCGACCTAGGCTCTGAAGAAGAGATAATCAAGGAGTTGAAAAAGCTGCCAGAAGCTGTTGAAGTTTCCGGCGTCTATGGCGTGTACGATATCATTGCGAAAATAAGGTCCGACTCGATGGATAAATTGAGGGAGACAATAACCTGGCATGTGCGCCGCATAGACAAAGTGAGGTCAACTCTCACCATGATAGTTATCGAAGGCCAGGGCGAAAAGGCCGCGAAGTCCAAGTGACTTTGCCTTAGTTTGTCAGTCAGTTAGGCTTCAAGCGTGGCCGCAGGCTCCATCAACTCACTCAAAAGCGAGATGGCTGCGCAAACCGCGCGGCTTGGCAATATTCTGCTTCCAAAGCCCGCAAGGCATCCCGTCTTCATTGGCTCTGGCGATTCATATGCAGCATGTCTTCTGGCCGTCGCCGTTTGCGGGGGCCATTCCCAGGCTCTGGTTCCCTCGCAGGCTATGACGCTCGCCGAATCTGCGGCGCTTGACAAGCGCAGCCCCGTGTTTATCGCATCGGTTTCTGGAAAAACCAAAGACAACATCCTGACAGCCAAGATGTTAAAGTCGCAGGGATTCAAGGTGACAGCCGTCACTTCCGATCCCTCAAGCCCGCTTGCAAAAGCATGCGGCAGGTCGATAGAGTTGGAGACTGAGGGCAGACAGAAGGTACCCACAGCCGGCACGCTTAGTTTTCTAACCACATTCCTAAAGTGTTCCGCCCTGTGCGCGCCGCTAACGTTGCCTCCGATACCAGAGGCGCTGTTCGGCAAGGCGAAGAAGCGCGCAGGGCGGATCATAAATTTGCTGGGCTCACAGGAATGGAGTTGCTTCTACTTCTTGGGCGATTCCATAACATATCCTGTTGCCTTGTACGGGGCTCTGAAGGTAAACGAGATTCTCGGCGAAAAGGCCTTTGCCTACGATACAAGAGAGTTTACCCACGCGCCACTGTTCAGTGTCAAGAGCAATGATGCGGTAATTTGCATTGACACCACAAAGGAAGGGGATCGGCTATCAAAGCGCTTAAGGAAAATTGGCATGTCAGCCGTCTTTTCAGACTGTTCAGGGGTCAATGCGCTTGAATCGGCCCTAATTGCAGTCTTTACGGCACAGCTTGTTGTGCTTGAACTGGCAACGCAGAGGGGCATCGATGAGTGTTTCTTTTTGTCAGACAAAGAAATGCTGCGACTAAGTTCAGATTTGATTTACTGATTACGAAACTGAATCTGCGTGAACTTGAGTTAAAATACGTGCATAACTTTTCTGGGTGAAATAAATGTGAAAGGTGGCATACCGAGTTTAAAAAACAGCGATGCCACTCTAGTTTACTTGCTTACTTTTTTGCTGGTTTTTTCTTTGTCGCTGCTTTCTTCTTAGCCGCCATGAATTTTGCTTTCCAGCGCCTATTATTTAACAGTATATTTTGTTAGAAGAAAACCAGTCCGAGAATTCGCCTCTGCCTTGTCCGCATTTTCCGCGACTTGCCATTCTTCCAACACTTCAGCCGTCATCCGAAAGGTCACGCCCCACCACTTGTCGGCAAGTTCAGCTCGTTTCCCCATTCGCCCCAGGATCCAAGGTACATGCTTACGTCCCTGTAGCCCATTTCTCGAAGCGCGACAAAACTGTTTGCAGCACGGTAACCACCCTGGCAATATGTAACCACCCGAGTGTTCTTTGGAATAGCGGAGTAAAGTCGCCCGAGCTTGTCGAGATGCTTGAAACTCCCGCCTGAAAGGTTGCGGGTCCATTCAATGTTTAGCGCGCCGGGTATGTGACCTGCCCTCGCAGCTCGTACTACCTTGCCGGAGTATTCAAGAGCTGATCTTGCATCAATCACCACGCCTGTTTTGTCCTTGATAATTCTTGTCAGGTCAGCTTTGGTTGTCAAAAGGCGCCTGTCAGGCCTTCCCCTAAACCGCGCAGGCTTGAATGGATTTGTAGTTCGCTCGACAGGGTAGCCCAGCTTCTTCCATCTATCGAATCCTCCGTCAAGAATGCTCACGTTTTGATGTGAGAAATAAAGCAAAAGCCACACCCCTCGAGCTGCGGCCGAGCCAGAAATATTGTCATAAAAGATCACCTTCTTACCGTCGGATACTCCGAGATTTGACAAAAGCCGTATTGCCTGGGCGTTAAATCCCCTTATGCCGCTGGCGCTGGTATCGATCCAGTGAAACTGCATCAGGTCTATATTTACTGCATGGAGTATGTGCGACTGCGAGTATTCTGCAAAGCTGCGGCAATCCACGACTAGAATTGAAGGGTCGCTCAGAATTGAGCAGAGGTGGGAAGCCTCCTCAAAAAGCGATGTACGGCTGACAATTCTTGATTGATCCTTGGCGGCGGGAATCTTGGCGCGCATGTCCGGCTCAGTGGCGGCTCAAAAAGACCTTGACTTCCTGTCCGGAAAGCTCTGCGTTTACTAGTTTTTTGCCCGCCTCCGACCTCTTGTCCACCTTTACTCGAGCCTTTTTGCCCACCTGGTTGCTCATGACGTATTCGTCGTCGATATAGATGTCAACGGTCCGGCCAATTGACTCTTCGTTTAGCAGTACCGTAACTGAAGAGCCGGCCTCGCTGATCTCAAACTCCAGCTCCTTCCCCAGAGCTGGGGTCTTGGTTTCGACATCTATCTTGACGCCGAGTTCTTGCTCAAGTTCGGAAACGGTCGCCCCGCCTCTGCCAATGATCCTAGGCGCAGCTTCCTTGCTCACTTTGACCTGAACACGGTTTTCCGAAAGAATGTTAACTTCAGCGCGGGGATCGAATCGTCTTACAGAGTCCAAAATCCGCGATTCAGCAAGCCTTTTGACACCCCCTGAATCCTTTGTGCCAGTTGCAACATTTTCGGTGGGCACCACAACATTTTCTTCGCCAAAGGTGTAGATCTCGTATTCGACCTTCCCGGTTTCAAAGTCCTTGACCTCGACTAGCGGCCGTGCCAGGTCTGCTTCAGTCATCCCAGACGGCACCTTGACCGTGAGTGTGAGCTCGAACACCTTGCCAATCCTTCCGTCTTTTACAAAAATAATCGTGTCAAGTATGTGGGGAATCATTCCAAGCTCAACCCTTCCCATAAACCGCTGAACCGCGTCAAGTGGACTGCTTGCGTGCACCACGCCGACCATCCCCACCCCTGCAAGCCTCATATCCGCAAAGACCTCAAAGTCCTGCTTGCGCCGGACCTCGTCAAAGATTGTGTAATCTGGCCTCACAAGAAGCAGAATGTCGACAGCTTTTTCAAAACTCCCCTCCAGAGGCCCGTATTGGGTAACTTCACGAGGGACCTGCAGGTCGCGCGGAGACTCGAATGTCTTGACGATTTTACCCCTGCCCGAATAGAATTCTGCCAAAGAGCTTGCGAGTGTGCTTTTGCCGGAGCCCGGCGGACCGGCTATAATGACACCTTCGGCCTTGCCCGAGAGACGTTCCATCAACTTCTGGCTCACATTATAGTCCCCAAGCTGCAACCGAACAATCGGCCGAACTATCGTAACTTCGAGCGCGTCTGAAAAGGGGGTGCGGGTAATGGCAATTCGGAAATTCCCGAACTGAATCACCGTCGCGCCGCTTCGGCTTATTTCAACGGACCCTTTCCCTGAAACCCGGCTTGCCTCGGAAATTTCTTTGATAATCCTTGTCAGCTCCCCGTACGTCGAGGCGACCTCTCCTATCCGCACGAGCTCGAATTTGCCGGGTTTGCCGCGCTTGGCGGTAGGAACTACTCCCTCCTTCAGATGGACGCTCATCGTGTCATTGTCAAAATATTTCTCAAAGGCAAGGTCGGTTGTTTTGGTGGGCAGGCGGATATGCATCGCACTGATGCCCTGTGCTTCGGCCACAAGCGCCTGGACGTAGTCTGCAGTAATCAGGGTCGCTGATTCCTGCATCGCCACGTCCTTGATTATGGCGTCAATACGGCCGTGTTTTGCCAGCCGGATATCGTCGATACTCGGTCGCTCACCAACAAACCGAAGGGTGACCTTCCGCGCCGATGCAAGCTCTCTCATTTTTTTTATTTCGTCAAGCCCCACAAACCCGTGCTCCTTGTTTGTCGATGCTTGTGACTGGAGCTCGTCCAGAACGGCAAGCGGTATGACAATTTCGCTATGTTCTCCGATACCGCCCGACTCTAGCATTTTCGTAATTTCACCATCGATTATCACGCTAGTGTCAAGGACGTACTTCTTGTAATGCAATCCAAGAACTTGTTTGCATCATGACTTTAAAAAGCATTTATTGCATTACGGCCTATTCAACCTGAACTGATGCTTTTCTGATGAAAGAGTCTACTTTGCCCGCCCACCTGGGCCGGCTGGTCTGGTCGAAAGCCCCGGTCGCATTGCTGGTTGCACTTGTTCTTGTATCCAACGGTTCTGCGTTTGCAGCCCAGTATTACTCTGAGCAGACAGATTTTGCAGAGTCATCCGTCCCCGTAACAGCTCATCACTGGGGCAAAGGCAACATTGACGTATGCATCTTCAAGGAGGCTGCCGTTCCGAACTCATACTATGTCTGGACAAAGCTCCAGGTTCAGACCTGGCGCCAAGCATTGAGGGAATACACAGGTGAAAACCAGAGTTGGTCAATCTACGCAAGGCACGTCCAGACAGTCAGCGAACAAAAGTCCTGCGATGTCAAAGTCTACATCTATGCAAGCTATACAGAGTTCCCCGGCTACCCCCAAGAAACAGGCGCTTACACGATAATACGGCAGAATAACACACTGCTGGACATCAGCGTCTATCTTTCTCCGGTAGTTCTTCACGGCGACGGCAAGACTGTCGTAAAGTTGCCGCCATTTGCCTTCCGGAACAGTGCCCGACACGAATTCGGACACGTGCTCGGCCTTGGCCACGTCGCAAGCGAGAAGGGTTTCTTGATGTCGCCTGTCTTTGACTATTGGGAGGAGCATGCTGAACTTCCGGTCACAACCCTGGAGCTGGGCGCCCTCGTCTCTGTCTATGGGAAGAACTTTAGCTAGAATCCGCCGGTCTTCACGGCAAATCTAAGCGACGAGCAATCTCTCTTCGATTTTGTAAAGGGCGAAATTGATATAGTCGTTTGTGATAAGCGATGGAATTTCGAGCCGCATTGATTCTGGAAGGCTAGCATTTAGTCTTAACAAGAGCTCGACTTTTCGGTCGATCCTGCTTTCTCTTCTTATCTCCTCGATCATTTGTAAAATTCCTTCGATGTGCTGGCCCATACCTGAATCGCAGCTTTCCTTCTGTTCACAGCCTTATAACGACTAGGGTGGCTCGTCCCAGTCAAAAATCATGGTGGATTCTTCTGGACACGCGGATTTGCTGCTGCATGCAATCGATCCACGCATGCTGCGCCTCTGAGTAGAACCTTTATACCAACTCCGGCAATAGTCCACCAGTGAGTCTTGACCACTATATTTGCGCCGGTAGGATAGCCGCAGCTGTGCGCGAAGATGCGCGCAAGAAATATCATGTCGGGTCCACGCTTTTCCAAATCTGCGACTCTATTGAAAGGCAAATTAGGGAAATGGGCGGTGAGCCCGCTTTTCCGGTAAATGCGGGCCTGAATGAAATTGCCGCGCACTATACTGCCGAGCCAAACGATACGACGACAGTTAAAGAGGGCGACGTACTAAAAATCGATATCGGAGTTCACATCCAAGGATTCATCGCAGACACTGCAGTCACTGTCTGCTATAATGCGGCGCTTGAGCCAATGGTCAGGGCTGCAGAAAGTGCTCTAGCAGAGGCGGTGCGGCTTTCACGCGTAAATACAAAGTCAAGCGACTTAGGACGAGTCATCGAATCCGTCATAACAAAGTCGGGTTTCAAGCCAATCCAGAACCTTAGCGGCCACTCGCTTCAGCAATATACTGTCCACGCAGGAAAATCGATCCCTAACATCAGAACGATCGGAGCCTCATTTGCACTGCTTGCCAACGAGGCTTACGCAATCGAGCCGTTTGCGACTACAAAGGAAGGACAGGGAGTAGTCTATGACGGAAGGGTCAAGAATATTTTTGGCATAACCTCGCGCAAGCCGTCCAAAGAAGCCGACGCGGACGAACTGCTTAACAAGATTTGGCAGAGGTACAAGACGCTTCCCTTTGCGCTCCGCTGGCTTGTTGATATCGAAGATGAATCCAGGACGAGAAGGCTCATAGACGTGCTCCTGAAGCGGCGGAACATCCATGCCTACCCCATTCTGGTTGAAGGGCAGGGCAAGCCCGTCGTCCAGGCAGAGCATACCATCATCCCGTCGGAGTCTGGTTCATACGTCATTACGGAGCTCAGACAGGGCTCACAGAGTCAATAATCGTCGTGCCTGGCGGGATATTCCCCGTAAATCCCGGTTATCATAAGCTCAGTTGACGAGCATTTGGAGCATTCCGCGTCGAGTTTCCTGAACACAAAGTCGCCTTCTTGAAATGATCGCCGTATCTTTTCTCCGCATTTGCCACAGGTCTCCTCTGTGTAAACCCGCGGAGGATCCTCTTTCTTTTTTCCAAAGAGCATTTCCCAATCAGTCCCCCGACCTACTGGCCTACACCCATTGTGTTGCCGACGCCCACCACAAGCACCGCATCCCCGTCTTGGGTCTTTTCCTGAATCACGCTGTTCAGAGTTTCCGTCACTTGCCCCAATGAATCAAATATTTCCTTGCGCATTAGCGTTATCGCATCTTCAACCGACTGCTTGACGACTATGGCAAACAGAGGGATATCAAGCCGCGTCGTCACCTCCTCGATCTGATATTTTTCCACGCCAATGCCGCCAATTGCAGCACCGATGCCTTCTGCCACCTCACCGGTTTTCTCGCCCTCCAGTTTGAGCGCTGCATCGATCATGACAACCGCGCTAAAACGAATACCCAGGTCCCGGGCAAGCCGAACTATCGCCTCTCCGGGTCGACCGACGGAGCCTGACGGGCCCTCCGCCTTCAAAAGGTAGAGCTTGCGGCCATAGAGATCGACAGTCGAGTATACTGTCTCCTTTGCCGCAAACTTCTTCTCTCGTCCCAGCATCATCTGACCAACGACCATGGGCCCGATGCCATCGCCTATCGGCTGACCCTTTTCAAATGTGCCGATAGCCTTCTGGAGCGCGGTGGCCTGTTCCAGCAGGATAGGCATCGCCATCTGGAGCTGGACGAGCACAAACATGCTTGTGGTCCTCTTGCCCATCAGGTAAAAGTGACGGACCACTTTGTAGATCATGTTAAGAGCAGTTGCCGCTTCGAGGATGTTCTCCACCCTGCTCAACTGTTCTGAGCTGGCGCCGGAGCATAACTTTTGCACTTCTGCACGCATACGATCGTCCCTAGTCCTCATGATGTGCTCCAGCTTTCGCATGAGGCCATTTGGATCCATGTCCACGGGCATTATAGTAAAGTATTCCAGGAATTTGTCGATGCTTTTTGAAGGGTCAGAGGCAGGACGGATGGAATTCCTCACATAGTCGAGCGCCTCGACTCGGGCGTCTTCTTTCATTTTCTTTAACTTGAATAACGATTTTGAAACGTCATTTAGTATTACTTTGGACTGCATTTTCTGCCCATATAGCATGAAAACTGGAATCACGGCAAGCGACACGATGTATACGTACATCCAAGGGCTTGATGGGTCAAATTGGCTGTTCGGACCAGGGCCTAGTTGTTGCAAGAGAGAAACTATGTATTCCATTTAGCAGTCGGCAGGCAATGCTCCGGGTAGCCGGATGCTCAATTAAGTTTTCCTGTACCAGCCTGCTTACTGTGGCAGGCACATTGGCACTTGACAAGCTGAACGTCAAAGGAGCAGTCATGGTTGGGAGCACAAGCCTCGTTTACCGCCCACTCACCAGGACAGTCATCGTGCCTTTCACGCTTACAGAAAAAAGTCTCCACTTACGGCAAGATGAGGTGTTCAGAATGATTTAACGGTTGTGCTCACAACTGGATGTTAAACAGCTGGGGGGCATAGATTGACCCGTCTCGGACTCTTTTTACCCGTGAAACCGACAAGTAGTGGGGCCAAATAGTCACCATCACGCAGCCCTCGGGAACACCTTCAGGGACCTCGATAATCTCCATGTCATCGTCTTTCACACCGTATTCGACCAATTTCTCCCTAGCGGCTGCCACTGCTTCGCTCGGGAACCCGCTGCTATAGACGTACACCTTTCCGGTGTAATCAATTCTGTCGGATTCCATATGGTTTACCGAATTGCAAAGCGTCAGAAAAAGCTATCTGAACAGAAGGGTGGGTATTACTCCGAACTGCTGTCGCCAAAGATAAGCTTCATTTCATCGAACGTGAGTTTTTCGCCACTCGACATCTTTTTCATCGCTGCCTCTTTGAGGGTATTCCACCTGTCCATGTACTCTTTGTCCCTCTTTGCGCGTTCCTGCATTGCCTCCTGCCTTGCAACCCTTCGCTCGTCGGTCTCTTTCTGCCGCCTCTGCCGGTATTCGGCCGCCTGCATTCGGGTCTTTTTGTAGTGGATAGCGTTGAGCTGTGTGTCTATCATCTCGAGTTTTGCCGTTGACTCACGTACGGTATGAATGGCTCCTCTTCTTTCCTCGTAAAGGTTTTCTCTCTGGTTCACAAGAGTCGATAGGCTCTCCTTCAGTTTGCCTATCTTGTTTCCATACTCCTCTTTTCTTCTGAAAATGTCCCGGACCTTGTCCTTGAGGCCATCGTATTGTGCGGATATAGAACGATAGTGATCCTCTTTTTTGTGCATCAGTTTCAAGGTGTGGAGTTTGGTTGCGATTTCCTTAGATCGTGTAACGAGTTTTCTCTCCTCGTCCTTGGAAAGCTTTTTTGTTTGAATGTCTCTCTCGATTTGCTCCAAGGATTTCGTCAGGTTCTGAATGTCTAGCCTGTCCCTGCGTGATTTGGCTGCGACTGCCCCGCCAACCTTGTCGTCCAGCGTCTTCATCTGGCTTTTGGCATCGGCCAAACTCATCCTCAATTCGACAAACTTTGGATAGTCAACGTCTTTTTCTTCGTTGACCTGCTTCAGTCGGGCCCGCAGATCGTCAAGCTGTGCTCGTTCTTCGTCGATTTGTTTCTTTACAGCTTCGAGACTAGCATTGATTTCTTGGATTCGCTTATCCGCTAGCTTTTGCTCTTCCTGGACGCTCTTCTTGAAGTCCAGAAGAGTCTTAAGATTCGGGTCGGAGTCGTGGGAATTACCGGAATTATTATTAGCAGAAGGAGCGGCAGCAGTTGTCAAAGCCGCGGCGCCGCTATCGCTATGCTGGTCTCGCACCACGTCGCTTACGGCTTGTTACAGGTTCAACCATATATTTATTTTCATGCGAGCCCCGTACGAGAAGTTTTCTTCCCAAATTTCAGGACCTGAGAGTGGCCGGTTTCGTTACCTAATCAAACAGGTTTATAAGCTAACGAAAGCATAAGATTGCCGCCTAGCATGGACGATTTCGAACGAAATTATCCTGACTTTGATTGGAAGAATACGCCTGCATACAAGCACCCAGGCGGAAAGGATTGTCCCTGCCCCAAGCATGAATACATTAGAGAACAAATCAACGTCGCCAAGACCATTAGCGAGAATAACGACAACGTTGAGCAGGAGTATCGCCAGAAGGCACAGATTACCCTAAAGTTCTGCCCCGATCACTACGACGTGTACTTTAACGAAGTGATACCTTCAATGCCGTTCAAATACCGTTTCATGACCAAATTGGCGCTCAAAGTTGGAGCAATCACTATTCTGAAATTGACCTACATGCAGTCAGACCAGTGTTTTTACTGTAAGTTTGGTTCCGGCGGGTTTGACAAGAAAGCAGAGCTTCCGCCCATTTAGACCGAGAGAAGATGCCCAGAGCTGTTAAGCATATTCTTTGCAGCGTCCATAATGTCCGACGAAATGCCCAGAGCGAGAATGTTGCGAATAATTATTGACAGGTAGGGAAACCCGAGTCCGGTTTCCTGCTTGTACCCGCTAAAAAAGCGCTCCTCGATTTCTCGATACTGCTGATGCCCGATTACGCTAGACAGAAATGAACCCACGTCCATGCTCCTTGAAAAAAGCGAATTGGTCTTTTTTATGAATGCCAAGTCTGTGCGCACGATTTTGTTGCCTTCACCAACGAGATAGTTCTGAGCCTTGTTGTCGTTGAACACGAGTCCGGATTTGTGCATTAATCCAGTAAGCCTTCCCACCTCAAACGAGAGCGGGGCGGCGTCACCTTTTCCGCAAATCAACCATCTCATAAAGTCTCCACCTGCAACGTACTCTTCTATCAGCAGTTCCCTTGAAACAAAAACTAGCTTCGGCGTCGGTATCCCTATTCTTGCGAGGAATTCTCTCATCTCAGCCCCTTCATTATCGACAACATTTGCAAGATCGGGCGGCCTCGAAGGACGGCACAAGAACACAGATAGGAGCGCGAAGGCACTGGCCAGCAGAAATTCATGAAATCTGGCGGTGTTCTTTGTGCGCTTGATCACCACCTGTTCCCCCTGCCTGCTCTCGACCGTCACCGTTCGTTGCCAGTTAATAAAGTACAACAACAATAACGCGGCTCCTCGGCATTTAACTCTCACCGGACGCGGCTGCAGATTCTAATGCATAATAGACTGAATAGAGATAGTAAGTCGTTGACGGCGAATGCGGATTACCGGACTGCAAGGCGATTCTTTACAAGCAAGACTGCGACCTCATACGATTTTGTGGTAAAGTGCGCGACACTGAACCAGGATATCAAATGGAAAAAGCAGGTTTCGGTGCTGAGTAGGACATCGTCCGCGGTGTTGGATCTTGCGTGCGGTACTGGAATACTTTCACAGCATCTTCGCGACGAGAACATTTCAGTGCTTGCAGGGTTGGATTTGACCAGGGAGTTCCTCTTCGCTTTTGAGAGAAAAATAGGAGTGCCGGCCGCTCAGGGCACTGCCGAGTCGCTCCCGTTTCGCGAAGACTTGTTTGACGCCGTAGTCTCCTCGTACCTTGCCAAATACATCGATCCAGAAAAGGTCGTGAATGAATCGTACCGGGTCCTCAAACCTGGCGGGCTTCTCGTATTTCACGATTTTTCGATGCCGAGCGTGGCCGCTATCAGACTGTTGTGGAAAATGCATTTTGGAATTCTGCGGCTTGCAGGACTGTTCGCCCATTCTTGGCAGATTGTCTTTAACGAACTCAGGCAGGTAATCGAGCAATCGACCTGGGAGGAAGTGACCGTCCAGGCCCTCAAATCGAACGGGTTTGAGAAAATCAGCGTTCTGCCCTTAACATTCGGAACATCGTGCATAATATCTGGAAGGAAGCCATGATGCACGACGCGTCGCCATCCGATGCAGACCGCATGAGCGAATGGTTTGTTCCACGTTTCGGCTCTCCGCGGTTCCGGGCATTAGTAGGCATGCTTTTTTTGCCCTATACGGGGATGTGCGTGTCTTTTGCAGTGACCGGTTCACTTCTTGGCTCATCCGTGCATTGGGACAGAGTAGCTGCGATTGCAGTAATCTTTCTACTCGGTCTCGGGTTGTCCGCGCATGCGGCTGACGCCATCGGGTCAAGACGCATAAAGCCGTGGGCAAACTACTTTTCCCGCCGGGAACTGCTAATCTTACTCCTAGTCCCGGTTGCGATATCCTATGCCATTGGAATATACTATATTGAATTCTACGTTCCCTTTCTGGGTCTATTCGCCCTGCTAGAAGGGTTCTTTCTCTTTGCATATAATTTTGAACTTTTCAATGGGGCTTTTCACAACAATTTTTGGTTTGCAATTTCGTGGGGCGCGCTTCCGCTCCTCACAGGGGCCGCAATTGCAGGAGTGGCTGATTGGCGCACGCCAATTATCGCTGCCGGCCTTGCCGCCGCCATCTCGTATTACCACATTCGTATTTCAAGGCGCTACAAAGAGCTCAAGAGGCACGGGAATGAAAAAGATCTCAATAGTGACGCAAGGCATCTGGAACTTAGGTTAAAGATTCTCAGCTTTGGGGTTATCGCCTTTACACTTGCCTTCCTTGCACTTCGGAGCGTTTGGCCTCAGTGAGCCCACAGTTGGATGTCCGCAGGAGCAAGTCCAGCGCAACTAACGCGCTTGCGACGGGGAGCCCAGTTGACCAGAAGCAACGCAGGACGCGTATACTATCAAAACCACTGCTAAATCGGCTCTTGATGGCTCAGAGAGGTACGGTTGAGGATGTTTTAGAGATTCTAATGTTCGAAAAGATAGACGTGCTTGTATTGAAGCAGTCGGAAAGCAAAGGTCTGCTAAGACGAACAGTATTGCTAAAAGGCCATTCCACTGGAACACACTACATACTCGCAAACTCGATAATCGACTTGTCGGCGATCCCCAGTAATCTTGGCGAGTCGCTGAGAGATGGCAAGCGAGGCCTAGGCCGTTTGATTGCCGAAATGAAGCTTGAGACGTTTATTGATATAAGAAAGCGAGTTAGCGACCCAAAAACTGGTCAGACCTACCGCAGGTATACCGTAAATTACAATGGCAAAGTTGCAATCAGAATTTCAGAGAAGATATTGGTCTAATCGAACTACCGGTAAGTTCCAGCCGATTGCTACCCTTGGGTCCCTTTTGCGTAAGAAATGGCCTTCGTCAAAGCTTCTTCCCAAGCTAATCGCGATAGGCCGATAGCATTTACTACCAAACATTTCAGATGGCGAGCGAACGACAAGACAACCTTGATTGTCCAAACGGGTCGTATGGTTCGGTATCCCCACCTGATAACGCAAGACACCTTTTGTGCCCCTGGATATCTGCAGCGAGGCTAGAACTACGATGTGATTGCTTGTCGGTTTGAATTCGAATGGTTCAAGCCACCACAAACCTAATTACCGACGAACGCACGGGCTAAACGTTACCCAATATGGCGTATGTTAACCCAGTCGTTCCCAATAACTGCAAAAAGGTAATGGTGGTAGATAATGACAGGGATACGGTGTATTCATTGAAACTTGCTCTCCAGCTGCGAGGGCTTGTAGTTGATGCATTTGATTCGCCGCGCGAATCGCTGTCGGCATTTGAACCGGGTGTATATCGGGTCGCGTTGGTTGATTTGAGGATGAGAGAAATGTCGGGATTTGAACTGGCTCGTGAACTATGGGGTAGAAACCCGGAAATGCAGGTTTGCTTTCTGACGGGTTTTCAGATTAATTCAAATGAAGTAAAGAAGGTCTTGCCCAGCCTGAAGGATCGTTGCTTTTTGAAGAAGCCAATGGATATCGGCCGACTTGCAACTCACATCCAATCACACTTGACAGATGGGACGAGTCCTTCCGGCACCTCAGGACTCCATATGGATGGAGGGAAGATGATCCCATGTACTGAATAGCGTCCGACGCGGATTCCCAACTGAGGGATTCGATCTAGCAGCGGGATTGGAAGGGCTTTTGAAAATGGCTTTGGCAGACGCAGAGACCAACTATCGGTAAACAAACAAGCAATTTGTGCGCGAAATTGGACTCAATTATGATAGCCTATTTTTTCTGAAAAAGGCCGCAGTAGACACAGGTCAAGCTGACTGAACTGGTTATTTGATGACAAAGTCCTGGATCGCTGCAATCTCGAGAGTCTGGCATTAGCCGAGCGTGTAAGGGCGCGTGGCCCTGTAATAGCCAGAAATAATGCAGTCGAGCGTTCAAGGGGATGTGGGCAGCGGCTGCCTTACCAGCCAAGGCTAAGTTACGAAACGACAAGAGTGGACCGGGTGGGATTTGAACCCACGACCTCAGCAATGCCAATGCCGTATCCTACCGGACTAGACGACCGGCCCAAGGCTGCTTTGTGAACTTGCCTGTCGATATTAATAGGTTTAAACGGCAAAAACAATATTATTCTGCGCTATTTCAGAAACCTTGAAAGATAGTAAAGTGGTCGCAGAACAGTCGATTGGTGCAGTAGTCAAGTTAGATTCCAGCCTTGATGAGCCTGCACATTTTCTTCTGCTGCGAAACAGGAGGGGCTTCTGGGGGTTCCCGCAAGGTCATAAAGAAAAGGGCGAAAGTGAGATTCAAACTCTCGTAAGAGAAGTGCAAGAGGAGACAGGAATCACGAATCTCGACATAAAATCCTACGTAGGCAAGATAAGATACTCGTACTTCAAGGGAGATGGCATGAAGTCAGAGAAGGAGGTTACCTTCTACTTTGCCACTACACCGACGAAGGACGTTGTAATATCCAAAGAGCACGAGGAATATCGCTGGGTAACCTTGTCAGATGCCCTCAACATGCTCGATCACGCCAAGCTAAAACTAATCCTAACAAAGGGACACAGAAGAGGTCTTTACTAAAAACACGAATCATCGTGAAAATTTTAGGGAATGGTTTTATACCCTACCAAACAGGAATTAGTGCTAGCACATCATGGTAGAATCTGGCGGCAAGCGGATCGTCCTGACAGCTGACCGAAGCCTGATGACAAATTACAGGGGCAATTTTCTATACGGGTTTATAGCATGTGGCCCCTATGAATTGGTGCCCGAGTTTGTTTTTGACAAACTTTTCTGCCCAAGCGTTGAGACTGATGCGAGCACCGGCGAGGTCAAAGTTGCGCAGTGTGGGCTCCGTCGTGTCGAGTCCGCTCTTCTGAAGGAGTACCAGCGCGACGAGGTATTCCTGGCCCACCCGGAAATGCTAGCCAAGTGCATCGGCCCGGAAACCAAAGTGGTGGGCATCAATGTCATGGATCCACTAGGTATGGCGCCCGTTACCACCACGATGTCACCGGAAAAACTTTCGTACGTTGCAATGAAATTCAAAAAAATGTGCGCTTCAATCATCCAACTCAAGAAGAAATACGGCTTCAAGGTAGTCGTGGGAGGCAATGGCTCGTGGGAGCTGGCCAAACCCGACAGGATGAAAATTCACGGTATCGACACAGTCGTAATAGGTGAGGCAGATGAATTGGCGCTGGATCTGTTCAGAGACCTGGAGGAAGGCGGGGCGCCCGAGCTGCTTCACACTTTTGTCCGCAACATTGACAACATCCCCCTCATGAAAGGTCCTACCGTTAACTCCCTTATTGAGGCGATGAGAGGATGTGGCAGAGGCTGCGACTTTTGCGACGTCAACAAGCGCTCAAAGAAGGACTTTCCACTCGAGCGGCTCCAGAAGGAGGCCCAGATGAACCTAGACTATGGATTTGATTCCATTTGGCTTCAGTCAGACGAGATGCTGCTGTACGGATGTGATAACAAGGACTTTGTTCCAAACGCTGATGCAATACTTAATCTCTGGAGCGGGCTCAAGTCCACGGGTGCACGGTTCGTTGGAACCACACATATGACGCTCTCAGCAGTGGCGTCTTCACCGGATTTGATTCGAAAGATGTCTGAAATCAACGGCATGAACGTCGCCGGTGGAAGGTGGCTCGCCACTAACTTGGGCGTCGAGACGGTCGCTCCCAGAATGGTCAAGAAACATCTCGGAGTAAAGACAAAGCCTTTCCAGCCTGAAGAGTGGGGCTCCGTTGTCAGAGAAGGTTGCAAGATACTGAATCAGAACAATTGGTTCCCCGCATTGACGCTTATCATCGGATGGCCAGATGAGACTCCCGACGAGACGCAGTACACCATTGACCTTATTGAAGACTTTAGACAGACCGGCATGAGGGGGCTTGTGGCGCCGCTCCTATACCAAGACTTTTCGGAAAAGAATTCAATGCACTTTGGCAATCTTAACGAGGCCCAATTCACTCTGTTCTGGAGATGCTGGGAGCACAACCTGCGGGTGATTAACGACATTATACCCATAATTATCAGGAACAAGACGTACGGGCCTGCCATGAAGATCTTTATGGCAGCGCTGATCAAGGCAGGCACCTGGGCGATAATGAAGTACCTGCGGGGCTTGTCAAAGGAGCTCTTCCACGGACAGGTTCCGGAGGATATCGTTGCAAGATACTCGGGCAAGCGTTCAGTGACGGCAAGCTTGCCGCCGAAACTCTAGCTAGGCCTGTTGCTTGAGCGCGGCAATGGCGGTATCGGCCAATGTGGCCACTTTTGGCGTGAGCACGATAAAGTAGTTCCTATCCGCGCGCTCTACAGCAGAAACTGGGCGGAACTTTTTGGTAGAAACGTCGAATTCGACAAGGCCGGGCTGAAGGTTGCCCGGTGTGTATATCATCATGAGAATGTCACCTGAAAGCGGGGTGAGCGGTACGATGGAAAAAATGTATCCTTTGTAGGAACTGACAGGCATTACCTGTTTCATGTATGGCGCGACCGAAACAAGGTAAAGGAAAACGTCCTCGACACTCGCAAATTCTTCAAATTCAAACTTCATTAATGAGAACAATAGTCAGACGTGATATAAGGATTTAAGAAATGAAAAGGGTCGGCCGACTGATTTGTCGCCGACTAGCCGTAGGATTCAAACTTGACGTCAAAGCTTCCGTCCTTTCTCTTGTTTCTCTCTGTCACGAAGCCTTTCGGTACAAGGTGCTCAAGAACGCCGTCAACAGTCCCCTGCCAGCCACAGATATAGAACGAAGAGTTTTCTGGTGTTACCTTTTCGCCAACAAGTTCCTCAAGCGGCGACATATCCTTTCCTGCTGCAGGTCGGAGGAACGACTCTACGCGCCCAGTTTGACCACTCCATGACCTATTGAACCATTCCTGGGGCCTGCTGATGCTCGCGCGATACCTAAAGTTCCAGGCATCCTTGCCCTTGTCGAGGCTTTCTTCTTCCAGGCCTTTTAGCAGATCCTTGTATCCAATTTCGTCGACATAGCTGGCTCCATGAAGGACCACAATTTCGCGCTTTGAATTCTGGGCCTTTAGATGCAAGGTGTAAGAGATAAAGGGTGCAAGCCCGGTTCCACCTCCGATGAGGACCAGCCTGCGGTTGTCCGGACGCCCGTCGGGCATCTTTTCATTTATTGTAAATATTCCTGTCGGCTTTACCCAAATAATTTCATCGCCTTCTTTCTTGTTGAAAAGCTCGGTGGTAAGCCGACCCGGGAGAGGCTTGCGAACCCATCGGATGTAGAGTTCAAATCGCTTCTTCTGCTCCGGAGGCGAGGCTATCGAGTACGCCCTTCGGATAATCTTCTTTTCGCTAGGAACAAACGCGCCCAGCGTTACGAACTGACCCGCCTTGAAGTCAGGGATTTGACCTGAATCAGGCGTCACGTGAAAAACCGCGAGATCTTCCTTGATTATCTGAATGTACGTAATCTTGCCTTTGTTATCGACGACCATGTACGAAATTGAGAATCAGATCGTGGTAAATAAAAGGATTGCTTGCTTGCTCTTCAAGTAGTGGGATAAATCCGCCCTGTTCATGAAATAAATGAAAAGAAGTGCGCATTTCCAGTAATGCGCACGGCGCGTCACTTTCCAAGGCTAACGTCAGCTTGGCAGAAAAAAAGAAAGGAGAGGGTCTTCTCTAGCATAGGGCAGGTCCGCCAAGCTTGTTGACGCAGTGCTCGTTGTCGAGAGCTCTGAGACCCTTGATCGCAGGATGAGATGTCTGCCCTCCGTCCACAGGTGGAGACTTGCCGCCAGGGGCTGAACCTAGGCCTCCATTCGCAATCGCAACCGCCAGGAACAGCAGTGCCGCCACTGCAACCGTCGAGATGACTAGCTTCGACTTTCGACCTATGTTCGTTTTTTGCTTTCCGACATTTTGAGACATTTCAGGTGTCCTTGGGGTTTGCCGTAGCCTAAAGCTGCGTTTCAGAACGGGAACGCGAGCGTGTTCGAAGGAACAGAACGAGTGGATGTTCGTCAAATGTGCATCCAATCCCGTTAAACAGCCTCCACGTCAGAGCAAATCGCGCTGACAGAATAGTGCTCTAGGTCTTTGACTTCTTTGACCGACCGTAAATGACCATCAGGAAAAGAAAACCAAAGCCGATAAACTCGGGTATTATGAACAGGTAGAACCTGCGTTCGGGCGGGGCGTAATAATCCCAGAGGCTTGCTATAGGCCCGCCGACCAGCCCGCCAAACAAGCCAGCGATTATGATCGCAGTAATCACCCTTTCGCGCCTGTCGCCATCCAGCACCAATATGGATTAATTCTACAGTTTCCGATATTTCTCCGCCGCGCCAGGTCACGGGTCTTGGGTCTTTCGCTTGCCATTCCCGTGCCCGATGGGCAGGTTTTAATCCCGTTTTGATCAGTGAAGTATTCAGATGGTGCAGTGGCCTAGAGGAAGGAAAGGCACTTCTGAGGTCGACCAGCTGACGCAGACCATAAACGAACAGAGCAACGAGCAGCGAAAGATTCTTGACGAGTTTGGAAAGGCAATGAACAGCTTTGCAACAGAGCGCTCCCTAGAGACCTGCCTCGATGCCCTGAACCTGTCCATGCAGCTTGCAAATATCCGCGCAAAGCTGGCAGAGTCGTATGAATACTATGCTAGGTCTCTTGAGCAAGAGGTCGTGGCGCTCAGAAAAAAGCTCGACGCCAAAGAAGGAGCGCCGGCCGGCCCTAATCCTCGATAGCCACGGGAGACGTGAGTTTGCTGAACGCGTCGAACTTGGCGTGCCCGGAACGCCCGTTCAGGAATAGCAAAAGCAGACCTTCGTCCATAAGGCTTTCAAATTCCACGTTCAGCTCCGGGTTTCGAGTAATTGCAGTATAAGAAAGAGAGTCCGTCACAAGCGCCAGTTCGGCGCTATAGTTGTCCACTACTGAATAAAGCGCAGATTCGATTGAGGACTGGAGCGATACTTCATACTTGTCAATACGGGGCCGGATAAAAGTGGCAAGGATTTCAGTCTCGCCGCCTGATAGATTTCGAATGCCGGTGACCGGCGAAACAAACCTGCTGTGCTCAGTCTCAAATTGCCTTTCAAGTTCCAGCTTCTCAAATCCATCCTCGACCAAGAACTGCTCACAGGCCTTTAAAAGCTCAGCATCAGTAAGCCACAAGGATCTCCCTTCGTTCATGCGCGCAAAGAATGTTCGCGCGGCCATCAGCTTTGGACCGGCCATTGAGCTGTCAGTACAATTATCCGCGGATTGCTTTATTCTTACCGAAACACTATCCTGTTCCGGATAGTCCCAAGGCGCTCAATCGTTATCTCGACCACGTCGCCGTCCTTCAGGTACCTCGGTTCCTTCATGGACATGGCAACCCCTGCAGGCGTGCCCGTGGAGATAATGTCGCCTGGCTCCAGCGTCATCGTGACGCTCAGCGCAGAAATAATTCGCCTTATGGGTATGACCATGTTCGAGCTAGAAGAGTTTTGCCTTGTCTCCCCGTTAACCTTTGTTGTAATCATTATGTTCTGTGGATCGGGCACTTCCTCTCTGGTCGTAATCCATGGCCCGCATGGAGCAAACGAGTCGATTCCCTTCCCGCGGGTAAACTGCTTGTCCTTGAACTGGATGTCGCGTGCCGAGACGTCGTGAAACACCATATATCCAAAGACGGAAGAAAGTGCATCCTCCTCGGAGATCTTTTTTGTGTGCTTGCCTATTATAACGCCTATCTCCGCTTCATAGTCCAGACGGGTAACAAATGACGGACAGATGACATCGCTGTACGGCTCATTCAGCGCTGTCCTTGGCTTCATGAATATCACCGGCTCATCAGAAGGCGTAAGACCTGCATCGCGTGCGTGATCGTAATAATTGAAGGCAAGGCAGATTATCTTTGGAGGGTTTGGTATGGGTGCAAGCAGCTCGACATCCTGAATCTTATGAACATACTTTAGCCGGTGTTCGTTTTTCTTGACCTCTTCGAGCCATGCCCCGAACATGAATTCCTTGACGCTCAGAGGAATGGGTATGCTTGTCTGGGTCTGGATCTCGGAACGTGTAACTAGGTGTTTTTCATCTGGCGATATCAGCGCATAAGTCCCGTTAACATCTTTGCTCTTGATCCTTGCTATTTTCAATGTTGTCTTTACCCGACCGCCATCTGGCCATTCTATTTGTGAGTCAGGATTGCCCTGTTTCTGCTGTCGATTCTGCAGAAACCAAACCTTACAAACTGCAGGATCGATCCGACTCCAAGGCTTGCAACATAAGACTCGGCGAATCCGGATGCAACCTGTAGGCTGTTTGGGTTGTACTCCTCACCCGCATACAGAGGCTTAGGCATAAGAACTTCAAAATCAAGTATATCATTCTTTGCTACCCACTGTATTTTTGGCATGGCCTGCGTGATTTCCTGAGAGGTGGCAGCGGTGGCCTTGACAGCCCCACTACCCCCTTCGATTTCAGTGACTTTTATGTTGCAGAGTTCGATTAGACGTACGTCGTCGGACACCCGAAGTCGGCTTGCGTCGGACTTTTGAATGAAAACCGTGTTAGAACTGATGTTCAATTCACGCGTCCCGAGTGAGGCGTCCGTCGGATGATTTTTCAGCGTTATCTTTCGCGGTTCAAGACCCTCTATTTCAACGGGAATCGGGTCTTCGACGAAAAAGAGCCGCGGAGCGACGGGGTCAATTAACTTTCGGTTGTATGCCTCGAGTGCCTCGAAGGGCGGTTTTGTCTCGGCAAGCGTTATCCCAAGCGACAGAACGAACTTGCGGATGGCCTCGGGCCTGAACCCGCGTCTGCGGAATGCGGCAAGCGTAGGAAGGCGAGGATCGTCCCACCCTGAGACCGAGCCATTTTCGATGAGTGGTTTTAACTTGCGCTTTGAAACAGGCACTCCCTCAAATTCCAGCCTCGAAAATTCGATCATTTGCGGTTTTCGCAGCGATAGCCTATCTAGAATCGCAAAGTACAGTTCGTTCCTTAGCTCATACTCTTTGGTGCGCATTGCATGGGTAACCCCGTCCAGACTGTCCTCAATCGGCGCGGCGAAATCATAGGTAGGCCAGACCCGAATCTTGTCGCCGAGCAGGGGATGGTTTCCCTCTATGATCCTAAACAGTGTCGGGTCTCGCATCGCAGTATTATCGTCTGCCATATTGCCTTTGAACCGGATTATGGCATCGTTTTGCTGATATCGACCGCCAAACATCATGTCAAGCCTCTCAAGGTTTGCCGACTCGTCATCGCGGCAGGGACAGGCAAGCCCCTTGGCTCGAAGCGCGTGAATAGTCTCGACGTCGCACGTGCATACGTATGCCCCGCCGGCCTCGACCATTTTTTTTCCAAGATTCTGAAGTATCTGGATGTCGTCCGAGGTGTTCTTGACGGCGTCTGGTTTTACTCCAAGCCAATCAAGCCCCTCTCGGATGGCGTCGTAATACTCCAACTTTTCCTTGGCAGGGTTGGTATCGTCAAAGCGCAGGACAAGTCGCCCCTCGTACATCCGTGCATATTCTTCGTCAATGATGGCAGCCTTAGCATGACCGATGTGAGGGTACCCGTTGGGCTCTGGCGGGAACCTGGTAACAACCTGTCCTCTTACCGCGCCGTTTAGCGGAGAAAGGGAACGCGGTTCTGTGCTCTTTTGTGTTGGCTGCGAGGCATTTGTTGCCGCAGGTGTCAACTGTTCTAGCTCGGTCTTTTGCGCGCCGGGAGACATCGAGTTGACCTTCTCAACGACGGCCCTAATTTCCGGAATAATCGATTTTATCGTCGAGCGCAAATCAGGTCGGGCACCAATGACCTTCGCCATTACGGCTTCGAACTGTGCTTTGCCAGAGTGCTCGACGGCGTTTTTCAGGGCAGTTGCTAGAAGAAGGCGGCCGAGCTCGCCATCTGAAGACATACGACTTAAAGGCTCCTGCCAACAACAAATTCGGCAGAAAGTTCCAGCGAGTCCCTCGCATCGGAGCGTGCATAACTGCCAAGGCACTTTAGCGCCAGCGCCATGTGCTTCTTGGCTTCTTCCCTGACCTTTTTCTCGATCCCGAGGTCTGAAACGACCCGCACGGCGTCGTTAATTTCGATGGGCGATGCACTATGCGAACCTAGCACCTTCAGGATCTTGTCTTTGTCGTCGCCCTTTGCCTTTTGCAGCGAAAGCACTATTGGAAACGTTTTCTTGCCCTCCCGTATGTCGTTGCCGGCGGCCTTGCCTGTCAGTTTGGAGTCGCCCACTACTCCAATTAGATCATCGACCAGCTGGAAGGCAATTCCAATGTGCCTTCCAAATGCAGAGAGATTTTGCACGTCCTGATCAAGGTTCGATGTCGAGGACAATGCACCCAGACTGCAGGCGACGTCAAAGAGCGCCGCCGTCTTTTTGCCTATCATGCTAATGTATTCGGCTTCGGTTGGAAACTTGGCTTGCGATGCCAGACCTACGTCGGTCGCCTGGCCTTCGCAAACCTCGGTGCAACCCACCGCCAGCCTCGAGGTCATCTCGCCAATCCGGTCGGCGGCGACGCCATTTTTCCTGCCGTGAATGACAAGTATCTCAAAGGCCTTTGAAAACAGGATATCGCCCGCAAGTATGGCAAGCGGAAGTCCGTAGAACTTGTGAACGGTCGGAGAATTATGACGCACGTCATCGTTATCCATTATGTCGTCGTGGACCAAAGTGAAATTGTGAACCAGCTCAATTGCAGCTGCGGCGGGAAGTGCTCGACTCAGTGAACCACCCAGAAGTTCGCAGCTTTTGATAACCATAAACGGGCGCAGCCGCTTTCCGCCGCTCTTTATGTTGTGAGCAGACGCCTGGTAGAGCTCCTTGGGCTTGCCGGCCAGTTGTGACAACAGAAAATCGCTAACGGTAGAAGCACTCGCCTCCATTTCGCCCTTTATTCCGCTGGTTCTCATGGACGGACGCTGATCTCCTCTGCTAGAGCACCTGTCAATATATACCTTGAGCGCTGAAGTTCAGTAACATTTCTGGCCCCCACGAGAAACATTATGCCGCGCAGCTCGTCCAGAACTTCTTGCGCAAACGATTCGAGGCTTGCACCCGATTGAGAAGCCCTCAAGAGGAATGGGTGAGCCATTCCGCACATCGTGGCACCGAGCGCGACGCACTTGGCCACATCCAGACCGTTGCGCAGGCCGCCGGACGCAATCAGCGGAACCTTTACCGCTCTGCGAGCCTCAATGAGGCTCAGCGCAGTCGGGATGCCCCAGTCCCAGAGCAGACCTCCAAGACGTGACTTGCGCTCATTGTTTACTGCATCTGCTCGGACCTTCTCAACGCCCGCCCACGAGGTGCCGCCAGCGCCGGCTACATTTATCGCCGAGACGCCGGCCATCTCCAGCTTTATAGCAACCTCGCGGGATATCCCGGCGCCCACTTCCTTGACAATAACGGGCACGCCAGCTTCTCGTACAAGCTCGGAAATCTTTCCAAGCACTCCCCTGTAGCGCGGTTCGCCCTCTGGCTGCACGAGCTCCTGCAGAGGGTTGAGGTGCACCACAAGGGCGTTTGCGCGAATCATTTTTACGATTTTCCGGGCTTCATCTATGCCCAGCCCTGCTGCAAGTTGGGCACCGCCGATGTTTGCGATTAGAAATGCGTCCGGGGCATTCTTACGGGCCACCGAGTAGGTCGAGGCTAGTTCCTCACTCTTTAGCCCCGCGCGCTGGCTGCCAAGCCCCATGGCAAGTCCGGCCTTTTGGGCCAACTCGCCCAGCCTCCCATTTATGACAGTGGCCTCGTCGGTACCCCCGGTCATAGAGTCTATTACAAGCGGGGCAGAAAACCGGTGACCAAGAAACGTCACAGATGTTTCTACATCCTGGAGGTCTATTTCCGGCAAGGCATTGTGGACCAGCCTGACGCATTCAAGATAAGTGGAAATCGCCTTTGACTGGACATCCTTGTGCAGGGGGATCTCGATTCCGTCCCTTTTTCGCTCCTTGATAATCCGTATGTCGTCCGAAATGTTCGAGGTATCGGGGGGCAGAACTTCTCACCTGCTCCCTCGCCTGACGATAGTGCCAACTACCTTCTTTCCTTCGATGGCATCGACAATTCTCTGGGGCTCAAGCCCGTTGATGATGTGAACGTCAATTCCAAGTGATGCGATTTCCTGCGACTCGGTTACCTTGCGCTGCATGCCCCCCGTGACATCGGCACCAGAAAGGTTTGAGAAGTTTATTGCGCGGTCCGAGGATTTGCTGCCCGTGATTATCTCCTCCACGAGTTTGCCGGATTTCAGATCCTCGTAAATTCCGTCAACATTTGTCACGAATATCACTTTTTCCGGCCTGAGTGCCTTTGCAAGAATCGTCATGATGGAATCGCCGGACAAGATGCTATAGTTCTTCGCATCGGTGTAGACTGCATCGCCAAAAGTCACGGGCACGACGCTGGCAGTCATTGCCGCCAGCTCCTTGATGCGGTCTGCAATTGGCACCCTTGCACGAGTAAAGACGGATGGCGGGACCGAGTACGCAGGGATTCCTTTCTGGAGCATGTTGTTTATGATTATCTCGTTTAGCCTGACCATCGAGTCGTGTACTATTCCGACTCCGAGTGGATCGTAGGCAGATGGTTTTGTATGCATATCGTATCTAACCGACCAGTAGTGTCCAAAAGAGCCCCCGCCGTGAACGACGATAAGGGGACGCCGATGAGCCCCGCTAGTAATTTGGCTAAGCGCCAAGCAGATCTTGGCTATCGAATGTTCGTTAGCGGCTACCGCTCGCTCTTTGAAGGTTACAATAGAGCCACCGAGCTTTATCAGAGCAAGACCGCGCATGACAGGCCGCAGCTTAGACTCTTTTTGAATATGATTTAAAGTTTCTTTAACACAAAATCAAAGAAAAGGAAGGTGGGCGCAGTCGCACGCCCAGTTATGCGTCAGTTCTTACTTTAGTCCTAGGTCTACCGCCCCGTAAAGAGTGTCTAACCTGTTTGCAGCAGAGTCAGGTGATTTGCCCTGGAAGATTATCTGCACGTTAGTCGGAGTCAGGTCATCTCCTCCGGACACTGTAACTAGCACTTTCTCGCTGCTTGCATACTTGGTTCCATCGACCAGGAGGTCTGCCGTTCCGGCGATTGCGTAGGCGTTAGGGCCGATCGCTCCGGCTGCAGATGGCTTCAAGTCAACTATCTGGAGCGTGTGGTGGTCTCTGCTACTTTGGGAGTCGATTGAGACATTAGGGTTGGCATCGTCGTTAGCGGAGACCATGTATGCCGACAGTGATGCTTGGGCAGGGTTGTCACTGGACACCTTGAGGTGGAAAGTTCCAGAGATCACCTGCGGGCCGGAAGGCTGGGTCGTATTCGCCGTGATAGTGTAGATGGTTCCGGAGAGGTCCAGTGGTGCCTGTATTGAAGGCTGTTCCTGAATGGTGGTCTGACTTACCTGGTACACCGTCGTCACTGCTATGTCGTGGGACTGGCCATCGTCGGGCACAGTTACCAGTCCTGCTCCACCGTACGGAGTCTGGACCCAGGCACCGGGAGATGCGCTTGCAAACACGGCCGATCCAAAGTTCGCAAAGAACACAGGGTATGTTCCAGGAAGCAGTCCGGTTACTTTCATCGTGGTGTAGCCCTGTTGCACAATCTGGCTGGCATCTGAGCTATAGACTGTTACGAACATGCCCGGCATTGGATTTCCGGAGGTGTCCTGGGCTGCGAGCGTCATGCTGCTCTTTACTGGTGATGGCGCAGGAGGTGGGGCAGGCTTGTTAGCGTACATTGCAGTTATGGTCATGTCCTTGAAACCGGACACCGCGATTATTCCGGCACCGCCATTGTTTGTCGCAGTCCATTTTCCAGGGGCCGCCGAGACAAACGAATAGCTTCCAAAGTCAGAATAGAACACAGAGTAGGTTCCCTTTGGAAGGTCGTTGATCTCTAGTGGTGTCTTGCCTTTCTTGACAATGTGTCCGTTGCTTGAGTCAAGAACCGTAACCGGTGCGCCGCTGAGAGCTTGGGTTCCGCTTGATGCAAGGACAGCATTGAACGTGATTAACGTGTGCTGGACGGTTCCAGATGGTGGTGCTTGCACGATTGTGACCTGCTTTGAGATATTGGTTTGCTGGGCCTTGACGACAACGTTTGCGCTGCCAGAATTAACCGTTGTCGGAACCACGATGACTGTGTCAAAAGAACCCTGGACGTTGGTGATGATGTTCGTTATCTGGACATTGTTGATAAACACCTGCACAGGGACCTGGGGCCTGAACCCGGAGCCAGATACTGCAACAGGTGAGCCTGGTTGAAGCTCGTTCTCAGATACCTGGACGTTTGCACTTGCGGAACTGTTCGAGCTTGAAGAGGCGCTGCTTGAGGAGTTGGCTGCGGATGACGAATTGCCTGCGGCGTTTGAGGTTGCGGCAGGAGGTGTAGATTGGGTAGTCGGGGGCGCGCTATTGTTTTGCACAGGAGGCGAGACCGGACTTGTGGTGTTTGTGCTAGTTGTCGTGGCATTAGAAGAATTAGAACTCGAGGAGGCCGTCTGGTTTGCACTAGAAGTCTGGTTAGCTGGTGGCGTCACAGCTGGAGGTGGAGTAGCGGTTGTTGCTGACCGGACATTTACGATCGCAAATCCGTTTGCATCCCCTGTACCTTGGGCCAGGACCGCGAACTCGCCCGCGGCTGCAGCCGGAATTCGCACCTGGCCGCTAAATCCACCGAGGCTGTTTGATTTGACGACCTTGCTAAAGAGCGCGATTCCCGCTTGTGGCGAAGTTACGTTGCTAAAGGTAGAATTCTGCCCAACTGGTCCCGAGGTGCTCGCAATTGTGACTGAACAGCTTTGATCGATTTGGGTTCCGGATGGAACGTTGGCGACCGTGACACCGGAAGCACTGAGTGGTACTTGCACGACCGTCTGATTTTGACAGGATAGTGTGGCGTTACTTGAAGCACCAGGCTGGCTTTGGAGTACAAACAGGGTATGTTGCGAAGCTACTGGTAGCGTGGAATTGTCAGCGAACGTGCTGCCTGTGGTGCTGGAGGTGTTGCCACTCGATATACTGCCGGGTGTTGAACTGTTGTTTGTACCGGGTACTGCCCCTCCAAACAGATTCGAGAGTGCACTAAGCGCATTGCCCAAGATTCCTCCGCTCGATTTTGCCTGTAGGGACGTTGGCAAAACCCCTGGCGAAACCGCGGCGGCGGGGCTCCGAACAAGATACGCGCTCCCAGATTCAAAAGTCGTGTTTGACAGAACCTTTGCAAGGGAAACGCTCACGCTTGACTGCTGCTCAAATCCGCTGCCGGTGACGTGAATAGTCGCTCCAGGCGGTACCACCCTTGGCGATACCGTGAGGACCGGCCGCTGTACTTGTGCGGCAGATATGTGGGCTCCGGTAAAATAAAACGCGCCCAACATACCAGACGCAATGATTATGGCCGCAAGAAAACTTGCGAAAAGCCGCATCTTCATTGCAAAGGGCGCGCTAGTATTGGATAAAAAAGGAAACCAGTTCGGCTCTAGAAGATAACAGAGAGCAACAATTGCTTTTGGCTCACGCTATGTGGCTTGGTGGTTCTTTTCCCCCAGGAAGGGCTTCAGGGATTTGCCCCTGGATCTGAGACTTTGGAATAGTGAACTTTCTCTCGCTCGGAATTATGTACAGCTTTACCGAAGTATTCACTGCGTAGTGGGGAGAGCCGTCTGGATTGCGGTAATTAGTCGCCACGCCGACCCTTTCGATCCCTACTTTCACCTTAACCACCGTGCGATCCTCGAGCACAAAGGAGACCGTGTCGCTGCCGTCAACGGTGTAATCAAGAATTCTAAACTCTACGTTGTTTCCGTGCTGGTTTTCGGATCCGACCATGCCTGAAGATTGCTCTGGCGGTTAAAAAAGACTTGTAAATGGTGGCATTTTCGGGCAACATAATCTATTTATCTTCCGAAAGGTAATTTTTGAGCAATGGGCAGGTTGTTTGGAAGGGACGCCAAGAAGGCAGATCAACCTTCCGAAGATTCGCTCGAGTCGAATTATTCTGAAGCAGATTATCAAAAGCGTGACCTGTACAAGCAGGGTCTAAATTACATGTCGAGTGAGAAGATGCATGACGCAGTGCGCAGCTTCGAACTGGCGCTTAGACAGGATCCGAATTATGTTGACGCATGGATAAAGAAAGGCTATGCGCATTTTCACCTGGGTGAATATCCAGTCGCAGTCTCGGCATACGACAAGGCGATTGCAATAGACGTCAATAATGCTGAGGCTTGGAATCTCAAGGGACTTGCTTATTACAAGCTCAAGAACTACGAGAAGGCAATCGAGTGTTGCGATAAGGCCACTGATATTAATCCAAACGACGGCATGTCTTGGTACAACAAGGCATGTTATATGACACTCAATGGCAGGGTTGACGAAGGCCTAGATGCCCTGAAGCGTTCTATTGAAATTGACATTCAAAATGCGCGCAAGGCGGTGCGGGACCGCGACTTTGAGAGCGCTCGTGCGGAGGAGGGTTTCAGGAGAATCATAGAGGTCGTTGTACTGGAATCAATCAGGCAGGGCTACGATTACGTCGGCAAGATAGTATGGGTTACTGGGATGGACAAGGCAGAGATAGAAGACGCCTTGATGCGCCTTGCCATGAAGGGGTTGGTAAGAAAAATCCAGAAGAAGGGCTTTACGGGTAAGGACGAGTATTACGAGCTAACCAAAGAAATTGCCGAAAAGGTCGGGGTTTCGAAGCGGACCGGTCTGTTTAGCAGCAGACAGATTTCAGCGCCAATGCAGCAGCTTAAAGACATCAGCGAGGTCCTGGGACGGGCCAGAGAATCCGTAAGCAGAGGAGATTTGGCTTCAACCCTTGATTGCTTTGATGAGCTCGTTAATCCCGCCAAACACGGCAGTGCGATGGTAGAGCAGTTCTTTGACGAGCACCGCGACCTCCGGCTCTACAAGATCCGGTTAAATGACAGAGGCCAGGAATACCTCAATGCAAACAAGAGCGCGATTCTCGGTCTTATCGACAAGATTGACGGAAAAGTCCGCGGCGGCAACGCGGTAAGCAAGGTCCCGCCAAAGGACCAGCCTTAGCGCTTTTTCACGCACCTTTTGAATTGTTGAAGATTCAGCTCTTTCCATTGTCTTCTAAACGATTAAATCTATACTTCATTGATGCTGCACCTGCATGCGCGAAGCCCGACTGGCCGTCGTGGGAATCGGAAATGTTGGCAGCACCTTCATCCAGGGGCTGGCCTATTACTCTAACCCAAAAAACAAGATAGGTCTCTGGCACGAGAAGATCGGCGGATTCCGGCCATCCGATTTGAAGGTAGTGGCCGCATTTGACATCGACCCGGCCAAGGTCGGCAAACCGCTTTCACACAGGGCGTTATATCCTGACAGATCCTTTGAATTGAAAGACTCCAAGGTTGAAATAAGCCCCGGCTACGTTTTCGACACAGAGGCTCCACAAAAGCTTGAAGTGAAAACGGCTAGTGCGAAGGAAATGGGAAAGCTGATAGAGGACTCGGGAGCAGACGTTGTAGTCAGCCTCATTTCGTCTGGCATGGACAAGACCAGTTCAGAGTATGCAAGGATTTCTCTGAAAAGTGGCGCTTCATTTGTGAATGCTACGCCTGCATCCGTAGCCTCGAACCCGTCTCTTCGAAAACAGTTCCGGAAGGAAAAACTGGTTTTAGCCGGTGACGACCTGCTCAGCCAATTTGGCGGAACCGCCTTTCACAAGGCGATGATCGACTTTATGGTTGAAAGAGGAGTCCACGTGACAAAGAGCTACCAGCTCGACGTGGGTGGAAGTTTGGAGACAAAGCGTACCATGGACGAGCACATCAAAATGCAAAAGCGTGAAATGAAGACCGATTCTATAGGAATGGAGGCCCCGTACAAGTTCGAATCCGTCGCTGGCACAACCGAGTATACCGACTTTCTCGGCGATTCACGCAACAGTTACTACTGGATGTCTAGCGAGGGATTTCTCGGAAGCAGGATTATCATGGATCTCACTTTGCGGACAAGTGACGGCCCTAACGCAGGAAACGTAATTTTAGATGTTGTACGCGCCGCTGCAAGCAAGGGGAACGCAAAAGATTCTGAATGCATCAGCGCTTATGGTTTCAAGAGCCCGCCTGTCAAGTGCGGCATCAGGCGCGCTTATTCAAATTTCATCAAGACCTTCGGCTGAGCGTCGCTTAGACAATGTATTAATAGGTAGCCGCGGTGATTTGCCTACAATGACAAAGATATTCGCCGACGTTAGCGAGAAGGAGATCACGCGGACCATTGCAGACATGTTTCATGAGACAATGACAGAGTATACGGATTCAGACGTTATAATTATCGGCGCGGGTCCTGCCGGGCTGACTGCGGGAAGAGATCTTGCAAAGTCGGGAATAAAGACGCTCATAGTTGAACAGAATAATTACATTGGCGGCGGCTACTGGGTGGGAGGATACATGATGAATCCGGTTACCGTTCGAGCACCAGCCCACAAGATTTGGGATGAGCTTGGAGTGCCTTACAGAAAGATTTCTGAAGGGCTGTATGCCACATGGGGTCCGCACGCATGTTCTAAACTTATTGCGGCTGCATGCGACGCAGGAGTTCGATTCCTGCAACTGACAAAATTCGACGATCTTGTACTCAAGAACAAGAGGGTTTCCGGCGTTGTCGTCAACTGGATGCCGGTTTCGGCTCTGCCGAGAAACATTACTTGCGTAGACCCTGTGGCACTGGAAAGCAAGATTGTTATTGACGCTTCCGGGCACGATTCAGTCGCGGTCAAAAGACTGATGGACAGAGGCTACGTGAAGTGGAAGGGCATGGACCCGATGTGGGTGGAGGGAGGCGAGGACGCGGTGGTGAACAATACCGGCGAAGTCTACCCCGGGCTGATTGCTGCGGGAATGTCGGTGACGGAGACCCATGGCCTTCCCCGCATGGGACCCACGTTTGGCTCTATGCTCCTGTCGGGCAAGAGAGCAGCTGAAGTCGCACTTGGCAAACTGAAGGAAACGCCGAATCCGCCCAGGCTCAAGGCAAGATAGATATCCTGCCCAGCTTTTCACCCCTTCACTTTTTGTGCAACCCTGATTCGACCAGCTCCGCATGATCGGCATTGAATTTCAAATTCATCCACCTCTACGGGGCAGCAGAGAGTGCGGGTGTCGAAATCAATCAGGTAGCTTCCGAACTTGAACGGTATTTTCCATACTCACCAATAGACATTCGGCCGGCGGTATTGGGCTCGCACAGTCTGAGTCCGTACTTGCAGTCTTGTCTGGACCGCGCTGCAGTAATCGATACGAAAAAACCCTTCGAGAGCCAACCCCGAGAAAGAGCAGGGCAGCATGGCATCCAGATGTACGATGGATGGCAACTGCTCAGGACGCTGGGCAGCCTCCTCTCGGATTCCGAACCCTCGCCCGAACACCTGCACATAATTATTTCAGACATGCTCGTCCTCACATTCGATGAAGACGACTATAGGTACCACGCTCGAAGCGTTCTCTGCTCTATCCCGTCGCTTGTCTCCATTCCGGGCATCATTGATGGACCCGCCAGGCCAAGGGAATATTATTTTGACCTGCTGCGAGGCTCCTCGCAGCAGGACGCGGAAGGAAAAATCCGAGGCAGGTTTCTGTCTGTTGGTGACTCGAGGCTTGACGCAGTGGCTGCAGGCATGGCTCTTCAGGCCGTCTTTTACAGCCTATTGGATGGCGAGCCTTTCTGTTTAAATTCAAACTGCAGGCTGTTCAATGCTCACTGGCAGGAGGAGCTGATTCACGCTCAACTTATATCCAAATCCCTCTGCACGTATCACTCCGGCGTGCTCGCGACATACAATGCCATTGCGGCTTTGTTTGAAAAACAGTAAACATTATGTCTTGTTGCCTGATTTTTTTCATTATGCTATGTAGTAATCAGTAAAATGCGCGTGGCGGGCATGCAGGAATATTACGATGGCGATCGGATTATTAGTCGGCGCCGGATCATTTCCGGACGGACTTGCCTGAAGACGGTCAAGATCGCGCCAAAGACAGCAAGCATTTTGACGTGCTAATCATCGGTTCCGGGCCGGCAGGGTACACTGCAGGCGTTTACACTTCACGCGCAAAGCTCTCGACGCTAATCATATCCGGGACGCTGCCTGGCGGACAATTGATGACTACTAGTGAAGTGGAAAACTATCCAGGCTTTCCAAGCGGCATTTTTGGGCCTGAACTTATGATGAATATGCGGCAGCAGGCCGAGCGGTTTGGGACGACAATCGTTGACGACGAGGTCATTCAGGTCGATTTCAAAAAGCGGCCCTTTACAATCACCACTCACTCTGAAACCTACAGTTCCGAAGCTGTCATTATTTGTACGGGCGCTTCGCCAAGAAAGCTGGGCATCGCTGCAGAGCAGCAGTTTGGGGGGCGCGGCGTATCATACTGCGCCACCTGCGACGGCCCTTTTTTCAAAGGTGAGGACATTGTCGTGGTCGGGGGCGGAGATACTGCCATGGAAGAGGCGACATTTCTTACAAAGTTCGGCAAGTCTGTCAAGGTAGTGCACCGCCGAGACACGCTCAAGGCCAGCAAGATTCTTCAGGAAAAGGCCCTCGAGAACCCCAAGATTGAATTTATCTGGAATAACGCGATCACCGACATCAAAGGCAGCTCGAAGGTTTCAAGCGTGCTAATAAAGGACATCAAGACAGGCAAAGAAAGAACTGTGAACGCCGGCGGAATCTTTGTTGCCATAGGTCACGAGCCAAACACCTCGATTTTCAAGGGCCAGATAGAACTAGACGACAAGGGCTACATCGTGCTCAAGAACAATACAAGGACAAACGTGGAAGGAGTTTTTGCTGCGGGCGACGTGCACGATCACAGGTACAGGCAGGCCATAACAGCCGCGGGATTTGGGTGCATGTCTGCCATCGATGCAGAAAGATGGCTCTCGGAAAGACAGCTCAGGCACTAGTTCCCTGTCTCTGCAAACCATATACGGTGCTCAGAGAAAGACTGTACATCATATTTTGGTCAGCTCCGTCTAGACTCTTCATTGCAGGAGAGATCAAGCGTTTCAAGAATAATTTTGTTTCTTCCCGAGTTGTAAATGGCGCCGGGAGAGGGACTTGAACCCTCGAGTCCCGAAGGACATCAGCTGGCACGTCAAAGTATGTGATCTCGAGGCTGACCCCTATTAGGGTCAAGTTGACTTACCTAGCTTGGGTACCCCGGCCCTTTTCAGCGACTCTTGTTATCGCCTTGTCATTTATGCGTTTTTTATTTGTAATAAAATTATATTCAGGTGCAGTCATCCTGAAGGCAATGAGTATGCTGGCAACCTCGGTTAGAATCCCGACAGTAGAAGAGGTCAGGTCCCTCTCGCTTTCAGACCTTGCCACTGCATCAGCATTGGCCGATGTGCTGCGGGACAGGCTGAGGGAGTATATTCAGATAGACCCTTGCTGTGTCTACGACCCTTTTGGAGACAAAGAGGACGTTTCTTACTCGGTTGTGCTTGACAGGCAGAACCCAAACAGAGTCGTTGCGATAATTGCAAACATAAAAAATCCGCTTCCGCAGCTCCCTTGGTCGAATGTTCTGCAAGAAAGGCTCGCGAGGGTTTCGCTTTCAAAGGAAGAGGCTGCGATGATAAAGCATGAATTGATGCCGAAAGAGACCGCCAACTTTTACCCGTACAGGCGAGGCGGCAGAATTGCAGGCTATATTGCATTCGCTTTTGAAATTTGCGGCCTGCGAGAGACCTGAGGGTTTTTTATTTTAATTCCTTGAGCTCGACTACTGCGATCTTGCGGAGCTGTTGAATCATCTTGCCGAGGGACTTTCTAACATCTTCCTGATCGCCGCTTGAAATTCTAAGAACCTCATGAAACAAATCATCAAAAGTTATGCCGTTACACATATTCCACAATGAAACCGCCGTATCGTTTACCCGGTAGGCCTCGCCACGGTGGTTAATAAGCAACGGCGTTCCGTCTGAGTCGTTCCCGACGCTGCCCCTTCGGAGAATAATTTTTGGACTGTCTTTAGCCAGAAACATTCTTTGTCATCAGGTTACAAATGCTATGCGCACGGCAGGTTATTATCCCTATCTGCAGTAAGATGATTTAGACCTAGAAGACGCGTCAAGCAGAATCTAGGACAAAAATTCTCGCGCGATTATCTCGAAGCCCGCATGAAAATTTGCTTAATGTTAAAATTGATCACGGCACCAAGAGCTAGTTGATTGCAAGGCTCGAACCAGCCGGCGGAGAGACGCGGCCGGGATGTGATTTTAAGTAGGACTGCCGCGGACGGCATTATTACAATTTCAAAGACAAAGCATCCAAACGAAGCGGTGCTAATACTACAGGGCAAGGTTGAAGGGAAAAAAAATCGCATACTTGTAACTGGCCTTGTAATACCGCCGTTCGCTATAAGCGGTCCATACTACTCGGGCTTTCCAGTCTACCAGCTGCCCTCAGACGGTTCTTACATAGGAATGGCTCATTCTCATCCGGGACCATCCAACAAGCCGTCCCCTGAAGACCTGAATCACTTTTTTGGATATGTATCTGTCATCATCTGCTTCCCCTACGAGGACAAAGACATAGCGGCGTATGACAGAAACGGCGGTGCCCTTGACGTCAAAATCTCCGCTGAGCAGTCCTAGCTGGACCTTTTTTTTCTTGGGACAAAGTCAAGCTCGACGCCGTGTTTCTCAGAGTAGCTGAATATGAATGCCTCATCGGGCATCACTGGGAAGCTGGAAAGAAACGAGCCCTTGCACTCTAGGCATCGGTCTGAAGCGCGGGTCTTGTCAAAGAACGTGGCGCACCAGCGGCATGACTCGCAGAGGAGAAACAGAGACGGGGCGGCCACAGCAGGGTTCTTTTGCAATACCTATAGGATTGTAGCCACCGGTTAATTAGCGTGACAGCAAAATTCGCTTTTAAGGGTCCCCATTCTGGAAAACTTAATAAAAGAACAAGGGGATCAGTTATGGTATTCTTGAACTGGATGGCTCAGCAGTTGGTATGGATCATGGCCTCCCTTGCCATAAGCTTCGTTCTAACTTATTTCCTCGGCTGGTGGGGCATCATACCTGCCGTTGGGATTTTCATCGGGCTTTCGTATTATATGCGCAAACGGGCTCTTGCCAAGATGGGTATGGGCGGGGGCGGAGGGTTTGGAGGGATGCTCGGGGGCGGCGTTAACTACGTTTGCATCGCCTGTGGGCACAAGTATAGGGGTGGCGCGTGTCCCAGATGCGGCTCCAAAATGAAACGTGCAGACTTTGGTTAGGCTAACATGACCCTAGAGCAGCTGCGCGCCCAGGCGCTATTTCAAAATTCCATCGATGTCTGGATAAAGTACTGCGAGGAACGTTCCGGGGAATGGTATGACACCGATATGTATCGGAATTTCGTCCGGCACCTTCAGGCAAGTGGGGTCAAGATGCAAAAGTTCCCGCTTTGCATAAAGGAATCTGGAGGAATGTACGAACGGACCAGGGACAAGGCCAAATTCCTCGAAGAATTATCAAAAATACCTTCGGACGATGCCGCGGCTTTTACCATCAAGTTGGGGAGTGACACCATCGCTGCAATTCGCGGCTTTCAAGTCAACCAAGGTCTAGAAAAGTAAACCGGATTGCACAGTTGATTTATCAGGAAGCCGTAAAGGCAGTATCGATCAACAGAACAGGGGCTATGAGTATGGCGCGCGATGATTTGCCGGTGGGAGTCGAAGAGGTCGAAACTGGAGAGGTTCAGGCTGAGTTCCAAAATACCACGTCACTGGTCGGCTCGGAAAAGAACGTCGATTTTGATAGCATTATCGGCTATGACGATGTCAAACGTCTTTTTCAGATGTCATTTGGTTCCGAAAAACCGGTCCACATACTTCTGGTCGGGCCGCCTGCATCGGCCAAGACCTTGTTCATGCTAGAATGCATGAAGCTGGAGCGATCGTATTTTACACTTGGCAGCCACAGCACCAAGTCAGGCATGATAGACTATCTTTTCGATAAAAGACCGCGATATCTTATCGTGGATGAAATCGAGCACATGCCGATGAAGGACCAGACTGCGCTTCTGAGCCTGATGGAAACCGGCATAGTTTCTGAAACCAAGTACCAGAGGACCAGAAACACTCAGCTAAAGACATGGGTCTTTGCGACAAGCAATGGAACCGATAGGATGCTTACCCCGCTATTATCTCGCTTCGTGGTCCTTTACTTCCGGCAGTATTCTTTTGCAAGTTTTCAGGAAGTATGCGCGCACATCCTCAAGCGAGAGGGAATTTCGCCGGAGGTTGCCGCCGCGGTGCCGGATGCGGTATGGAACAAGCTAAAGTCAAAGGACATCCGAGACTGCGTGAAGCTCGGGAGGCTTGCCAAATCGGCGGAGGAAGTCTCGTGGCTTGCGCAGACCTTGCGAAACTACACCAAGTAAACGCAAAGACAGAAATTTTCGAGGCTCCCAAGAACAGCTCCATGGGCCTTGACCTAAAACCGCTGCTAGGAGACTCTGTTAGACCGATAAAGCTAGCTGATCTGACAAACAAGGTAGTTGCCATAGACGCGTTTAACACGATTTACCAGTTTCTGTCCATTATTCGCGGGCCGACGGGAGAACTCTTGACGAACAGCAAAGGTGACGTTACAAGCCACCTTAGCGGCCTTTTTTACAGGAACATTAACCTGCTTGTCGAGGGCATCAGGCCCCTGTACGTTTTCGACGGCCAAGCACACGAGCTTAAAACGCATGAGATCCAGAGGCGAAGCAAGATGAAGCAGGAGGCGGCAGAAAAATACAGGCTTGCGGTAGAAGAAGGCAGAGAGGAAGACGCAGTAAAGTATGGAAAGCGAACTGCAATCCTGACAGCGCGAATGGTTGAGGAATCGAAACGGCTCTGCGAACTCCTCGGGATTCCGGTGGTTCAGGCACCGGCGGATGGCGAGGCAGCCGCTGCGCAACTGACGAGAAACGGGGCTGCCTACTGCGCAGCCAGCCAGGACTACGACTCTATCCTTTTTGGAGCCAAAAAGCTCGTAAGGAATTTGGCAATCAGCGGCAGGCGCAAGGTGCCCAACAAGAGCTCATACGTAGAGGTCGAGCCTGAACTGATAGAGCACGACGACGTTCTAAATGAAGTCGGCCTGTCGCACGAGCAGCTGGTTGACGTGGGTATTCTGATAGGCACCGACTTTAACCCTGGAGGATTTCAGGGCATAGGCCCCAAGACCGCGCTCAAACTTGTCAAGCAATACGGTCGCCTTGAGGCGATTGAAAAGATTAAGGATGAACTGGAAAAGGTGCCGTATCAGGAAATCCGCGATATATTTCTAAAAAGCGAGCAGCCACGAGATGCAATATCGATTGCGTTCGGCCAGGCAAACCGCGAAAAACTGATTGATTTTTTGTGTGTCGAGATGGGCTTCTCAGCCGACAGGGTCACCGGAACTCTGGACAAACTGCACAAGGCCGTGGAAAGCAAGAGCCAGTCACTTGAACAATGGTTTTGAGAAGCATCAAAATAGTCTCCGTATTCAACGCGTCTTTCTTTTCCGTGCAGGAAATCTCGGACAGTTCTATTTAGGCTTACTCCTGTCATTCAGTGCTTTTAATCTTAACCGGCGACTAAAGCTTATTTCGAGCACGCATTCCTATCGAACAAGGCCAACTAGCCAATATTCAGCGTCAAGATTGCAGTAAGCGGACTTCCAATGTTTGTCTCAAGTGCTTCGCTTCACGGTTATTAACATGGGTTCTTGATAGCTAACCTGCACGTTAATTCGTGCAGGCAGGGGCGTTGGTTCGATGTGGTTCAGACATTTGGACTTGCCCCTGCTTCTCTTAATAGAAATGGCTGCCGCTATACTTCAGACTGACAAATCTCGTATTTAGGCATTAGTTAGATATACTGGAGGGGTTCTAGAACCGATGAGCGAAAACCCAAAGCGCTAGTCGATGCCGTCGCCGCACTTTTGGCCCGGGAAGTTGACAGTAATTATTGCGTTGCAGCTTGGGCATACACTAGTCTAATTCATTGGCTAGTGTAATGTGGGCTATCAAATTAATCGCGGTGCTCTGGGCCTGGCCGACTAGCTGCATGATAAAGTCTTTTGCCTGATTCAAAGATGTCGGCAAAGTCAGTTAGCGCCTCCGTTTTGTTGATACCGCCGGACAGCCCCTTATTCTAGAATGTCTTTGCATCCACGCTAGAACCACTCCTGTCGGCAACTACCATGCTTACTAGAAGCGCCCCTTATCGATACCTGATGAATTATCAGGAAACAATAAATGAGATACAAACCACGTTTGGCAGCGTACCCGGATTCTTTGACGGCGTGCCGCAAGACGTTCTAGTGCAAATGTGGCCTATCATGAAAACGTACATGATGGGACAGTCGAAAATTTCGCCAAAGAACAGAGAGCTAATCAGCTTGGCGGTGGCGGCAACTTTGAAGTGCCCATACTGTGAGACGTTCCATCGAGGAGCCGCTCAAATGCATGGTGCAACAAACGAGGAGCTGGCAGAGCTGGGTGCGATAGTAGGCCAAGTCACATTCTGGAGCTCTGTTCTGCATACCATGAACTACGACATGGCTACGTTCATGAAAGAGTTCCAGGCAATAGGCGAGCATTTCGCAAAAAAGCAGGCTGCAATGCCTAGGACAACATAAAGATCAGATTGGGAAGACCGGTTTGGCTGACGCCTCTATCCTTGTATCACCAACGTTGAGAAGGGCCAGGGGAACCAGCTTTTCAAGAACCGAAGCCGGACATACTCATGCCGCCAGGTGCAGCCTAGCCCCGAAATTGGTGTGCACTACCTCATCGGGTGCATGCCAGTTAAACCTGTTGGTGTGATGTTATGGTTTGGCTTGTGGGCCGTTAATGGCGTCATAAACCGCGGTCAGAATCGTTGTTCTCCACTTTGCCAGTGTGTGTCTTTTGGTTGTGCTTCTGGGCATCGACCTCTGAATCAAAGAGCTCGCCGCATTTGTCACAACTGTATGCGATTTCGGGTTGCGGAAATTCAGCAGATGACATACTGATCTATACACATCCGTCGCTTATACACAGTTTGGTTGCCAGCCCTCGCCTGAGCAGTAAGCAAGCCCGCGGCTGCAGTGGTTTGAAAAAAAAGAAAACGAAGTATGCTCAGACGAACATACGAATTACATGGGCTAGGACCAACGTCCCAAGCGCCGAAAGGGCGGCAGTTGCTAGAAGGTTTTGAAATTGCTCCATGTTAGCCGCAAACCGAAAGTAGGTTTTAAAGTACTAGGCAATTCTACCGCTCTCGGTTGTTTTTGCTGACACTTTCAGTACGGCCCGAAGAACTGCTTGCCAGATTCCGATATTGGAATCTTTGAGAAATGCGCTGTGTCTCGATCCCGGTTTTTGCTATAGCCTACTTTGGAATGCTCTGAATGCCCTTCTTCAAGTCCTCTAGTGTCATGACTGGGTGAAACCCCACTTTTGCTCCCATCCTAAACAATGGTTCTAGGGAACCATCGAGTGTAAACCTACCAGTAGGCGCTATCGCTTTCTACTTCCTGTCGTTCATTGGTATTCCTCTTCGCTTGTAGGAATTCTCGAACGCCATCAAGGCCCTTGTAAAGTCCCTCGGGGGCGAAGATGGAAGGGGCTTTCGTGGTCGGCAGTTCGCCGCAGCAGCTCTCCTCAAACTTTCGGATATGATACTCGACAAACTCGACTTGCTGCTCCGACAGCAGCGTCTTGGCAACCTGCGAATCGTGCGTGTCGTCCACAAGCAAGACCGGCTTTCTCTTTTTCACCACCACGACTCATCTACTCCGACTTCAATATTATTTGTTCAACTGAGCGCCTTGATTGTCAAGCCTGATGTACACTGCGCCGTCCTGCTCGATAATGTCGTACGACTCTAGGTCGCCCGACTGTCGCCAAGCGGGGCTCTGCTCCATCCACGTCTCTTCCTTTTTCCAGGACTTCATTTTGACGAGACGCCCGTTAAAGACGTTATACTCGTATCCATGCATGTAGCATACAACGTTATCACCTTCGATATGCCCAAGCGCCAGGGACGCTCCCCTGTGAGGACATGTATTGTTGCAGGCAAAAAGCCTCCCGTGAATCCTGCCGGCAAGAACTTCAACTTGGCCTATCTGAAACTTTTTCATTTTACCGTCTGCAAGTTCTTCACTTTGGCAAATCATGGTCAAAGTCATGAGCCAAGAAACCATTCCCAAACATTTGATGCTTTCCAGCGGTATTTGCTGACACGTGAAAAAAAGAAAAGGAAAGGAACCTGAAAAATCTACAGGTGTATCAGGTTGCCCTGAGCGCCTGTGTGTGGAGACTGGCCAGCGAACTTGCGTCTAAAGTGGCCTGAAGGTCTCTTTGACAGCAGCTCAATAAACCAAGCCTCGTGTTCTACCTCCTCTTGCATGATCCTCTGGGCAATGTCATAGGTGCGCGGATCCTTGCCGCTTGCGGTCAGATCACAAACCTCAGACCAGGAGCGAATAGCGCACTGCTCTGCTTCAAGCAGAACCTTCATTATGGAAGTCAGGTCCTGCCAGTTGTCAGGCAAATAGGCGTCCGGGCACCCGGCCTGGTCTGCAAACTTGCGAATGTCGCGCGGGAGGCTTCCGCCAAGCTCATAAAGGCGAGGAACCATCGCCTCAAAGTGGTTTCTGTCTTCTATTCTTGCGTCTTCTACGATTTCCTTTATGCCCTCGCCGTCAAGGCCGGTGCAATGCATCCTCAGAATGGTATAGTAGTAGTACGTGGTGAATTCGGCGCCCACCCCTGCTGTGAGCAGTTTGATTAGTTTCTGGACATCGACTCCTCTCTTCTCCAAAGCTTCTATAGCTACTACCTTGATTGGCTCGTGAGATGAACTCATGACGCAATTGCTCCTAGATAATAGTATAAAAAGTTTTTATGCCCACATATCTGGCGTCGTAAAGGCCTGTTTCTTTCCTAGAGATCTAGCAGAAAGCGAACTGTAGTCTCGCCCTTTTTCCTGTCAATAGACATTTCGTGGTAGGTCACTGCCTTGATCTCGACCTTGTAAGGATGCCTGGCTAGGTCAAGCGGCTCTCCTGAAACCTTTCCGTGGAGCGAGTACTTTCCGTCCTTTTCCACGATTTCGACTTTGAACAAACACATCACGAATCTGTCGACGAGAAGAACAAGCATGACCTTGTCGAGCCACTCGAATAAAAGCTCAGTAAGGCTTTCTGCCTGCACCGACAGTTCCAAGGTAGCTATGGGCTTCACCGTCGTTACGTCAACCATTGTGTCGTTTAGTGCAAGCGCTGCGTTTTCAAACGCCTCGTTAAGGGTTGGCCCATAGGCCTCAATGACGGCATCTGTCATATGGTCCAAGAATCTGTATCCGCCGGCCAATCCGCAATATTGACCTGTGCAAGTCTCTTATAACTCAGAGCGCAAAATCTAAATGCGCTGGCAAAACGCGTACAAGCGTAGTGGTAAAGCTTGACCTTCCAAGAGGCATGCGCGACCTCGAGCCGGGAGATTTTGCATCTATAAATTACGTAAAGGAAAAGTTTCTCCAAACCGCTGAGGCGTTTAACTTTCAGATCATGGAACCAACACCGGTTGAGCTGCTGGCAACTATGGAAGCCAAAAGTGGCGCCGCTATTTCAAACGAAACGTATTCTTTCATGGACAAGGGCGATCGCAAGGTCGCTCTTCGCTTTGACCTGACAATTGGGCTTACCCGTTACGTTGCAAGCAGGAGGGACCTGAAGTTCCCCCTAAAGCTCGCATCATTTGCAGGTGTTTGGCGCTACGACGAGCCCCAGGCAGGCAGGTACAGGTACTTTCACCAGTGGGACATTGAAGTGTACGGCCCTTTTAGCGTCGAGTCTGATGCAGAGGTGATCGCGTTTGTTGCGCGATTTTTCCAGACGCTTGGCCTGAAGGTAAAAATTCATGTTAATGACCGCCGACTTCTGGAGGAGTTTATCCGCACAAATTTGAGTGCTAGCGACGAACGGGAGATTGGCGAAATGTTCAGGGCAGTGGACAAACTGCCAAAAAAAGGCAGAGAAGCGATCATCAAGGAGTATGAAGGCAAAGTGCAACCAGATAAGCTCCTGGACCTACTGGATATCTGCTCTCATAAGGGCAGCGCCCAGGACCTGCTCGCGGGACAGCCGAACATTTCTAGTCTCGCAAGCTGGCCGTTTCTGACAGATCTCATGGCATCCCTGAATTCCAGAGGCGTCGAAAACGTAGTCATTGACCTTGGAGTAGTTAGGGGCTTGGACTATTACTCGGGTACAGTGTTTGAGGTCTTTGACCTGGCGGACCCCGGCGCGGGTGCACTTGTCGGCGGCGGAAGGTATGACTCTCTCACTTCCGCGTTTGGAAGAAGCGAAATTGGAGCCACTGGCGCTGCGGGTGGGATTGAGCGAATTGTGTTATCGCTTCAAAGCAAAAGCTTGTTGCCTTCTCAAAAGAAAAAGCTCGTATACGTTGCATCAGCGGCCGAATCGGCGCGGCACACTGCGTTGGAAGTTGCTTCAAAGTTACGCGGGCAGAATATAGCAACCGACTATGACATGATGAAGAAAAACCTCAGAAAGCAGCTTGAGGATGCGTCAGCTAAGGACGCGGACGCCGTCATAATCCTGGCGGAAAGCGAATTGCAGAGTGGGAAGTTTACCCTCCGCAACATGAAGACAGGTAACGAAAGTCAGCACAAGCTCAATGACATAGTGGAAGCAGTAAGGCAATCGCTCAATCCTTAGAGCTTCATCATGGCGATGCTTTTCATTTTGACAAGGCCACTCTTCTTCTTTTCATAGACCAGCCTGACTACAAGATCCGGCGGGTCAAAGCTGGCATAAATATCGCCGGGCTCGAGCAACTGAATGTCATAGTTTACTTCAATTCGGTCAGACGGGATGCCGCACTTTTCCAAGAGCGACCTGCTTCGGTCGACGATATCGTTATCGGAGGTGTTTGGAGCCAAGAACGCTCTGAACGTTGGCGAGTCGGAAACGAATCTGCTCAGATCCACTGACAACTAGATGGCAAGCGAGAATCAACCGCTATTAACGTTCGGAAATGCGAAGGGCAAACAAAACAAAAAGGCTCCGGAGCCGCCTTAAACTAGTTCTTCAAGGACTTCTGCGGCTACCGCGGCTAACATGAGGAACAGCGACTTCCTGCTTCGAAACAGCGAGAACCTGTGAGACCTGTCAAGCATTTGTGATAGAAATGTGTGTAATGCAGGATAGCCTGAAGTTCCTAAGACGTTTATTACAGGCAAAGCCATTGCTGAAAGGGTTTGCATTACTCATGTCCACAGGTCAAGTTTCGCCTCACGGGAATATAATGTCAGCCTGACAAATGGAGGCTGCTTTCGCTTTTATCTCAAGGAAGAGCCTGGCCTGATGTTTCACGAATCGGGCGGATTCAATCAGCATTCGGCGCTATGCGATGCCAGATCTTGAAAGTATGGTACTTTTCAGAACTAGTGTCGGAGCTCGCTTCTACTGTGCGGGCTTTTCAGGCCGACTACGCGAAAGTTGTACTGCGTGCCAAAGTTCTGCCTATACATTCTGGCGTAGCTTTCCGCGGCATCGTGTGTTGAAAAGAAAATGCGCAGTCCGTCAATCGAAGTCTGCTGGTCAAACAGGTCGGTAACATCTATGCGATAAGCCGTTGGCAGCCGCTTTGCCTGACGGAGCAAGAGAAAGACGCTGATCGCGCAAAACAGCACCGCAGCGGCAAATACGATAGCAAATTCGAAACCTCTCGTAAAAGTGATAAACGGACTTACAAGATAATTGTTAATCCATGTCTGGGTAAGGCCAAAGGCCTGAACGAGAACGTCAGCGATGGGTCCGAACAATATACGCGTTCTTTGTCATTCAAATTATAAGGTTTTTGGTGTTGTAATTGCTAGTACAACGTTCAGTATATAGTTCCTTACTTTTCGAAGTCTGCTGCATTCAAATCAAATTCCTATGGGAATTATCCGAACCAGAATTCTGTTCACAAGACCCCGCACTTGACTGCCCCCTCTTCTCCGCCAACCCGTTGGTTTTTGTCTGATGCGGATGCGTGCCGTTGGTCAGGTCTGCCACGTAGCAGTTCACCGCGCTATTCAATTGAAATCGGGGGGTCATGCGGAGATTCAAGTCCGCACGCCAACCGCCATTCGCGGGCTGTCCAGACTGCGAGATTACTTTTTTTCGGGTCAATCTCAAACCCCCTTTATGCGGCCCTTTAATTCGCTATCTTCGGCAGCCAGCATTCTTGACGCATGAGTAAGCTCCAAAAATGCAAGCCACCCTCGATCTGAAATCACCGGGTGGTCTCAAATCTCGCTGGCTCTAGACTTTGCGAACTATCGAGCTCGCATTATCACGTCCGTTCAGGTTGTGCGCGGTCAATGCAAAGTAGTCAGGAAAGAATTACTTCTTTACAGTTTGGTGTTTATCTTTTAGGCGCCTGTCGAAAAAACGGGCATTAAACAGCCCCCATTCCGTTTTTTCCAAAATCTAACATACAGTCGGATAAATACGGATCATGCCCAAGTTTGAACATGAATAGGAGCATGGTCCCGGAAAAGATTTCACAATTGCGATACAGGCTTGAGGAGACAGACAGCGCACTCGAAGCACTGTGGAAGAAGGCAGAATATGACGGCAAGCGGCAGTCGGGAGACGTTTACCACTCTGTCTACCATGAACGCGCCGACTTTCTGCAAAAGGTCTACAGGGAATTCAAGAACAAATTTCTCGACAGCGAAGAAGGAGACCCAAAGATCTAGAAAGCGTTTACCCGAGCAGGGGGCTATCTTATTCATTTACGCCCAATGCTAATATTTTCGCATTGAAATGTGAAAATACTAACCAATCGACAAAGATATTTATGACAACCGAAGTTCAAGTCGATTGGGATACTATCCGTTGGCGGATGCCATTTCTCATGATATTGTAATTGTAGGCTCAGGTCTTGCAGGCCTGCGAGCGGCAATTGCAGCGGCGTCTGTCGACAGCAAGCTTAGCATCGCTGTTATCTCAAAAGTGCAGGTAATGCGCTCGCACTCAGTTTCGGCTGAGGGCGGCACGGCTGCAGTCATTTATGAAGACGAAGGGGACAACAGGGAATCTCATATCTACGACACGATAAAGGGGAGCGACTTTTTGGCCGATCAGGACGTGGCCGAACGCCTAGTAAACAACATGCCGCGCGAAATATTTCAGTTGGACCACTGGGGCATGCCGTGGTCCAGACGCAAGGATGGCGGAATCGCGCAGCGCAAGTTCGGAGGATATTCCTTTCCCAGGGCAACTTTTGCGCAGGACAAGGTCGGATTTTACGAGATGCAGACGCTCTACGACACCTGCCAGAAATACGATAATATTCAATTCTACAACGAATGGTTCTGTACCTCAATTCTCAAGGACGGCAACAGGTTTCAGGGCCTCACTGCAATAGAAATGAAGTCGGGAGCATTTACCGTCATAAGTGCTCCGGCGGGCATCATCTGCACAGGCGGCGCTGGCAGGATTTTCAGCTTCTCAACTTATGCATATTCCTCGACCCCGGATGGTCTGGATATGGCCTTTCGCGCTGGGCTTGCTCTGAAGGATATGGAGTTTGTCCAGTTTCATCCCACCGGAATCCTGCCTTCCGGCATACTAATCACGGAAGGAGCTAGGGGAGAAGGTGGGTACCTTGTGAACAACAAGGGTGAGCGTTTCATGCAAAAATATGCGCCAGGCAAGCTCGAGCTTGCTCCGAGAGACGTAGTGTCAAGGTCAATGATTAAGGAAATCCAGGAAGGGAGGGGATTCAAACACGAAACCGGGGCAGAATGCCTCAAGCTTGACCTCACCCACCTTGGCGCTGATCGAATCAAAGAGGTACTGTCAGGAATTCGGGAAATCGGAATAAAGTTTTCTGGCATTGACATTATCGACGAGCCAATCGAGGTTCGTCCGGTCTGTCATTACATGATGGGCGGAATCCACGCGAACGTCGATGGCGCGACTGAACTTGAAGGACTGTGGACTGCTGGCGAGGCGGCTTGCAACAGCACCCACGGGGCGAATAGGCTTGGAGCCAACTCGACATCAGAGTGCATCGTATGGGGAAAGATTACGGGAGAACTTGCGGCGAATTACGCTCTGGCTGGCAAAAAGGGCTCGGTTCCTGAGCAGCAGGTGATAGAAGAAGAGAAGCGAATCTACGATGGCGTTTTTAGGGGGTCAGGCGGTGTAAACCCGTACGAGGTGCGCAAGCAGCTGACCGACACCATGGACGACAAGGCATATGTTTTCAGAAATGAGCAGGGTCTAGCCGAGGCCCTGAAGAAAGTGAGGGCACTAAAGGCATCCGCATGGAAACATGTAGACGACAAGGCAAAAGAATACAACACGAACTTTGTCAACGTTATGGAGATAGATTCAATGCTCAGAACAGCCGAAGTTGTGCTGATAGGCGCGCTTAACCGCAAAGAGTCTCGCGGAGCACATTCGAGGACCGACTATCCTTATCGTGACGATGCGAACTTTCTGCGCCACACGCTTGCATATTATGCAGGCAATGAAGACGGGCCCAAGATGGCATGGCACCCGGTGACCTTTACGCGGTACGCCCCAGTTGAGAGGAAATATTGATAAAATGACATCACTTGAAGACCGCAATAACAGGGAAGGGCTCAGGGCATGGTTGAATCCGTCGCGATACGGCTGGGAGAGGATATCCTACTGGCTGCAGAGGCTTACCGGCGTCGGCCTGCTCGGATATTTTATCGGTCATATTTATGAGACAAGCTCATTGACCCGCGGACCGGATGCATGGCAGGCCATGCTGTCGCTGACCCAGACGCCGCTTGGGCACATGATCCTCATTCTGGTAATCGGCATGAGCACTTACCACTCGGTCAACGGAATCAGGTTGATTTTCGCCCATGGTGGAAAGGGCCTCGGTAAGCCGGGACGGCCGGATTATCCCTATGACGCTGTTTCGCTGAATTACAGGCAGAGATCGGGGATCTGGGTTGCGCTGATACTTGCTGCCGTTGCAATGCTCTACGGGGCCATGGTGCTGTTCGGGGAGGATTAGGCTGTGAGAGAGAGCCAGATAATGAAAATACACTACATAACGGGAATTGCGGCACTGTTTGTGGTAGCAGTGCACATCATGATGAGGCTTATAATGCCATTTGGACTTAGCCTCGGTTACAATAACGTTATAGCAAACTACAGCAACATGCCTTACGCCATACTGTTAGAATCAATTCTCGTGCTGATCGCAATACACGGTTTCAACGGGCTGCGGATCATACTCCTTGAGCTCAGGCAAAACAAGCATTGGGAGGATGCGGTAACGGCCGGTACTATAGCAGGAGCGATGGGCATTATTGGCTTCGGCACCAGAACAATCTTGGTGGCAAACGGTCTTGGGATGCAATAAAAATGGAACAGGTTAAAGTCGCGGAACAGTCAGATGCAAAGCACACCGAAAAGGCTCACAAGCAGGAAAAGGAAACCCTGCGATCCTCCGTCACGCTGCGCGTTTTTAGGGCAAACAGAAAGACATCAGAGCATGCGCACTTTGACACCATTGAAGTCCCGGTCCAGCGCTGGACTACGGTGCTTGATGCACTTCTCTATGCCAAGTCATACAAGGATTCGAGCATTGGGATAAGGTACTCCTGCAGGATGGCGTCGTGCGGCTCATGCGGGATGAAGATAAATGGAATTCCACGACTTGCATGCTACACCAAGGTTTCGGAACTTTCGGGGAGCTCGATAACCATTGAGCCGCTTTCCAACTTTCCGCACATCCGCGACCTTGTCACTGACTTTACGCAGTTCTTCAAGCACCATCACGATGTCAAGCCCTACATACTAGGAGACGACCCCGTAGCCCCGGCGAATTCAGGGCAGGGGGCGGAGGGTGAGACATACACTGAGAATATCCAGACGCCGGAAGACGTCGACAAGTATCTTCAGTTTTCATACTGCATAAAATGCGGTTTGTGTTATTCGGCGTGCCCTACAGTTGCAACCGACACCAAGTTCCCCGGCCCTCAGGCGCTGGCCCAAGCGTACCGCTACACGGCGGATACGAGGGACGCGGACACAAAAAGCAGGCTAAACGTTCTAGACGACCGCCACGGTATCTGGCGATGTCATTTCGCGGGATCATGCAGTTCCGTATGCCCCAAGGGCGTGGATCCGGCGCTTGGGATCCAGCTTTTGAGAGGACACCTGCTAGGATTCTCTAAGAATGAAAATAGGGTCGCCGAGAAGAAAAGGAAAACACTTGACCTGCTCTAACAGCAGGCAGCAGACCTACTGTGTTTTTGTCGGATACTTGCTTTCGTTTACTTGCTTGTTAATCGCGTCAGCCATGAAGTGATTGCTGACGTTGACTTTGACTTCCGAGATCTTGGGCAATCTGTAAATGTTGTCCCTCACGTCTTGGGCAATCTTGAATCCAAAAACGGCAGGACAAAAAGGGCTTGTCAGGTGAAGGTCGACATTTACCTTGTCATTATTGATGTCAACTTTGTCAACCAGTTCCAGCTCCATGATAGAGACACCGATTTCCGGGTCGACGATCTTTGTTAGCTCGTCAAAGATCTTGCGACGGATCTGCTGCAATTCCTGCTCTTGGGTGCTCATAATAGACAAAGTTCTCAAGTACTCTATTTAACCATTGCATCCGACGGCGTGCCCGCTAAATGAAAAGCACGCACGCCTTGCCGTCGAGGTGAAGGGCCTCGATAATCCTGCGTCGGGCCGAGGCTTGCTCGCCTGCATCGATCGTCTCGATAAGGTCCTTTATAACGACGTCCGTCTTTTCCCCGATTTTATAGCCAAGGACGACCAGGGCAGCGGCATGCTGCTCTGCATGAGGTGTCTTGACCACGTAATAGAGGAGGTCTCTCTCCTGATATCTGACGCTCCGGCAATCTCTCAAGTCATCTGGGTATTCTACCAGTCTCCGCGGCTCGGTTAGCGCTGTCGCCATTCTTAGTCAGGCCATTCTGCCCCTTATGATATAATTTGCCGTCAGCTCAACGAAGCTAACAAAACAACACGACGGAATTAGCTTGCGCCACTGGTTAAAACTAAAATAATACAAACACGGTAGGCGCTTAAAACGCTAAGCTTTTAAGATAGCGCTTTGAATAATGGTTATGGTTGTTCGAGCGTTCGGCCAGCAGGTGCAAGTCAAAATCTACGGAAAAGACGCGGTCGAGCGGTTTAACCGGAGCAAGTATGTTCAAAAGTACGTAGCACGAAAAGCAGTCACTAACGAAAACAGCGCAACGACGTACAGGTCTTACCTCATGAACTTTGCAAGCTTTGCATTTACAAAATACAGCGTTTCAGACCTTGATGCGTTTATAGACGAAATCAAGCAGGCCAAGCATAACCCGTACGATGTTCTTGCAGACCTTGCTGCATATCTAAAGAACGAAAGGGGCGACCAGGTCTCAGGTAACACGATTAGGCTAATCACGGTAGTAACTAGGAAATTCATGCGCTTTTGCGGCATCGCCATTGACCTTGAGGACTTTAAGGAGTTTGTCGCCCTGCCGAGAAAGGAGATGCCAGACCTTGACGCCATAGACAAGCACGACGTTATCGAAATACTCAACTCCTGCAAGGACGCCAGGCTCAAGACTTTTTTGATGTTCCTTGCGGCCACCGGGGCGCGAGCCTATGAAGCTAGCAGCATAAGGATCCAAGACCTTAGACTCGACGAAAAAGACCCGGTAGTCATATTCCGCTCGGAATCAACCAAGACCAAGGTAAAGCGCACCTGCTATCTGACTTCTGAATTAGCAACTCAGTTAAGGCTCTGGCTCAAAATAAAATACAAGGCTCACAGGTCCACACTGACCGATTCTGACGGAAATGAAAGCCAGCACTTTGTAACGCCCAGGGCTAATCCGGAAGATGTCGTATTCGGAATGTGGCACGCGGACGGCACCAATCCTGAGCCTAAGCATATCTATGACAAGATGCGGGAAAACTTCGCATGGATGCTTGAGGACATCGGGAAGGTCAAGCAGCTTGGAGACAGCAAAAGGCGGGCAATAACCCTGCACTCATTTCGCAGGTTCGTAAAGACCACGATTTCAAACCTCGGATACCAAGATTTTGGTGAATATTTCATAGGCCACGCTTCTAGTACATACTGGAGAACGTCTGAAAAGGAAAAGCTTGTGATTTTTAGAAAGATAGAGCCTTTTTTGACTTACTTGGACGTTTCAAGCCTAGAGGCCAGAGGCGCGGACATACAGAGCCAAGTTGAGCAGGAAAGAGAACGCAATATCGAGTTGCAACATCAGCTCGGAACTTTGCTTGAAATTCTAGCAACTCCTAACGAGGTCGAACGACAGAGAAAATTGACGGAGGCCGCAAGAGATTGGATTCAAAAAGGAGTTTACAAGCCAAAGTCAGAGCGCATTTGAGCAGTACCTAACCTGCTTTTTCTCTTCTTTAGTAGTTTCGGCTGGCCGTTCTCAAATCTTCTCTCCAATATCACCTTTGGCTGTTCGGTACTTGGCCACTGGTGGTGACAGGTTTGACATTCCAACATATTATCTTCAAGACCTACGATATCCGTCAAAACAAGCAATATTTTTCGTCGGATTAGCCGCCTCTCATCGCTCGCTCTTTTTGCCACCTGTAATTCTATCTCTAATTTTGAAGTGATTCGCTCGGTGCATTCAGTACAAATCCACCGCTTATGCGCACGGTCAATTATTTCGTTCTCAATATTCTTAATTTGGGAGTTATTCAAAGTAGCCCGAATTTTCCTCATTGGGACACTAATGAAATCATCCTTCAGTATACTCCCTGAGCGTATCAGTCTAGGTTCGGCAAAACTTGGACCAAAATGCCGGATGCATTCTTCTCGACTGAAAAACAGTAGGCCATCGTCCTCAACACCTGAAAGGTTTGTTATTCTTAGCTTGGCCCAATAATGGTCATAACTATTTTTCTTCGCTTCATCGTTCATCCGCTTGTAATTATATAGATAGTAAACGTAGAATGTAGCGCGCTCCTTTTTGAGGCTATATATTTTCTCATTGTTCGCATTATAGGGTCTCCGCTGAATTTCTACAAGACCCATGTCTCGCATTTGCTTAAGCCCGCGGTTAATAGCATTCGAAGATAGGCCCGACTTTTCCTTCAATGCTTGTGTGTTGAGTTGACCATAGATGAGTAGAGTTTGACCTATTTTCCTTAACGTATGTTTCTTCCGACTTTCGGCCGCAGAAGGCACTAAGGCAAGACTTCCAAAGCTCCCGCCGCATTTTGACAGCTCCCGCTTGTCTTTTTCTGACGGCCAATCGTGCGGGTTTTCTCCAATCACTTTGGGGCTGTCGCTATGTTTGATATGCCAAATCTAAAAGGTTTTGGTGAGAGAACTACTATAGTTCTCAAGAGACAAACAAGAGACAATCTGGCAAAGCTGGGAAGCAAGGACCAGACTTTCGACCAGATTGTTCAAGAGCTTATCAGGAGAACCGCCGATTGTCGGTAAGCAGACCATCCGTAACGCTGCCAGAACTTGAAATCGCGGAGTGCCCACTTGGCTGCGATGCATGTTCACGGATCTATTACAATTCTACATTGAGACATACAATTCGCTGTGTCTGTCATTGTCACGCTGAGGAAGGCCGCTGACAGAAAAAAAAGAGAAAACGGATTATGACTAACAGAGAATATGCGGCATCATCTGATAAAGTTAACGATTTTGAGACGGTCCCCCTCATCGCGGAAATTGCCCGGTTGATAGCGGATGCAAATTCGAGGCTGGTGGTTCATGGCATCGGGTTGCGGCTTGGCGTTAAAGTCCTACCGCAGAAGCAAAAACGGCCGAAAATGTTTCCAGTCGTCCGGCGCGAGCTGGATGAACTCCCCGACCCGGAGGCGCTCTGTTTTTGACCGCCATCCTTCAAATCGAACGCTCGCCGTACACGATGGAATTTCTCATCGATGAGCTGTACCTCCGGCTGTCACTGTTGCCGCAATACCAGCAACAGGCCGCCAGGCTCTTGCGGCTGATACCTCTGTGTCTAGGCGAGCTTCCGAAATTTACCATAGCTGCCAAGGACCTGGGTGAATATCTTGAAGATAAATTATATCAGCAGAGCATCGCTGCCAGGAAATACGTCCTTTCTGAAGTTCTTACCAGGCTGCTAGAAGATTCAGACCTGTACTACTATGCGATGAGCGTCAAGCGGTACAGGAAGTATTTCAGGGTGGAGCTCACGGCATGACATCTAGCCTAGCAGGAACTTACGGTCCTGACTCAAAGGGGCCACCTGCGGAGATTGAGAGCAAAGACAGCCTGATTGCCACCATAGCCGAAGAGCTGATGCAAAAGTACAGTTTCGTAACAATCCGGGATAACCTAGAGCTCCGATATTACAAAAATGGCATTTACATGGAAGGTGCGGAATCAGAGATTCACGAGTATATTGTCAAAAGGCTAGGTTACCGCTTGAAGAACCGCGACAGGGTCGAGGTCATCGAACATATCCGATATCGAAATGTAGTCGACCGCTCGGAGTTTGACACAGAAATTGACCTTCTAAACGTCAAGAACGGCCTGCTTGACATCAATACCGGCAAGCTGCGGGAACACGATCCGGCCTACCTTTCAATGAGCCAAATTCCTGCGAGATTCAACCCAAAGGCCAGGTGTGTCCGAATCGGCAGGTTCCTGAATGACGTTCTAGAGCGCGAAAAGGTGCCGACAGCAGTAATGATGTTCGGCTACATGCTGCACCGAGGCGTAGAATATGAGAAGGCATTCTTGCTCATTGGCAGCGGTAGCAACGGCAAAACCACCCTGATCAATGTCATAAAGGCGTTCTTCGGCCTTGCTAACTGCAGCTCCGAAAGCCTTCACAGCCTGGTATCGGATAGGTTTGCAGCTGCTGAACTCCATAACAAATACGTCAATGTCTTTGCAGACCTGAAAAGCGACAGGCTGCCGGAAACGGGGCCGTTCAAGATGCTGACATCTGGCGATATAATGTCAGCGCAGAAGAAGTACGGCGAGCGTTTCCAGTTTAGCAACTTTGCAAAGATGGTCTTTGCTGCAAACAATCCACCCGATACTCAGGATGGTTATGCCTACTATCGAAGGCTGGTAGTACTACCATTTGACCGGACTTTCGATGTCAAAACAAACCTATTGGCAGAACTGACATCCGAGGAAGAGCTGTCAGGTCTTCTGAATTTGGCACTTGCAGGATGGAAACTACTCCGAAAGGTAGGCAAGTTTCCAGAAGAGTCGGTCGAGAAGATACGGCAGGAGTACCAATACAGGGCCAATCATGTCAAGCGGTTTGTCGATGATGAATGCATAATTGACCTAAACGACAGAGATTGCATTTCCACCACAGATAGAATCTACACGGCTTATGCGGAATATTGCGAGAAACACAGGTTAAGGAAGCTGCCATTAAACACGTTCGGAAGCAGCCTACATGAATTTGGAATAATCAACGAACGGCGGATGAAAAACAAGCAGCGGGACACATACTATGTCGGCATCAAGCTCAAGGCAGACGCTAGAGAATCCAATGGGGTGCTTTTGTAGAATGCAGTTTAGCATTTCAACCCTGGTAACCCCGGTAACGAGTGAAAGCACATCTTGGGATTACCATGGTTACCATAGCTGCCAGCAACATCTAGTTCAAACATTTACGGAATGCAGGTGCGCCGGCTGTCGATTCAAAAGGAGATTTCAGGATTGAGCGTATTACTTCCGATAGATCATGTCGATAGCCTCCCAGACGCAAAAACCCTGAAGCAGAGGCAATGGTCAATCAGACACTATTACAAGAACCGAGAGCAAATAAACGCCAAGCGCAACACCAAGCGGGCACTAGCTGCATTGTATTATTGTTCATGCGGCGCTGTCTTTCAGGGCAAAGGCTCTTGGCAAGTTGCTCGCACTCACTACCATCAAGGACATGCTGTTTATCAGTACGGGAGGCAAAAGACTTGGTAAGAAAGAAGGCGGGAAAGCGTTTCACAGCTAGCACAGAAGAGCCCAAGGCACAAGAAACCGAGACTCAGATTTCAGACCTGGACGCGAAACTAAAGCAGCTGCAAGAGCTTACGGCAAAGTATGACAGACTGTTGAAAGAAAAAGACGTCCAGATTGAGCAGCTGCAGGCCGCAATATCGGATCTCGAGGCGACAAACCTGATATCCGACATTCTAAAGATGGTTTCCAAGCTCAAGACACCTTCAAAGTCTAGCCTTCTGCAACTTGGCAGGCCCGAGCTGGAGCAGATTGCAGCGTCCTTGAAACTGCTGGCTAGCATAGCAGCTGAAAAAATAGAAACTCAGGCATCAGCCAGCCCAAAGCCTTCAGATATTCATGAAGAGGCAGGTACACAGGACGCTAACCCGAAGCTGCAGCCAAGCAGAAAGGCGATGTACATTTGAAAGCAGCCTTTCAAGGCAGAGGACTAGGTAGTAAAAATCAACTGTCTCAATGCCTGAACTCGGAGATTGTCAACATTTGAGCGAATCAGGGAAACAGACCAGACGCGAGCTGATAGAATGGCGGTATAACAAGGAAATCGAGCTATCATCCAAAGGTCTTAACCAAAACGAGATAGCACAGTTCCTAAAGCTGGACAAGTCGACAATCAGCAAAGATTTCAAGCATCTGAGGCGACGTGCCAAGGAGGGAATAGCCGGTTATATTGAAAACGTCCTTCCGCTGGAGCATGAAAAGTCAATCGTCGGACTTGATGCTGTTATCCGAGAAGCATGGTCCTTTGCCCTGAGCGATAAGCATGATCCAAGAATCCGCATCCAGGCGCTTGGCGTTGTTTCAGACGCTATTATGAAGAAGCAGGCAGTATTGGGCGACCCGTCGTTGATATCAAAGGTGCTTAAAACAGTAGGCAGATTAAAGGAGCAACTTCTACATCAAACAACTGAATCGCCGTCGGAAAAGAGCGGAGAGACGTCCTCTCCAGGCTCTGATGAACAAGGCAATCCTGCAGTTGCCGACGCTTCAGGAGTCGGTCACTGATGCCTTCGGCTTTAGGACGCGGCATTTCACAGGCATTATCGGATTTAGACGCTAGTATGTCCATACAGCTAAACGACAATATCCCGCTAGAGCCTGAAGCATTCTATCGAGACTTTGGCTATCTCAGGCATCCCGAAACAAGAAAGCCAGTCCTCAGCCTGGCTCCATTCCAGTATGAGACATGGCACGCTCTATTCAAGTACAAGAGAATCCTTGTAATCAAGTCTCATAAGATAGGGCTAACAACGTCAACCTTGCTAATGGATTTCCAGCTCGCAGTACTGCCTTCGAGCCATCCAATGAGTACGCGAGGCTTTGACACTTTGGTCATATCACAGACTAAAGACCTTGCAAAAGAGCACCTTCGCAATCTTAGAAGGATGATTCTCCGGTCAAAGAAATATGCAAAATGGCTAATAGACAAGCCTGCTGAACTTGACGATTCCGACTCTATACGGTCGATAATGCGCGATGAAAAGACCAAGACAGCAGTTATCTACATTAGAAATCCGGAAGACGAGAGCTCTCCCAGTCGAATAATTGCGTTAGGTGCTGACAATTCAGGCTCGCTCGAGTCGTGGCCGAACATCAAGCACATACACGTTTCAGACATTACAGCCACAATCGGCGATTATTCAGAATCCTTGAATGTAGCCATAACAAGGCTTGCAAACACTAACGGAACGATGATTATCGAGACAATTCCGGGCCCTGCCTTCGGACCTATTTACGAGATGGCTCAATCCTACTCCGGAGAGCCAAAGACAGGCCAGTTCAAACTGTTCATGATTCCCGCGTCTGAAGGCGTCAAGCATGGCATAATCAGCAGGGAATTTCTTGCTAATGAAAAGGCCAGGCTAGGCCCGCTGTACGCGCATTACTATGAATGCGACTTTACAAGTTCAGGCAATGCCTGGTATGACAGTGATCTCTTTGAATACGATACAGAAGACACAACCGAGGTTACCCTCTAATGGCTAGGTATGTCTACGGCCTCGACCCTGCAAGCAAATCAGACTATTTTGGCATTGTGGTGCACCAGCTGCCAGAGGGAGAATCCAAGGTACCAAAGCTCAAGGCACTAAACCAGCTGAACCATACGTCATTTGACCGGCTCTATGACTATATCGTCAATGACATGTTTCGACGCTATCCGCCTTACTACATCGTCATTGACTATTCGAATGAAAGGACGTTCTCGGACCTGCTGCTAAAGGTATACGGCAAGTCCAAGGTTGAGCTCGTACAATTCACTACGGCCAGCAAGACGATGTTAAAGGAAGATGGCTTATCTGTCATAAAGCAGGGCTACAAGTTCCCCAATCCGTCCAAGATATCAGACCCGACCGCGGGCCGCTATGTCATGGAGCTTGTACAGCAGCTAAAGCAGGAGCAGATTGTCGTAACAAAAACAGGCAAGACGTCCTTTGACCATCCTGCAGGCAAGCATAACGACCTTGCCATAGCCTGGGAATTGTCGGTACATGGATGCCTAAAGTTCACAATGCGCGGCAACCGAAACGTTGGCATGGTCTATTCGAGAAAGTACGACGCATACGACGAGGGCAATTATCGCTTTGGCATTCCCGCAAGCGACATTCCAAACCGCACCATAACGCTAGGCTCAGCTGTGTACTATCCCGGCCAAAAGAGCGACTAGAAAACCTAAAACCGGTTTTAGGTCTATCTTAACTATCTGCCGCGTGCAGTAGCGCTAGAATGTCTAGCCAGGACAAAAAGAACGTCGCAATCAGTAACAACACGTACAACCTGTTCCAGAATGACACCAAGAATCAGGCCAAAAACGCGCAGGATTCTATCATGCGGGCAACATCGAAAATGTCTGTAAGATGGCCTAGCGGCAAGGTCGAGAACATAGAAGGAGCGTTCCATCAGTAATGGTCCAGTTCGCAGACCCTGACGAAGAAGCTCCGCTGCACATGCCTTTGGAAGAGTTTGAAGACAGGCGCGTAAAGAGAGCGCCTGTAACAAGGCAGATTGAGGCCATCTACCGGTATGAAGAAAACAACAAGCAGTACATACAGTGGAACGAGATGCGCCACAGCAGCCTCAGCTCAGGCAGGGCTATCAGCACCTATCTAAGCGAAGTAGGAAACTCTAGAAAGTGGCCCACAACCGCAGAGCACGAGTTTACCAAGGCCAACCTTGACAAGTTAAGAAAGCATTTCACCAAGGCAACGCAGTTTTACATCTTTCGCGGGCCTGGAGCTCAGGGAATAACAAACCAGATAACGCAAGAGCAGTTTGAGCAAGGCGCTCAATAGCCGGAAATGTCAACTACTGCCAACGTTGGAATACGCATCCGAGAGGAAGGCGCAGACGAGACAAAGCAGTCGCTCTTAGACGTACGTGCGGCAATGCTCGGAGTTTCCACAGCTCAACTTCAAAACGCGGAGACTACTCGCTCGACTGCCCGCGATGCCCGGCTTTTAGTCAATGAACATCGAGCCAATACTCAGATAATGCTTGCTCAGCATCCAGCGCTCTTGAACCTTACAAATGCGATGCAGACGTTTGGCAGTGCAGCTAGGGCAACTCTGGCAGTCGTAAATGCCATCAACCTAGCCAACCTGGTCATGATGGGCCAGTCTGACAAAGTCGCTCAATTGCGGGAAAAGCTTGTCGAAGCCAAAAAGCAGGAACTGCTAGACGCCAAGAACAATCCCGAAGCAGTACCACTTGATAAAACAAAAGAGCGTGATATCGAGAATCAGATAACTCAGGCAATCAAAGACCAACAGACTCAGATAATCTCAACAGCTGCAACTGCAGCCGCGAGTAGCGTGATAGTGATTGGTGAAGCAGTCAAGATTTACACCGCTTATGCCACATGGAAAAAGAACGGAGGCGACGTCCTAACAACTCTGTCAAACCTTGGAACCGATGCTTCAACTTTAGGCGGCAAACTAAAAACGGCATTCTCCATTTTCACCGATGGTACTGCTGTTGCAAAGATCGGCGGCTTCTTTGGTACAATAGTCAAGGGCTTTGAAAGCCTTGGCGGAGGATCTACGGCTAAAGCACTCGGCGGAATGGCTGCCATTGCCGGAGGTGCGGCATTGCTTGGAACGGGCGGCATTGATGCAATGATTGGCAAGTCTGACGACTTGACCGACAAGCTGAAAGCGATTGGTGGAGTTGCATTAATCGGTACAGGCATTGCATTAGAGTTTCCCGAGATTGCAAAAATTGCATTGATTGGTACAGCGATAGCAGTCGCCACAGTTGCAATTCTGGTATTTCGCAAGCAAATCTACGATGCATTTGTCTGGATCAAACAGGCGATAGCGCCAATCTGGGATGACATACACAAAGGATTTACGGACTTTTGGAATAACATGGCAAAGGTTGCCAATACTGCTATTCAGGCCATTGTGAAAGGCATGGAGGACTTTATCAATCGCATGATTGATGGTGTAAATGGCATTATTGATTCCATTAATGCCGGTCCGGGCGCGGTACTTGGCCTGAAGGACTTTGCCCATGTGACAATTCCGATCCCGTCTATACCGCTTATCTCGGCAGCAACGGGTTTTTCAGGCGTTCTCGGGCGAGATACGATATTCCAGGCTCATGCGGGCGAGGCTGTTGATATTTCCACAGTGGCACAAACACGGCGTGGAGGAGGGGGAGCAGTTCATAACTACTACTTCCAGGTATCAGGTAGCATCTGGACTACACAGGCACTAATGAACGCGGTTGATGCGCACATGAAGAACGAGGCACGCAAACGGGGCTTTACTGGACTGTTGGGATAAATAGGACGGTCTGATTTATTTTTCTCGACGAGGTTTGAACGGGCCTTGGTTCATCAATAATGAACACCGCAACAAGTCGTTGCCACTCTACGAGAAATTGGATAAGGAAGAGGCCCTGAACATGAAGTCAAAGATAGCCGAGTGGTCAAATCTCAAGCATACGCATGCCAAGCTAGCGCAAGAAGACCCCCTTTTAAACAAAACACAAATGGATGAAATCCTAGAGAGAATGAACAAAATCAACAATGAGACGGATGCTCTCGGGACCCTCATACTTAGGAGGTGTATGAGATTGACACAGGAAGAAATCGATGATATGAAGTTAACAGAGTATCACTCGTTGGTGCATGCTATCATTAATTTTTCACTGACTGACGACGACACATATGTTTCACCGAGATAGCACGCACGCTGTACAGCACGCAGTCAAGCGCGCAGACTACGGGCGCGAGCTAGCAACAAAAACCGGGAAAAACTGCGCTGCAGGATGGCACAGAACGCGATAGGGAGCCTGCTATCTGAAGACCACGTCTAGGTATCGTTGAAAAAAGAGAGCACCATCTGAACGAGAAGTTATTCGATTTAGCGGACAGACAAACTGACATCACTATTATATCAAGAATTTGGAGATTTCTTAATTATTTCTCAAAGCAACAGTATTTGATGGAAACATCACTTGTAGAAAAAACCGTAAACAGAATCCAGTTCGAATCGGCGGAAATAGGCTCGGTTATCTCAATCTCAAAACCATTCGTGACTACGTCGGGCGAAGTTCTTGCAGTCATTAGAACCGATCGTGAAAATGCCGTCATTAAGAGAATAGTAGGGCCACGCGGCGGACTGACCACTATCACTGTGAGTGGTATCGCCGAATCTATTTTCGACGGCTTTGATTTCGCAAAATTGTGGGCGTTAGCTAAGAAAGTTGTTGATGGCATAATTGAAGGAGGAGATGGTGGAAAGGGCGGCGGAAAGGGGGGTGGAAATGGAGGAGGGCCTGGCGGAGGTACCTGCCCGACCACTGTTAACGTAGTTATCGCTCCAAATTCAACGACAGCACCACAAATCGGAAATCTCAGCGTAAATTTGAATTGTGGATCACAAGGTGGAGGACAGACTGGCGGTTCGGGCGGGGAAATTCTGTAGGCACTCATCGGCCGGAATGAAGGGTGAGAATTTCTCCCATTTTTTTTCTCCCTTCTCGAAATGTGGGAAAGCCTGGGCTCAAAGAATAGGTCACCTTGCTTGAAATTTATCAGTTCTGGCACATTAAAAGGCGTAAAGCTCGAGATTCTAATGCTTTTTCTTGGTGTCTAAAGCCTGTCAAACGAGCCGCAGGCATTGCAGAACCTCACACGTATTTCCTTGCCCTGAACGACTCGAATGTTAAAGACTATCTCGTCAGAGCCAACGACTAGAGCTAATTAGAATAGCTGGTTGAGTTTCAACTGCATTTTGCCAATGTTGTCGAGTAACATATCGTATGTCACAATTTTAGTATCAGAGCTCAGTCTGTTTGCCTCTTCCAGCAGTCTTTTTTCCTCAGCGCTGAGTCTAGATGCCAGCCCTATTACAATTAAGAACCGAACTTGTTTGCCCTTAAATCTCTCCATTTTTGGAATAAGTCGTTTCCATTGTGCGACTTGACTGTCTCGCGCATGCTTCAACCGTGCGGATGGTTGACCATCTACGAAAAGCTTATCATGCGGTCGTTCAAGTTCCACGAATACTATGCTTTCATCCTGCATGGTTATGACATAATCAGTTTTTTGAGTGCCACCGGTTAATCCTAGTTTGATTTCTATTGACCGGGCTGATGGTTCCAAGATAAACGAGTATTTGTTTAGCATAGTTTGGAAGACCTCTTCGTCGGTTGTTGTGAGTTGAATTTTCTGTGAATATTCTGATTCTATCTGTTTAAGCAGTTTTTGATAGAACTTTGCCAAGGAATCCTTGGTGACGCCTGATAGTATATCTCGTCCTTCATCTCGCATGACCTGTTTTCCGAATGCACGCAAAAGCGCATAGTAAAAGTCATTTTCCGCATGCAGAATTGGATTGGCAAAGCGAATGATTGAATAATGAATGACCCAAGCAAACGGGATTTCTTTGAAGAACGGATTTGAAGATGAGGCGTTCCAGCGGACCTTACAATCTGTAAATCGTGCACTGCTAAATTGGATTTGCACCGGTCCAGAAGGCGGCGGTCCTACGAAGGTAACATTCGTGAAAGTCGCATCTAGAATGGCCTCCAAAATAACCCAGTGATTTTGAAGATTGTCGATATCATAGAATCCAAAGATCTTTTGCTCGACCTTCCATAACATCGGCTCTATTTTTATCTCGGATTTGTACGTCAGAGGTCGGATAATTTCAAATCCTAACATGTCAAACCTGTCAGGATAAATGAAGCTCTTGTATTTTCGCCCCATGACAATCCGCATGTACTCGGGCAATACCTGTTCCCTGATATCACTCGGCACTTGTGTACATAGATTCGCAATCTTCTCGAGATAAGTTTCAAGGAACAGCTTGAATTTTGGTGCAAATTCTGCCGAATGACTAGATGTGACCAAAATCTCCTTTCAAGCCCCGAAAACAGTGGTTCTAAATCTTCTATTTAGACTTCTTTTTCACAAAGTCAGAAAGACACTCGACTATAAGGTCTTGGAGGGACTTATCACTATCGAGAGCAATCCGCTTCAAGTCTTTCAAGAGCTCCTTAGGCATCCTCAAAGAAGTTTGAACAAGATCGTCTGGCATGGCATCGAGCTCTGACATAGCGACGATTTATAAAATCTTGTCTTTATAGCTTGTTGTATTGACAACACTACAACAAGACTTATAACCTACAACATTACAACAATACACCATGCAAATGTCATCCTTTGCAAAAAGCAACATCAACATACGAGAATTTCGGACAGCCGCCGAGATGGAGACCTTCCTTTCAGGACAGTACTATCAGAAAAGATGCGAGCAGGTATGGGTCGACTGGACAGCACTGGCAGTCTGCTTTCGAACGTACAAGTTCGAAGACGCCGGCGCCGACCCTGAGCTGTGGGCCAAGTATGGAGTTGAGCTATAGTGTCCGACGAGCAGGCTCCGCTATTCCAGTATTCGGTGAAGATAGAGAGGTCCGCCAAAGGCGCGAGGCATACGGTCCATGTCTATTCTAACGACAAAGAGACAGCCCTGAAAGAATCAGTCGAGCTCTACGACAGGATAGCAAAGGAGCTGGAAAGTCAAGGTCTGACTGTAGCACCGATTGAAAGCAAGGGAGGCGCTGCAGCTTGACTGAAAAAGAGGTCCTCGGCAAACCTGGCTTTGAGTTCGAATTAGGCAAGCCGGATTATATCCCAATGGTCGTACGGGCACACCTGAAAAACGGCCTTGTACTGCCTTCAAGACTTCACGCGTTCCATGAGCAGATGGCAAGGGAGCTTGACTTTGAGGACTTCTCTCAGTACGTCACGTTTTGCATGAAGGAAGTAGCAAGGTACTGGCTCAAGGTCGACAACAAGAGGCTTGGCGAGCTGCTGGCAAAATCAATGATTGAGGGCCACAACATCCACGCCTGCGAGCTGGGAGAGGATTGACCTTGAAGCGCATAATCGCCATGATAGAGCTGACAGATGCACAGTTTGAAGTCATGAATCGCATCTGCCAGGTGGAATGCATGGACCATTCCGAGTATGTGCAGGGCGATGTCATTTCATGCCTGGAGTCAAACATTGACCTTACCTTCAAGTACGGACACACCGAGCGCAAAGAATTGCTGGCCAAGCTCGAAGAGGGCAAGAAGGAATGAAGCGCATTGTTGCATTTATCGAGCTGACAAGCGGCCAGTACGAAGTCCTAAAGCACCTGGCACAGCACAACAAGCAGGACGTTGGCACGTATGCTACGGAATCGCTTCTGTCAATGCTAAGATGCGACCTTGAAACCATCTTTTCGCCCAGAGACGAGCCGTTTGCTGAAGCGATGGCAAAGCTCAACTGGCCGCCAAAGGGCACGAAGGGTTCGAAAATGTGCATGGTGTGCCTTGGCAAGGAAGGTACGCTTGTACCGTTCAGCAACGGTTCCATAACAGGATCATGGCATGTACATCCTGCATGCAGGCATACACAGCGCGGCTTTGGCGAGGCTAACTTTGATTTCAGAGTCTAGGAGAAATGACCTGCTGCAATCTATGCTCTAGAGAAGGCATCCGCGGCGGCACTTACAGCCGCGGCTTTGCCTACTGCTCAAGGTGCGAGTGTTTCTGGCTGCCTAAATCTAACAGGTGCCCTTGCTGCAATCAGATGCTCCGGCGTGGCTCGATTGCAAATTATTCAGTCATGATAAAGCGCCAACAGAGTACTATACGATAGCTCAGAAATACCAAGAAGGCGGTAGTGTTGCTGCTCTTCATAGCCGCATTCTCGCTGTTAGTGGAGAGTTTCGACACGACAAAAGGCGGGTAACGGTCCAATGGCATGGTAACTTGCCATAAGGGGTCCGACTCCTGTAATTCAGGACCACGTGCCCGCCTTTTCGATTAAAAGAAGCAGGGGCACAGTCCAAAGGTTTGAGCTCAATTGAACCAATACCCCTGCTTGCGCGAATTGACGCGCGAGTTAGTTATCTGCGAATTAGCCAAATATTTCTAAAGGCGAACAAAAGGATACACCGTTGCAAAATGTGGCAATCAGCGAACAGCGGGTCAATGATTGAACAATCAGTTAAATCTCTCCCGGAGAAATGCATTAGCTGGGAGAGGGGCTTGTCATGTTATGCCAAACTTGGTCACACAAACTGGTCTAGCATGGTTGCCTTCTCATCAAAGGTCCCCTCTCCCACTTTAACAAATCAAAGGTTATCTGATGCAGTTATGCAATTAACATTCCAGAATCATTTTTTCGATCTATAACAACCAGCTATTCTGCTTATTTTCTCGATTGGCATTATAGAGTACGCCGATTTCGGGGCTAGGCTGCGACTGGCATCCGGTCTTGTCCAGGTCTGTCTTATTCACAAGCCGGTTCCCCTAGCCCTTTTCACCGTTGGTCATGCATGAATAGCAAATGCCTGCTTTGAGCTTCCTGCCGCATTTTTCACAGCGCGGATAACTGGCATCTCTTAGCGTCCGTCCACAGCAAGGACATCTAACTCCTTTCTGCTTGAAGTAGGTGCAGCATAGAGCGCAGTATTTCCAGTCTGGACCAAAATTCGCAGCTTTGCGTCCGACCCAGTTGCAGTAAAGGATGCAATGCAATGCGGCTAGCTGTAAGGCTGACCTTATATCAGAGCTGGTACTTGAGGGGGAGGGAGTCCGTCACAAAGCCGGAGAGAATGGAACGGAAGGCTACTTCAAGAAGCAATAAATCCAATAATTACTGCCAGATTTTGAATGTGGCGCACTTCTCTACGCAACGCGCTAATCATCAGGCTTTCTACCATCACGGCAGTTTACTCGGTCGTTTCTTACATCCTGCTTCGGAAGGAAATATCATCGCAGATTAGTTCGATAGAGATCACAATTCCTCTTCTCTTTGTGATGTTTGGCGTTGTGGTGATGATAAACGTAATGTTTGCTTTGAGAAGACATCGCGTTCAATAGATGTGTACGGTCGCAAGGTCAAAGGTCTGACGTCTTTATCTTGAAAAACTCCTTACCGGCCAGAATCACATCTGCGCACTTGTCACAGTACCTCTCGATGATAATACCATCCTTTTCTTTGAATAACAGCTCCTTGGTCGCTGGACTGCCGCAGTGAGTGCAACTGCCCGTTTGGAAGTTTGACTTGTGGATGAGCTTTCTTGCCCTATCGGCAATAACGGATGCGGGCCGCACTTGGTAGGGAATGCGCACTAGCAGCTAAATTCTGACGGTCGGATAAAAGGCTTAAAACTCTCCTTCGGCTAGTGCAGCCAACGCTAGAAAAAACATCTTGAATCTTAAATTTTAAGCTGTTACGGTGCGCACCCAATACTAAAATAAAGCAACAGGAGTCAACACCAATGATGTACCGCTCAAGGCCCAAGGGCGAACTTGACAGTGACGCGCTGGATTTTTTGTCATCAATGCAGGAAGATAAGGCGATTCTTGGTTACGACATCCTTGGGACAGAGGCGCACGTCTTGATGCTTCACAAGCAAAAGTACCTCACGGCAAAAGAATTGAAAGCAGTTCTCGCTGCGCTGGAGCTGGCCAAAAGCAAACCGCTGCTGATTAGAACCGAAGGCTTTGAGGACATCCATGAGGCTCTTGAGGGATTTGTGGCCACCGAGGCGGGCACCGAAGCAGGTGGCAAGATGCACACCGCAAGGTCGCGCAACGATCAGGTGGCACTTGATACAAGGATGAAAATCCGCGACGATATCAACTTGATTTCCAGCGCCCTTCTTGACCTTGTCGAGGTATTGATTCGGCGCGCAAAGCAAAACAAGTGTACGGTCATGCTCTTCTACACGCACCTGCAGCAGGCACAGATCGGCACCCTTTCGCACTATTTCCTTGCTTTCGCATATAGTCTGCTCAGGGACGTGGAGCGCCTTAGTGAGGCGTATAGGAGAGTAAACAGGTCGCCACTTGGCTCTTGCGCAATACTGGGAACGAGCATGAATATTGACCGGGAATTTACCGCCAGGACGCTCGGCTTTGATGGTCTTGTGGTAAACTCGCTTGATGCTACAAGTTCCCGGGATGTCCTGCTAGAGTACGCATCAGACTTGACACTTTGCATGAACTCGATTTCTCGCGTGGCAGAAGATCTTGTACTGTGGTCAAGCACGGAGTTCGGTTACATCGAGCTGGACGACAGCTATTCTTCCACCTCAAGCGCTATGCCTCAGAAAAAAAATCCCGACCCACTTGAAATGGCAAGAGCTAAGGCTGGTTCGGTAATCGGAGACTGCGTTTCCCTTCTGGCGATAGTAAAGTCTCTGCCGTCCGGCTACGACAGGGACTTGCAGGAATTCAAGCAGCCACTTTTCAGGATGAGCAAGACGGTCCTTGACACCCTCCGTGTATTGAAAGGAGTGGTAGATACCCTGCAGATCAGGCATGAAAGGATGGAAGAATCCTGCAAGAACAGCTATGCAATAGCCCTGGACGTCGCCGAGCGGCTCGTTTCCGAGCAGGGCATCCCTTTTCGCGCGGCTCACAAGATAGTTGGAGCTGTAGTCAATGAGGCGATCTCAAAGGGCCATGGCTCGCTCCGGGGGTTATCCGAGGCCGATATCAAGACTGCGCTATTGCGCGCCAGACCCAAGGAGGAATTCGATGTTGCAAGAATTCACAAGGTGATTTCAGAAATGACACCGGAAAAGTCTGTCAGGAGCAAAAAGTCTCAGGGGTCGCCGAGTCCAAAAGAGCAGGCAGCAATGATTGACGAGGTGTCTGAAGCTCAGAGAAAACAGAGAGCGGCACTGGGGTCCAGGATCTCCTTACTCCAAGAGGCCAACGCAAACCTAGAAAAAATTGTCGCAGAACTCACTAAATGATGAGGATTCGCTTCCGGAGCAGGCTCAATGGCGGAATTGATCACCCAGACCGTTGCTGATTAACTGCTACATGCAGGTCTCCACGTAAGTTCGATGAGCTGGTTGGGACTTTCAGCATTTGTGAGGATATCAGCGTTGGGCCGCAAGAGCGTATGGCGATGCGAAAAGCGTCTGTTTACGTTGGCAAAGTGCTGCTTTTCGTAATTGTCTTGCGAAAACGTTTATATCTGCTGCTCGAGGCGTTTCTTATCGGATCATGTCCCTGAAAACCGACGACCCGAACTTTTATGCTCATCAGTACAATCGCTGGTCAGAAGACGAGCCAGCAAGAAAGATCAGTATCCTGGACAGCACGCTTAGAGAGGGAGAGCAGCATCCAGGTGTTTCGTTTACTATCAAGCAGCGCATCCAGATTGCTTGGATGCTCGACTCTTTTGGAGTCGACCAAATAGAAATCAGCCCGGTGGTTTCTCAGGACCATCTTGAGGCAACAAAGACCATAATAAAGCAGGGCCTTCGCGCGGACATTGTAGCCCACGTCCGCGCAATCAAGTCTGATGTTGACCTTGCGCTTAACTGTGATCCAACCTGGGTCGCCACCTACATGGGAATCTCTGACATACACCTTGCAGCGAAACTAAAGATTTCGCGCGAAGAGGCCAAGATAAGGGCTCTCGAGGTAGCAGACTACATCAAGGCGCATGGTCTCAAGTCACGCTTTACCATGGAAGATGCAAGTAGGACCTCTCCGGAATTTCTCATCGAGATGTGCAAGGAGATGAACAAGAGGGGGATTGAAAGGATAAGCATCCCGGACACTGTAGGAATCATGCGGCCCCGGGGAATGTACAATCTCATAAAATTGGTCAGAGACAATATCGACACGTCCAAGTCAAAGCTCGATGTCCACTGCCACAACGATGTCGGCCTTGCCTTGGCAAACGCGCTCGCCGGCTGCGATGCAGGAGCGGATCAGATCCACACGACCATTGACGGCTTTGGCGAAAGAACGGGCATCCCGTCACTTGCGGAAACTGCAGTCGCGCTGACTCTGATTTACCGCTCGAACAACGACCTACGGCTGCATATGCTAAGGGACCTCTCAAAGACCATTTCAGACTATACCTCAATGCCGGTGCCAGAATCAAAGCCGATAGTTGGCGACAGCGCATACAAGCATAAGGCCGGAACCCATCTGGCCGCTATCCTGAGAAATCCAGCGGCATATGAAATTCTCGAGCCCAAGACTGTCGGGAATAGGCGCAAGATTGTCTTTGGCGAGCTTGCGGGAAAGAACGGAGCCGCCTACCTCCTGACGCTTCTTGGCCTTGAAACAACCAAGCACGAGGCCGAGACCCTTGCCAAGGGCCTGAAGGAGCTTCGGATGGGGGACATATTGGAGCTGTACCTTGACGACAGGCTTGAGAGAAAAATACTTAATGACGCGCCAATGAAGGTAACCGAGGTAAAGGAGTAGTAAGTTAGAATTGGTCAAATGTCCAGAATGCGACGCAGAAATCAAGGTCCCCGCAGACTCCATCGAGGGAGAAATTGTAACCTGTCCGGATTGTGGCGCTAGTTATGAGCTGGTCAAGGCAGCCGAGGGCTTTGGTATCAAGCCCGCCCAGGTTGTTGGAGAGGACTGGGGTCAGTGACGACGGGAGAAGGTAACGGGCTACCTTCTCACCCCACCTACAAACTTGATGTAAGTGTCAAGGCCGGATCCCTTGTGGTTTTGTATGACAATATCAGGTGGGAAGAAAAGGCCATCTATGAAACCTGCAGGAAGAACGGGATCAATTCAACGAGCATTGACGCCAAGAGTATGGTTGTGCCCTTGGACGGGAGAAGTGCATACGAAGGCACTGTAGTAATTCAGCGCTGCGTCAGCTACTTTAAGAGCATCCACTCGACTGCTGCGCTTGAAGGCCTCGGCGCGCGCGTTATCAACTCTTTGAAGTCTGCGAGCCTTTCGGGCAACAAGCTGTTTGCCCACATGGCTCTTGAAAAGGCAGGCGTAAAGACCCCGAGAGCAGTTTCTGCATTTTCAGAAGAGTCTGCGCTCCAGGCGCTTGAAGAACTCGGTTACCCTGCAGTGATAAAGCCGACAGTCGGAAGCTGGGGCAGACTCATTGCACTCTTGAAGGACAAGGAAGCCGCCCGAGCGGTCATTGAGGACAGAGAGCACATGTTCCCGTTGTACCATGTATACTACTTTGAGGAATTTGTGAAGCGGCCACCGCGGGACATCAGGGCCATCGTCGTAGGCGACAGGGTGGTGGCGGCGATATACAGATACTCCGGTGAAGGAGAATGGAAGACCAACATGGCGCTTGGCGGCCGGGCAGAAGCATGCCCCATCACGTCCGAACTTGAATCAATATGCATCAGAGCCTCCAAGGCACTCGGCGGTGAAATCGTTGGGGTGGACCTCATGGAAAGCGATTCTAAAGGCCTCCTGGTTCACGAGGTAAACAATACTACTGAATTCAAAAACACAGTACGGGTCACGGGAGTCGACATCCCGGGACTGATGATCGAGTATGCCATAGCGGCAGGAAAAAAATAGTCCTTTGGTTTCTCCTAGCTACGCGGTCGAGCTACTGAAAAAGGCCCTGGAAATTTATACTCCATCGCGTTCCGAGGCGGCCCTTGCCAACCTGCTGCGGGACAGATGCACCAATGACCTGGGATTTGAACAGGTAAACATCGACAGTGTTGGCAATATCATTGCCACAAGGGGAAGTGGTTTTCCCAGGATCTTGCTATGCGGCCACATGGATACCGTGCCAGGCCAGGTCCCTGTCCGAATCGAGGACGGCCATATTTACGGCAGGGGAGCATCCGATGCAAAGGCGCCGCTCATTGCGATGCTGCTTGCGGCTTCTGAATTTCCAAAGCAAAGCGGAACTGCGATTTTCGCAGGCGTGGTTGATGAAGAGGGCAACGCGGCGGGTGTGAAGCAGCTTGTAAAGAGCAAGCTGGGTGTAGACTATGCAATATTCGGGGAGCCTTCGGGCATTGACAACGTCACGGTTGCATACAAGGGAAGGCTGGCGATAAGGCTGACCTGCGACGTCGGGGACAGCGCGCATGCAAGCGCGCCGTGGCTGGCAAAGAATTCCATCGAGGAGATGAGCGAGTTCTGGCTTGCAATCAAGTCCGAAATTGAGCGCATCGGCACGGCCGAGAACAAGGCCAAATCCATCAGCTGCTGTCTCACCGAGATAAGCGGAGGGTCGAGCCACAACGTGACACCGCAAAAGTGCCGAATCACGATAGACATCAGGGTTCCCACAATCACGACCTGCGACAAGGTCCTCTCCGCAGTCGAATCAGTAATTGCGCAAACGGGGTCAAAAAAGGGCGTCAAGACGACCGTACGAATAGAGGACAAGACGGAACCGTTTGAGGCCGACCACTCATCGCCGCTTGTCAGGTCGCTCATACTGGGCGTGCTTGATGTCAGGAAGAGCCGTCCCATGCTCCTACGGAAAACCGGCACAGGGGACATGAACGTCCTTGGTCACAACTTCAAGATACCGGTAGTCACTTACGGTCCGGGCGACCCGCACGCATCCCACACCGCAGACGAGCGGGTCAACATTGACGAGTATGTATCCAGCATCGAGGTTTACGGAAGGGCAATGTTCCACCTGTCACGCATCCATCACAACCAGAAATCAGCCAAGGCATAGTTTAGGATATAACGGTCTGTAATTGATTCTGCTAACGTAACCTAATGCTATTGTTTGCAGGCACGGGAATTGACGGAGTGAGGGGTCTTAGCCTTGCGGCTCTGGATGAACTGAAAAAATGTGATACTGTTTGCGTCGAGCGCTTCACAAGCTACCTTTCGGACAGGGACTTGGAAGAGCTCAGAAACATGCTGGACAAGCAGCCAGAGCTGGTCGCCAGATGGTATGTCGAGGACGGGAGGGAAATACTCGAGAGAGCAAAGAATGGCTCCGTCGCCTTGATTACTTATGGCGACCCGCTCATTGCAACCACTCATTCCGAGCTTCGGACCAGAGCGGCCGCGCGGGGTATTCCTACCAGAATCATGCATTCAGCATCAGGCATATCGGCGCTGATTGGGGAGACCGGCCTGCAGTACTACAGGTTTGGCAGGACGTCAACTGTCATGGCGGACCCGCACTCCGCGATTAGCGTGTACGAAAAAATTCGAGAAAACATTTTGAGTGGCAGCCACAGCCTGGTTCTGCTCGAATATAATAACAACTCCGGACCTGATGCCCCACCAGGTTCTTCAGAAAGTCACTTTCTAGAGCCGCGCGTTGCCTTTGGCATGCTCGAGCAAGTCGAGAAGGACCAGGAGCTGGGGCTCATTCTCCCCCGGACGTTTGTCATTGTCGCGTCAAGGATAGGAAGCCGCGACCAGCGCATACTGTCTGGACCGCTTGAGCGCGTGATGTCGGCGGAATTTGGAGAGGGGCCGCACTCGATAATCATTCCTGCCTCTCTGCACTTTACCGAACTTGAATACATTGAACAATTCTCCGAGTGCCTCGGTCCCGCAAGCGACAACGGTCTTGCATTACGAACAGTATCTGAAAGGATGATGTCGAGATACGCGCCGAAGGCGAAAAGTGCGGTCAGGCAAATGAGAGGCTACATAACAGCGCACGCAGCAGATACGGCCAGCAGGCGAGGCGTATTTGAGGTTCTGGACAATGCCGAATATTACATACTTGACGCCGAAAGATTCCTAAATCAGCACAAACCAGAGCTCGCGGTTCTAAGCATTGGGTATGCTGAGGGCTTGATAGATGCCCTGCGCTACCAGTGGGGAATAAACCCCTGGGAGCATAACGGAGATGGCTCGCCTCCCGACCGCAAGGACCCGGCTTGAGGCTCAGGGTAACTGGTCCTGCAGGATTCCTGGAAAGACGGGCAACAATATATAGACCGCTAGGCCACGAAGGATTTTGTCGTGTCCGGAGCCTCCTCAAACGGAATTGACCTTTTGAAACGTGAGTCTGTTGCAGAATTTAACAAGTGGCGAATTAGCAACCTAACTTTAAAGCTAGACATCTCAGGGCAGGACTTTTCAGGCAAGAACCTTGAAGGCGCCTTTCTGAACGGTGTGGTCGCCAATGGAACTTCTTTTGCAAATGCAAACTTGTCTGGCTCCAACTTGGTGCAGGCGGAGTTGAATTCGGCGAATTTTGAGGGCGCGAACTTGGAGAGAACCCTGCTAATGTACACGGAAATCAAGGGAGCAAACTTTGCGAACGCAAACCTTACGCTCACGAACTTTATGTGGGCAAATGCCCAGGACGCAAACTTTACAGGAAGCAAGTTTTTCAAAACCATAATGGTCGAGTCCTTGCTTCAAAACGCAAACGTGCCGGCAGATTCGTCGGGGGCATTTTTAAAGTATGCAAAGCTCGACGGCACCTCTTGGGCCCTGCAAGGCAAGGATAGCGCGCCTCACTAGAACCGTTTTTCAGGCGCTAATGCTCATTTTCACAAACGTTTATTAACTTATTAGATGCCTTTCGTGACTGAATGGCGCAGAATCCTCCGGTTGCGGGAGGACGAGTGTCTCGGCGCGACTTTCTTAAATTAATGGCCGCTGCCGGGACTGTTATGACATTTACGCCGTTTGTTGACTGGGGCAAGTTTCTTCCAAATCCTGCGGGAAATACCTCGCAGAAGGCAAAGGCCCTTCTGTCAGACGGAAGCCAGGTCAACGTCAAGACTTTTGATGTAAATCATTCCGAAGTCATCATTTATCCAATGTCCGATGACCCGGTACTAAACAAGGAAGCATTTCGAACCTGGCAGTTGATCCGCCTGCCGGAGGAGCTCGGGGGCAAAAAGAACGACGCTTCTGCCTTCAGAGCTTATAGCATGGTCTGTTTGCACTTGTGGTGTTTATGGAAGTATTGGCCAGATCCAGGCCGCAAGCGTGGGGAATGTCCATGCCACGGCAGCATGTACGATCCGCTCACAGGCAAGGCATTTGCGGGCCCGGCTTCTCTCCAGGGGCCTCCTTCAAACGTACTTGCCAAGCTGGACTTGGAGGTCGACTCGGACGGCAATCTGTGGATACTTCCACCCGTGTGGGATCCAAACAAAAATGGGATAGTTGGTTATGGGCGCTACCTTAACGTATGAAAATAGCCTCGTAAGGTTCTTCCGGTGGGTTTACGCCGGAATTGACCGAAGTATATTCATGGGCCTCAAGTTCACCTTCCCGGGAAGGTTCGTCAGCCCCCTAGGCTTTCTTGGGATGCTCACATTTGTAATTTTCATTATTCTTGGCATAACTGGCGCTCTTCTCATGTTCTGGTACGAGCCAATACTTGACAGGGCCTGGAATAGCGTCAAGAACATCAACGACACTATACCCTATGGCTTCCACATCCGCAACATCCACTACCACGCGTCAAACGCGATGGTCATGATGGCTCTTCTCCACATGTACTACCAGTACTTTAGCGGCAGGTACAAGATCAGGAACGAAATCCTGTGGGTATCAGGAATCATACTCGGCGTGCTCACGATTCTGGAAGCATTCACAGGCTATGACATTATCTTCAGCGAACGCGCGGAGCTTGCGATCTCAATTGCCGCCTCGCTTACCAATTCCATCCCGATCATGGGACCGCAGATGAGAGATGCGTTCTTTGGCGCAGGATTCCATGACTTTGTGCTTCGCTTCTTTGGTTTCCATGTCTTCATGCTGCCCATAGCCCTTCTGGGCCTGATGGTAATCCACTTTCCAAGATTCCTGGTGTTCGATGTGCCGATGGTCATGGCAGTGGCAGGAGCTATCATGCTTACCGGCGGGGTGTTTCCTGTCGGTCTCGGGCTTCCCTTCAAGCCCGAAGTGCCACCGGGCATCACGGTGCCGGAATGGTATCTCACAGGCCTCTATGCATTTCTGCGTACAATGTACGACAAGTTCGTAACCGGAGTCGCCTGGCCGGGACTGTTCATTTTCTCGTTGCTCGTAGTCCCGTTTCTGGACAAGTACAAAAAGTTCTCTTGGAAAGACAGGCCGATTATTACTGCGCTCGGCATCACGAGTCTGGCTCAGATCATAGTTACCACCTACTGGGGATTCTATATTGACCCGGACCCGCACAAGGCGCTGCTCGAGCGACTGGTAATAGATCCGATATTCTTTTACACAGTAATGATGCTGCTGGTGCCTCTTTCCTTCGGGTTCACATACATGATGATAAAACTGGCCAAGCACGCCGACGCTAACGCCAAGCTCCAGCCAAAAAAAGCGGCTGCCAAGTCAATCGAACTTTCCCAACGCTGGCTTTTCGCCTTGTTTGCAGTTCTACTGGCTTTTCAGGTATACCTCAACATTTCCGCATACTATGCCGTGCTTAATGGAATGAAGAATTATTCCCTGTTCATAATAGGCATCATGATGTTGGTTTTTGCCGGCATGTTCCACCTGTATAGGTATGGAAGGGCAATGGCCAAGGCGCCTCCTCCAAAACCCAGTCCACCACCTTACACCAAGATGATCCCCTCCCCGCAAAGGCCCGCGCCCTCAACGCCGGCTCAGGAGAAACCTTTGCCAGCCCAGCCCGCTTCTACTGCACCCAAGGTCACCGCACCCCAACAGTCCCCTTCGCTTAGTCACCAGTCCAGAGCTGGCCAGGCATCACCACAGGCAAAGACCGAGGGAGCGGGACAGGCAACTGCCAATCAGGACACGCGCAGCCTGCAGGCAAGCGACAAAGATACGCATGGAACCACAGGTCGGGAAATCTAGGCCTTTAGCGAGTCAGGCACTTCGTGTGATGCTTACGTGTTTGATGTCAGTCGCCACCTCTTTGTGTTCCTGAATAAGGCTCACCCTGAACTTGGCGACGGTCGGAGTATCAGCGCCCTCGGGCACATGCGATGTGACAGCAACGAACTCTATCTTGCTTCGTCCTCCGAGCTCTGACTTGAATATAGAGTACCTTGCGTAGGGGTGTTTTACCTTTTTACCGTTGAGCCCGACATAGGAAAAGACATCGTTTGACCGTTCTATTTGCGAATTAATGACAAGGCTGTCGTACCGGCCCTGATACCCGATTTCTACAATCCCGTGAAGCTCTTGCCCTGCCGAGACCTGTGCCTCCTGCAGGGTCAAGGTAATTGGTGATTGTGAAGCCGTCAAGGAAACAACCCCCAGCGAGGGAGTGTTTATCACAACTTAAACCTTGCCTCGGCCGGGCTGCAAACGGACGAGCTGCGGAAGTTATCCAGTCTTGGTTTTACTATAAACCATACTAGTACTGGCTTGCAGTTGATGGTTGTGGGGAAAAATGCGCACTGAAATTTCTTCCAGATTCTTTAAGAACTTTCGATGTAAGATAGTTCTATAAGATGACTAACGCTTTGGTCGAACGGGGTTGGCGTTCGGTTCTCTCAATTTTGCATTCCAGGCGCTCAGGGGTGGGCCTTCCCCTGCAGGCCCTCGCCTTGATTGCCGTAACCGCGCTGGTTCTCCCCTTTCCGAGTATTGCAGGCAGGGGTGCCATTACCGCGACCTATGCCGAAAAACCAGGAGGCGGTACTGGCGCAACATCACAAAGACCGGTGTTTCTCTGGGGCGCCGCCACGTCTTCCTATCAGGTTGAAGGCAACATTACAAACAACGACTTTAATTTTTTCAACAGCTCGCCTCAGATAAAGGAGAGGGTGGGCGGTGGTACGAACAACATGCAACCCGCAGGCGAGGCAGACCGCGAATGGGATCCCCAATACTATCTGAAAGATTTCGATAATGCCAAGTCGCTGGGACTTAACTCGTACAGGCTGAGCCTTGAATGGAGCAGGATTGAACCTCAAAAAGGGGTCTGGGACCAGAGCGCCATAGAGCACTACAGGCAAATGATAATGGCACTAAAGGCGAGAGGCATTACCCCGGTAGTAACGCTCGAGCACTTTACGCTGCCACTCTGGGTGCTCACGCCGATCGTAAACAAGGACTGCCTCGCAGACCCCGTAGAGTCCAATCCTTCATGCAAGGGAGAAGGCTATTTCAAATCATTGCGCGGGTGGGATTCGAATGAAACTGTCGACGAGTATGTGAAATATGTCAGCTATGTCGTCCCGAAGCTCAAAGACCTGGTTGATTACTGGCTAACGCTGAACGAGCCGGTTGGGGTATATGTATCTCTTGGCTACATAGTAGGGCTCTGGTCTCCAGGATTTGTCGGGGACGGAGCAAGGGCCAAGGTCGCACTGCACAGTTTGCTGGAGGCACACGTGCGGGCCTACGATGCGATCTCTAGCCTTGACGACGTAGCCGCTGACAGGTCAGGTCCCGCAAAGCTGGTCGGGTTTGCCAACGCAATGATGGACCTGGAGCCGGTCCACGACAAGCAGGAAACTCACGCGCAGAATGCCAAGGCGGCGCAAGACGCGTCCTACTATACCAATGACTATTTCATAAATGCGGTCGTCAATGGGGAGGAGGATCAAAACTTTCTCAACACACTTGTAGAGCACAATAGTTCAAGCCCTAACTTCATAAAGCACCCCGATTGGAAAAACAAACTTGATTTTGTGGGTGTAAACTATTACAGGCGCGCGTACATTTCGTATGACCGGGGCATTGCCAATTCATCAGCGAAATTTCTGGGCGGCGCCTTTTCTGATTCGCTGACAGCCAATGGTCAGCCTGCCAGCATGAAGAACGACCTCGGATGGGAAATCTATCCCAATGGCCTGTACAGGATCCTCATGCATATCAAGAACGAATGGAACAAACCGATAATGATTACAGAGAACGGCATCGCAGACGGCTCAGACAAGCACCGTGCCCAATACATTGTCTCTCATATTGAAGAAATGATGTCTGCAATCAAAGATGGGGCAAACGTCATAGGTTACATGCATTGGTCGCTAGTCGACAACTGGGAGCTCCAGGAAGGCTACAGGAGCCAGTCCCACTTTGGGCTATTCCACGTCAATAGAGCGAGCGCCGCGGGTTTGCACAAAGACGCAGTTCAATCGAGCTGCGGAGTATGCTCAAGAGAACTCACCGCGGGGGCAAGGGCCTACGAGTCAATTGTCTTGCAGGCAGGGTACAGCTTCGACGAGGCAAAATGGGAGAATTCGATTTCTGCTGCCAAGAGCGAGTTCGGCTATTTTAACTCCGACGGAACCAGGCTTGTGCAGCCCGCTCCGGTGCCGCATACCCCTGGGGTCCACCCAGTTTCGGCGAACTTTACCTACTGAGCGCAGTTCTGGCGCGGATACACCCAACCGCTGTTTTGCTTCCTACCCGCATAGGTATATTAGTGAAGGAAACAGTCATGCAGCTACTGCAAGTGCAATCTCTGCCGCAGCGCATAGTCGACGTAAACGGCTACTCCGTTAGGTACCTGGATGTCTTGTCGTCGGAGTCCGACCGCGTCGTCGTATTGCTGCATGGAATAGGGGCGTCTGCCGACCGATGGAATCTTGTCATTCCCACTCTTGCGAGGTACTTTCGGGTTGTGGCCCCGGACATCATCGGGTTTGGATACAGCGACAAACCGACCGTCGAGTATACCATGGATTTTTTTTTAGATTTTCTTGCTACATTCCTCAAAAACCTAGGGATATTAAAGCCCGTAATTGTGGCCTCTTCGTTTGGCGGACACCTTGCCACTGAATACGCGGTTGGCCACTCTAGGCAGATCGAGAAACTCGTCCTAGTATCGCCCGCAGGAATGATGAGAACCTCGACCCCGGTCCTCGACTCTTACATAATGTCAGCGCTTTATCCCACCTACGAGAACTCTGAGAAGGCTTTTTCCGCAATGTCATACGATCCCGCAGTCGTAAGCGATGATGTAATCAACGACTTTGTAAATAGAATGAAGCTTCCAAACTCAAAGTATGCCTTCATGTCCACACTGCTTGGCATGAGATATGCCCCTCGCCTTCAGGGCAGGCTGGGTAAAATAACATGCCCCACGCTGCTGCTTTGGGGTGATAGCGACAAAATGATTCCAGTGCAATACGCCAAGGAGTACCGGGAAATCCCTGACCTGGAGCTGGTCGTCATAAAGAACTGCGGTCACGTGCCTTTTATTGAAAAGCCGATGACTTTTAACAAACTTGTTTTGCGGTTCTTGCTTGGAAACCAGATGTCGTTGTAAGTCGCAGTCAAACCTGTGTTATTTTGTATTCTCTTTCTTGCCCTCGCGGTGCCGTCGCTCAATCGGAACCACTATGACCTGCACCAGATCGCCGTCATCGATGTCAAGGGCTTGTCGCTCCGCCTCAGGGATTGATATCCTCCCGCCGCTCTGCACAGTAGTCTTGAACATTGCGTTGTAAAACGTCAGGCCCCTAAGCATTGCGAGATAGCTCTGCGCAGCGTCTTGCTGGATTGCGGAGAACTGCTTGACCAGGTCTTCCTGTGCCCTGCTGCCCTTTTCCACGGCCGCCTTGAACGCGTCGGCAGGATCGGTCGGCTTCTCGCCGGAAGTCATCTAAATACAAGTCTTGTATCCAGTTATTTAACGCTATTTGAGTGGTGACTCAAAAGACAACTTTAATTAGGTCTATGCAAAGTTTTTCGAGAATGGTTTTGCCTATCCAGGCAGGACGTAACGCTTCACTTGATACCATTGATATTGACAAGACCATTCTGAGCGGCCAGGTCTTTCTGTGGCAGAAAATCGGCGACAAGTGGTACGGCGTTGACGGGTCGAGACTACTTCGAATCACCATGGCAGCCGGCAGGGTCGAGGAAGCAAGGTCATTTCCCGATGAAAACCAAGACGCGGTCGCAAGGTTCCTTCGGCTGGACGACGACATGGAGTCCATTGTTGCGTCGATTTCAATTGATCCATTCATATCAAACTTGGTCCGGGCCCACCGCGGCCTGAGGCTGCTCAGGCAGGATCCGCGCCAGTGCCTCGTTTCATTTCTCTGCGCAAGCAATACGAATATCCAGATGATCCGCAGGATGCTTTCACAGCTTTGTGCTAAACTCGGTGAGACCGCCATAATTGACGGTCACAAGTTTCACTTATTTCCGACCCCGGAAAGGTTGGCGCAGAGTTCTCTAGAAGAGCTTCGGACCTGCGGCCTGGGGTACCGTGCCGGGGCCGTACACGGGCTTGCCGTGAAGCTCTCAAACAAGGAGTTTGACATCGATGCCTGCAGGAAGATGGATTATGCCAGAGCAAAGGAGGAGTTGATGTCGCTCGACGGTGTTGGCAACAAGATAGCAGATTGCGTACTACTTTTTGCTTTTGACAAGCTGGAATCATTCCCCATAGACGTCTGGATAGCAAGGGCCTTGGCTTCCGTATGCGGACTGCAGGCTCCTATAAAGTTCGCTGAGAAACTCACGCCCAACCAGTACAAGGTTTTATCGGAAAGCGCCCGATCCCGCTATGGTTACTACGCAGGCTACGCCCAGCAGTTAATTTACTACCACATAAGGCAGGTCGCAGGGAAGAAATGGTAGATCGTAAATAAAAAAAGGATAGGTCGCCTTCCAATCGGAAGGCTCCTTCGCTTACTTAGTCTTATTGAATGCGTGCTGTACTGAGCTGCTCAGGTTGCTTAATGCACTAGAGGCCTTGCTTCCCAGGTTTGAAGCGCCCTGGGTGATTGTCTGCCCGATGTTTGAAGCGCTTGTAGTTGCACCCTGGATCATTTGCGTTCCCTGTGCATTTGTCAGGGAGGTCGTGATTCCGTAAATCGGCTGGCCTGCAAAGTGGTCGGAGGTTGCCTTTGAGTCAAGTGCGATGCTTACGACGTTGTTGTTCTGGATCATTATTGCGGCGCTTACGTTAGACCACTGAACCGACCCATCCTTCATGACGTCAACTGTTCCGGAAATTAGTGTGGTGTTTGATAGGCTTACGGGGTGCTTCATGGTCGAGTGGAAATTGGTGATGCTATGTGAATGCCTGCCGGTTCCGTCAGTGTGAACCATGGTAAACGATGCGCTAAACTTTGACACGTTGCCATTTGAAACACTGAGCTGCCAGTTTCCAGCCAGAAGATATGGCATAGTTTCGGTCGCATTTGCTGCTGTCATGCTTGCTGTTCCGGTATTCGTTGACGGGCTAGTGGTCGGAGTGGTAGACGTTGAGCTGTTGCTTGTTGCAGAAGTTGCTGCGGCCGCTGTGCTGCTTCCGGCAGCTGGTGGTGTCGTTGTCGAGTTAGAACCAAGAGCGGTAGAATTTACAGTACCAACTGTGCTGCTTGATGTCGTATTGGAAGATGACGGAGAAGTAGTGCTCGATGTGACGGGAGCTGATGGAATCGCAGTGCTGGAGGCTGGAGTGCTTGTTGGGAAAATGATACCGGTGATGTTTCCGGATGCATTGAAGGTCGTAACATTGGATGATGTCGGTGTTGTGCTACTGGCAGTGCTAGCGGTACTGTTCGAGCTGCTAGTCGTCGTCGGACCAGCTGCTGTACTGGGGCTGGCGGTGCTCGTTTGGTTGCCAGTCGCCGCGGTACTCGTGCTCGGATTTGCCGAGTAAGTTGTTTGTGCAAAAGCCGAACCGAGACCCGCAGATGCTAGGCCTACAATCAAAGCTAATGCAATCGTGGCGTTTGGTTTGTTCATTGGCAAAGGCGCGCAGGAAAGGATTTTAATGATTTTAATAGTAAGTCAGCGAAACATGACGCGCAAATTCCGCGCGTACAATTCTAAGTAGAGAATGCTCATGCAATCAAATAGGAATTTTCTTACTGGGACAGATCGGAAATGGTCCGGCGGATTATAGAAACGGCCTCGCGCGAAAGTTCATACTTAGCCAGTACCGAAGCAGGGTCGCTAAGCAGCATGTTGCGGAAGTCTGGCTCGCTTGCCGCCTTTAGCAGTATGTCGCTGATAATCTCGGCGTCCTTGTGCTGCTGGGCCAATTTTGGTAACAGCACCGTCGGCATGCTGATATATAATCATAATGAACGAAAGATCATGTGTCATACGTTTTTTCACATAATGCATCATAGATAACGTATGTGAGGAGAGGTCAAGTAATTTCCTAAACATTGAGCTCATTTGATCGTTCGGGCATCACACTGGTTCAGTGAAGGGCAATCTCGACACGACAATTGACTTTTGTTATTGAACATTTGGTGATACAGGACATGACAACACTCCCACTCAAGTAAGGCACCCAACCCAGAACCAGTGATGACTGAACAACAAAAGACCTCTAAAGCGCCGATAAACATCGGAAACAGCTATACGCCAAACGAGACGCGTCCAAGTACGTTCAACCCGAACAGCCCTGCGAGCAAAGCCTCATCGAATACTCGCAGCAATCAGATGGAACAAAACAACAAGCCCTCAAAGGGACGCAAGTAATCTTTTCTTCTTTTTGTCCCGCCGGTTTGGAACTTCTATTCTAACTTGCAGGGTTGTCACAGAAGTGCTACCGTCAGATTGAGCGAGTATCCAGACTGTATAGTTGACCCTCACTGTCCATATTTCGAATAGCAGTCATTCCAATACAGAGCAAAATATTGTCTATTAAGAAAAGTAATCTTGACTTGTTGTGATATAGCGCATTTCCAGTTTCAGACCAATAGTCTCGTGAGCACAGGGATAGAACTTGTTGGGGACCTAGGATACCTGCTCTTGATTTCCGCAGCGGTAGGCACGCTTGCGTATATTTTCAGACAACCACTTGTACTGGGCTTCCTGGTCGCAGGGATTCTGATAGGCCCCTTCGGCCCATTTTCGCTAATAAAAAACGTGGATATGCTGAACAACTTTTCCGATATTGCAATTGTGCTTCTGTTATTTGGCGTTGGTCTTTCCTTCCCGCTCAGCCAGCTGCGGGCAATCGGATTAATGGGTACGGGCATCGCCATCATTGAAATCCTTGTAATGCTCGGCCTTGGTTTTGCGGTCGGCCTTGGACTTGGATGGTCGTTTTACGATTCACTGTTTCTTGCCGCAGCAATTTCCATAACCTCAACCGCAATAATTGTCAAAGTTCTTGAGGACGCCGGCAAGATGGAGACCACCCAGGCTATAATTGTCATCGGAATATCAGTAATAGAGGATCTGGTGGCCGTCGTTCTCATAAGCGCCATGCACTCTGGCGTTGTAAATGGCTCCTTCGAATTATCCCAGGTACTTTTCACCGTAGGCAAGATCGGGCTTTTTATCGGAGGAACCATCGCCGCAGGCGTATTAATTGTTCCAAGGCTTTTTGCACTCGTCGCAAAACTAGAACGCTATGAAATAACGATAATGCTTGCACTGGGACTGGCGTTTGGCCTGGCATTTGCATCAGACCAGCTCGGATTCTCCGCCGCGACCGGCGCTTTTCTTGCAGGGGTGTGCATTGCAGGATCGCGCTTCTCAGAGCAGGTAACGAACCTGATTTCTCCTACAAGAGAGATCTTTGCAGCGATCTTTTTCGTTACTATAGGCGCCCTGATGAACCTCTCACTGATTTCTGTTTACTGGATCCCTGTTATGGTAATCAGCCTCGTGACGATACTTGGAAAGGTTGGCGGGGTGTATCTTGGCGCCAAGTTCTTCAGGTTCGAGCGGCAGTTTGCACTCGGAATAGGCCTTTCCATGGCTCAACTTGGCGAGTTCTCGTTTATCGTTCTCAAGACGGGTCAGGACCTAGGAGCAATTAGCAGTTCGCTTTTCCCGATCGTCGGCATGGTCGTGGCCATCACGACGGTCGTAGGTCCAATGCTAGTTAGAGCTGGCACCAAAGTCGTGGCTGTATACGAGTAATAGATTTGGCTTTATCATTAAATTCTGAGTCAAGAAAGAGAAAATAAGAAAGGAGTTCGGAGCGGAGACTTGCCGCTACCGATTGGTTTACTCTGTTACGTATGCCCTCTCGCCGTGCTGCGCCAGGTCGAGGCCGAGCTCTTCCTCCTTTGGCGTGACGCGCAGTCCACCGGGCCAGACCATGTCCATTATCTTGATAATGGCAGCCGTCACACCCATACACCACGCAAGTGCAGCAAACGCTCCTACTGCGTTCTGCACAAATGCGAAGGGGTTTCCAAAGGCCAGTCCGTCGTGTCCCCACGGAGTAAACCTCTTTTCGGCAAAAATGCCTGTCAGAAGTGCCCCTGCGAGACCGCCGACGCCGTGCACGCCCCAGGTGTCGAGCACGTCGTCCCACTTGCGCTTGTTCTTGAAGGCAACCGCGGCGTAGCAGACTACCGAGGCCAGGATGCCTATGACTATAGATGACATCGGCGAGACGAAGCCGGATGCCGGCGTAATAGCCACAAGCCCCGCTACCGCGCCAGAAGCAGCGCCCACAGTAGAGGGCCTGCCAGTATGCGCCCAAGATATCAGAGCCCATGTTACAGCAGCCATACCAGTTGCAACTTGAGTTGCGATGAAAGCACTGGTCGCGTTACTTGCAGCTGCAGCCGCAGAGCCTGCATTGAAGCCGAACCACCCGGTCCAGAGCAATGCAGCGCCCAGCACCACCAGGGATATGTTATGGGGCTCCATTGGGATCTTGCCATATCCGATTCTCCTACCGAGCATCAGTGCTATGACAAGCCCGGACCAACCAGATGTGATGTGGATGACCGTTCCGCCTGCAAAGTCAAGGGCGCCAAAAGTTCCGCCCCACCCTCCCACGTAACCGGGGTTCGCGCCGTAGTTATTTGGCGCCAATTCCCATGTCCAGTGGGCTGCAAAGTCATAGACAAAAGTCGCCCAGATCACGATAAAGACGATAAATGCGCTGTACTTCATCCTCTCTGCAAGCGCAGCGACTATCAGTGCAGGTGTGATTATGGCGAACATCATCTGGAATATCATGTAGGTTCCGTGAGGAATGGTTGTTCCTGTTATGCCTCCGTATGCAAGAGATGGTACGTCATGCAGTACGTTGTTCAGGCCCACCCAATCGAGTGTGCCAATGAAGCCGTACCCGCCCGCATCCGGTCCGAATGCAAGGCTGTAGCCCCAGAGCACGTATTGGATGGCAATCACGCCGGTAGTAATGAATACGAGGTGCAAGGTGTTTACAGCGTTCTTTTGCCGTGCCAGACCACCGTAGAATATAGCCAAACCGGCGGGCGTCATCATGAGCACGAGCGCTGAAGAGGTCAGCATCCATGCGTTGTCACCTGTGTCAATCTTGCAGGGCACAAGGGCCATGCCGTTTGAACCGTTAACTTCGTCAGCAGCAGTGATCTTCGTGTCGTTGTTCTGGTCAACAAAACAATGGTATTTTACCGCTGGATCGTCCCATCGGTATGCAAATGCATTTCCACCTGATGTGCTTACCAAGACTGTGGCAAGCACGGCTGCTACGCCGAACAGCGCAAGGTACTTTTTGCGAAAAGTTGCCGGACTACCGCGTGAAATCATATATCGATGCTTGTTCGGGGGTTTGAATAAAAGTATTTACTTTATTTTTCGAATGGCTTACTTAAATTCGAATTTCACGGTGATGTGTGTAAATACTGAATCCGGGCCTTTTTGAGGGTATAGCGCAGGAGGGCACTTTTATGATGATTTAATTTATTAGCATGTGCTATTTGGCCGATAGAATTTTTCGTGATTGACATAAATACATGAAAAATTATACCTAGTTCCAATCTTGTTGGAAGGGGGGGCTGATTCCGGCTCTTGGCTTGCTGATTGGGAAGACACCGTGGTCAGCAAAATTCGAACCAGGGATGACCCCTTCTCTCTTGCCGAATACGCACTTCATCTCTCTAGAATCCTCGCTTATCCGGGGCTTGACGTTCAGGGTTATCTCGACAGGATTGAAGAGGTGCGGAATCGGGTGCTCGCCGCTTTGAAGAAGAGCCCCACGTCGCCTGCGCGGCCAACTTTTGTGATAGAGAAACTAAACGAGCAGATGTTTCAGGTCGAAAGATTCTCGCCCAACACCGAGGATTATTACAATCCCCTGAACAGCTACCTCAACGTGGTGCTTGAGAAGAAAAAAGGCATTCCGATAACGCTCTGCGTAATTTACCTGAGGCTTGCTAACTCGGTGAATCTTCCAATGGTACCGGTCAGTTTTCCCGCGCATTTCCTCGTAAAGCATGTAATGCAGGGAGAAAACGGCGAAATAATTGTAGACCCGTTTAACGGGGGCAGGATAATGGACGATTACTCGCTCAAAACACTGCTGGAGCAGTCGTTTCCACATCAGAATATCCCACTTACAAAATCCTTTGTCGAAGCCGCCACCAGCGCCCAGGTTATCACTAGGATGCTAAATAACCTGAAGGCAAGCTATTCGGAGGTCAGCGACATTGGCAGGTACGAGCGAGCAAACGAAATGATTCTAGCCCTAGATCGGTATAACCCCGACGCGATAAGAGACAGAGGAGTACTTCTCTACAAAAGCGGCAATGCGACAGAGGCTTTGAATTCCCTGAACTCGTACCTTGAAATCGATCCTGAAGCTGCTGATGCGGACGAGGTGTTGGAGCTTATACGGCAAATACGGCAGGAACTCAAGTGAGACCCTCCTTTACAGGCAAATAGGCTTCTGTTGAAGTATTAATTTGGATTACATGCAACCCTAATTAAATAAAATCGCCTCTGCCTTTGATTTGAAAGTAGTTTTGAAGGTCCCAGAACCAGTTTGCAATGCTCCCCGCGCACAGGCGCTGCTGCCATCGGCCCTCGACATGACTCTAACGGCCTTGGGCGATGGGCCAAAGGCGGCGATCCTTGCGACGCTGCAACAAAAGTACGGCCTGGACGCGAAAGGTCCAGCAATAGACAAAGACAAACTGTCAGCATCAATCCTCGAGATGTTTGGCCATGAGGGAGGGCAAATGCTTTTGCAAAAACTCTGGCTCAATCTGGAGGCAATTTCAGGGCAGAAATTATCCCACCCAGCCCCAGCCCTGAAATCAAGAGACAAAGAGGTTCACCGGAAGCGAATTTCCGCGGAGGAATTCAACGGCGAGGTTTCAAAAGTGATTTCCGATTTTATACTTGAGGCGCTCGGCCCCGAGTCATTCTCATGGCTAGAAATTCGACTACGTGAGCACAATACGAGCCTGAAGTGGTGCTACTTTGATGCTGACAAGATATCTCCCATATTGTGGTCCAGCTTCAATACCGCGTCAGACTTTATCCTCAACCGAATGATGACAAGGCTGTGCACCAAGATGGGGTCAAAGCCGGTCAAGTATTCCAGCGATTCAAAGCTTAGCGCAATACTCGATAATCTTTACGGCCAGATGTCACAGGCAACTGACTCTACGCGCACAAGCGCTGCTTAGATAGCCTTTAGGGCGAGGGGAGTGGATTGGGGCTACCCAGTCCTAACCAGTTCTCTGTTTGGTGTCCACCTATCGAGGCCCGACAAAAGTAACACATAGTGCGGAGTGATTTTCTGGACAACGTACTCTGCCCGCATCTGATACCGTTCTTGTATGCATGAAACTATTCCCCTCGCAATGCGTGAATGTCGTCCTTGACCACAAAAATCAAGTCCTCGCTTTGGCAGGTAACGTCGCAAACATTAGGCCGCCAGAAAAGATTTTTCGCCAGAGCAGATATTACAACTCTTGCGATTATTCCCGCAACGCCTGCTCCGATTAGCGCTGCTTGAATCTCAATTTGCCGTACAGTCATGAATGCAAGGGAGGCAAAAAAAGAGGATAATGACTAAATTGTAATTGACATGAGACATCACGCCGCTAATTCTTCCTACCAATAATGTTTCTTGTCAATTTTTCAGAATAACAAAAGAGGAGCACTGTGTGAGACCTATCTCTATTTATTGAACGCCGACCACACGATATTGAACGCTTGTCTGCTGGACAGTCGGATTCGATTGAAAAAGTAGCCGGGGAGGTCAAGGGCTGCCCATTGTGCAAACTTTCAAGAACTCGCACAAACGCGGTTCCCGGCGAGGGAGTACCTTTGGCAAAGATTATGTTTGTGGGCGAAGCGCCCGGGAAAAACGAGGATGCAAAGGGCAGGCCTTTTGTCGGCGCTGCTGGAAAACTTTTAGATTCCGCTCTCGACAAGGCAGGCCTGAAACGTTCAGAAGTTTTCATTACAAACGTCGTAAAATGCAGGCCCCCGGAGAACCGGATTCCGCAGGACGACGAGCTTGAAGCATGCAGGCCGTATCTCGAAAGGCAGATTTCGCTCATAAACCCCCGCATCATTTGCATACTTGGCAGGACAGCATTTTCCTCATTGCTAGGCGGCGGATCGATAACCGCAAGCCGGGGAAAAATAATAACATCAAAGGGCCGCAAATACTTTCTGACGATTCATCCGGCGGCAGCTATTTACAACAGGAGCCTGAAATCAGTCCTGGAGCGCGACATCCAGACTCTTGCGACGCATGCAGGAATTCCCAGCCGCAACTCACCGGACCATTCACTTGAAGAATTCGCATAAACCGCTAGCCTCGCTTCGACGGGACTTTTACCGCCGGCCGACGCAGGAAGTTGCAAGGGATCTTGTTGGGCTTGAACTTGTCAGGCGCATTTCCATCGAAGGCAGGAGCCTCACCCTGGCGGGGACAATCATAGAGACCGAGGCATACGGTTCTGAGGACGACGAGGCCAGCCATGCGTTTAGAGGAATCACCAAAAGAAATTCAGTCATGTTCGGACCCGTCGGGTTTTCTTATGTTTATTTTACGTACGGCAACCACCATTGCGTCAATGTGACCGCGAGGGACGACTCGGCTAGCGCAGGGGCAGTTCTCATTCGCAGCATCAGGCCCAACTTGGGCATTGACATAATGCAGTCGTTTCGCAGGAGGCAAGACCTCCAGGAGCTGGCTTCGGGCCCGGGAAGATTGACACAAGCGATGGGCATTTCGAGGAACCTTAACGGCATCGATTTGACTAGCCACCTGTCAGAACTCTTTATTTGCGAGAGCCCATCCGGTCCAACACCGCGGGTCGAATCTTGCACCAGGGTTGGGATTTCGAGGGCCTGCGACAAGCCGTGGCGGTTCATTGACGCATCAAGCTTGCCGTTCATTTCCAGAAAGCCGGCTCCCGGTCCGACTCAAGTCTAGGATGGGAGCGATGCAATCGACTCTGAGAGTAATTTGGCAGCTAGGCTGGCTGTCATGCCGTTGAAATCATAATCAGGAGACAGTTCCACCATATCGAGCCCGACAACCCTGCCCTTGCTCATCACGGTCTTTAGCATAACTGTAAGATCTATCGCTGACATGCCGCATGGAGACGGCACGGACACCCCGGGGGCAAAAGCCGGGTCCAGGCAATCAAGGTCAACCGAAACATAAGTAGGCGACGACCCTATCCTTGAAACCAATCTTTCAGCGACGCTGACGACGCCCTTTTCGGCAATGTCAATCGGGCTGAACATTTTGAGCTTGGAGGACCTTATGTTTGCAACCTCCTCAGGTTCAGCTGCCCTTGTGCCGACAAGGGCGCTCTTTGTAAAATCGAGCCATTCAGAGCAATCGGAAAGGACTGAGCCGTAATAGTTTCGTGCCGACGAGACAAAGTCGGGATGAGCATCAAAGTACAGTATTGAAATCCGTCTGTCAAGTGCCTTGTGGATTCCCTCGATTGCCCTAGTGGTGACGGAGTGGTCTCCGCCAATAATGGCAGGCAGTTTACCCTGCGTCGCAAGCTCTGAGGTGAATCTTGCGACGGCATTCTTGCCAATGTTGCCCGAATCGTAAACCGCCTTCCCGTCGAGCCCTCCCCTCATTGGAGCCACGGGGATTAGCTTTCCAGATCGCTCAAAGTATTCGAATTCATTCCAGGCCGCCCGGAGCACGTCCGGGGCCGCGCCTGCCCCTTTCCTTTTAGCGTGCGAGCCGGACTCGTCGGCGACTCCAAAGATGACCACCTCAGCGTCGGACAAATTTCGAGCGTTTGATCGGTGCAGCTTCACTATGCATCCGCGCGTCCATTGTAGCTTTTTAACCGTATCCGAGCTCGCGTGTTACTGAAACAGGAGAACCCGACTTCGCACATTTCTCAGAAGATTTAATTTAAAGACAAAGCTGTCCGGCCCCCATGTCTGGAACGATGAAGTATATCCAACTTGAGCCACTGGGCGACATCGCAATTGTAAGGATAAACCGCCAAGAGGCACTTAACGCAATGAACGTTGATGTTATCGCCGAACTATCAAGGACGATTGACATACTTGCGGCCGATGAGGGTACAAAGGCCGTGATCATTACGGGTGCGGGCGAGCGATCGTTTTGTGCGGGTGCCGACATCTCGTACATGGTAAATATTGAGCCAATGAACGCGGAAAAATACGCGACGGCCGCTCAGGCCGTTCTCAACAAGATCGAAAGACTCGACAAGCCGGTCATTGCAGCGGTAAACGGATTTGCTCTGGGAGGCGGATGCGAGTTGGCGATGGTATGCGACATCAGGGTCGCTTCAAGCAATGCGAAACTGGGACAGCCAGAGGTAACAATAGGCATCCCGCCTGGCTGGGGCGGCACCCAGAGGCTCACACGGCTGGTTGGTCCCGCAAAGGCAAAGGAAATGATCTTCACAGGGAAAATGATAACCGCCGACGAGGCCGCCTCGATTGGCCTTGTAAACAAGGTTGTCAGCCTAGGGCAGGAGGACCAGCTTCCAGCTGAGGCGCCCAAGGGCGACGCAGCCAAGGAAAAAGAGCGCGCTGCGGAGGTTGCCAAGCTGCTAAACAAGAAGTTGATTTCCGAATGTATTGCCCTGGCCAGAGAAATCACAAAGAACAGTGCGACTGCGGTCAAGGTGAGCAAGATGCTTGTCAACAGGGCAATGGACTCGGACATCGAGACCGGCCTGCGGCTGGAGATTTACGGATGGGCCCTCTGCTTTGCGCACGAAGACAGAAAGAACATGATGACCGCATTTCTCAGCAAAGGCAAGAAGTAACTACTGCACTTCGATTTCGTTCCGGCTGCGGGCTATCGGAGACGCTACCTTGCGGAGAGAATTTCGGAGCCTTTGCTAGGACCACACGCAAACGTCTTGCTCTCGATGCCTGACCTTTTGAAGCCCTGCTCCATGGCCTGAGCCACCTGCGCCTCTTTGTCCCGCCCCTTGAGTATAGAAATGAGAGACGGGCCTGCGCCGCTTATCGTGACAGCGAGCGCTCCGGCGTCCAGTGCCATCCTGCGGACGTCGTCGTAACCCGAGATTAGACCCTTTCGCGCCGGCTCTACAATCACGTCATCGACCCCACGCGCTATCATTTCCACGTCGCCTTTCGAAAAGCCAGCCACAATAGTGCTTGCGCTAGAAACATTGTGGACCAGTTTTTCAAGAGACACTTCTTTGGGCAGCACGCTGCGTGCAACCTCGGTCTTGCGCTTTGGCACGGCAACCCGCGGCACCGCGACGACAAGCCGGAGTCCATGAGGCGGTTCAAACCGGACGAATTCAGGAGTGCTCGGACCGGAGAGCCGCGAAATCACAAAGCCGCCGAGAAGCGACGCAGAGACATTGTCATAGTGTGCGGCGCCGGCGCTCGCGATTTCGCCCGCCGCAGCGTACTCGACCAGCTTGTTTCTTTCCACCCCAAGCTGAAGAAGGTGATCAAAGGCAACAGCTGCGGCGGCTGACGAGGCGCCGCTGCTTCCCATTCCATAGCCTGCTGGTACCCCTTTGTTTATTTCCAGATCAAAGCCGGTTCTTTCCAACCCGGCGTCACTTGCCATTCTAGCCACAACCAGGCCCGCCGAATTCTGTTCGGGGTCTGTGGAAATTTCGCCTGCCAGGCCGGCTATGCTGATTTTGAGGCCCCGATGGCTCTCGGTAGCAGTGATTGTTACCCTGTCCTCAAGCGCGTCAAGGGCAAGCCCAAACACGTCATACCCCGGCCCCAGATTGGCCGTGGAGCATGGCGCCCTTGCAGTGCAGGTCCTAAATCGCAATCGAATTCCTTTCCTCCGTTTTCTTCAAGCTAACCATCCTCACCCTGATTTAGAGCTCGCGCAAGAGCTGCGCCGAGCTCAACCAGGCCGCCAAGAGTCACGCCCGATACGGGTATCAGGCCAGGGGCAAGGCCGGCCCCTGAGAGGGCGCGCGCCAACTTTGCACTCAGATATGAGTATTCCGTCTCTCTCTCCTTTGAAAGCGCTTCCTCTAGTGCACTGGAAGAGGATGCCCATTCGAGGATGTCGGCAAGCCTCTCGGATATAAGGTCGGTCTTTGAGAGGACGTCAAGGCTGGCAGTCTTGAGCCTGAGGGCAACAGACGCAGATAGCAGTGATATCGATACAAAGTTTACCGGCGAAGACACCAGCGCACCGTCAAAAACAAAGATGCTTGCCTTGTCCTCTGCTCTGAGGTTTGAAGCGATTACCGGGCCGCTTTGCCGGAAGGCAAACAGCTCGATCTGCCCGGGGGTGTCAATTACCACATAGTCCGCATTTTGCTGGTCCACTGCGAGCTGGACCTCGTCAAGCCGGGTTGCAATCATGTCATTGGCCATTACAAGCGAGCCGTTCGGCCCCAGGCCGTATGTTTCAGAGATTGTGTCAATGTCGACAAAGTCGCGTATGTCGACGTCCGGCTCGTATGGAAGCGCGCCGACGCCGGGGTCAAGGTTGAGCGAAATCGGGTAGGCGTCGTTGTCCGTATACCAGCGCAGAAGGCGAGATGTGAGAAGTGATTTGCCGCAGCCAGCCGTTCCCGTTACAAAAATCGCCTTCAATGCTTGTCAGAAAAGACTGTGCAGGGGATATCTGTATATTTTTTCTGCTTTGAAAATGAAAAAAGGGAAAGGCGGCAAGCCCGCCTAACAGGTTTCCTACTGCGTGTGCTCGCCGGCGATAGACCTTGAGCCTATCGATGAGCCTACCGGGACGTCGGGGAAGTTCTCGGTCATTCTCTGCTCTGCCACTGCGCCTGCTTCTGCAAGGATTCTGTCTACTTCTTCGCCGCTTGCGTCGAAGGCAAAAGATGTGTTGCCCATGCTTCCTGCACTCATCATGATGTCGCTAAAGACTCCGTTGATTTCACCAAGCTCTCTGTCGACTTCTGGCATTACTCCTGACAATCCGGACCTTACCCTTGTCAATGCACCCATTGCCGGACCGATTGCGACCATTACATCTCCGAGGTCGATGGTTGACTCGAGGCGGAGCTGTATCTGTTCCAGTGCCATCTTTATTTGTGATATCATCTTGATGGTCTTTCTAATCTGTGCAATTTCGTTTGAGACCATCTTGCCCTGCTGCGCATCATGTCTCTGGAGAGACGATACGACCTGATTAAACAGTGACTTTTCCTTGCCCTTCAGTTTTTCAAGGATGGTGTCAAGTTTCTGGTTCTGCGCCTGAATCTTGTTCTTTGCAAACTCGATTCGTGGCTTCAAGGGCTGCTGTGGCCCGACGTTCTGCTTTATCCGCTCAGACATGTTTGGTTTATTGTCCTTCACCCAATTGTTGCTAAAGCTCGTCATGGTGTCTAGCCAGAGAAAAAGACGTTAAACAGATGTGTCATAATTCAGCTACCCGCGGGTAATATTTTGTAAACAGGTGTTTTACGATGACTCAAAGCTATTATATCCAGAGCCGACTCGCTCTAGGTAGGATACAATAGCGATGGGTCGGGCCAAGGCAAAGGATTCCTCAGGTTCCTCTTCGCAGGAAGAGGCTCTCCCAAAGTGGGCCGAGGACGAGATCAGGTCTGTAAAGTTCGGCGAAAAGGAAGTCATTAGCCGCACGGGTTACTTTCTTGACATTTATGAGCAGGAGTACAAGGTGGACATCCAGGTCTACGAGCCAATCCCCGATGGAAGATCCATAGTTGAGGGCCTCGACGTGCCCAAGTCCATGAAGATTTCCGACTTTATGAAAGGCTTTGTATACGAATTCAAGATAAACATGTTCACCGGCCCTCTTTCAGAAAAGCTGGTTGAACTTTTGAAGACAAAGTACAGCCTTGACATGAAGGCGATTTACAAGTTTGAGCTGGCGGACCTCCAACTGATGGATGTCGAGTCGGATACGCCCACTCAGTCGGCAGGCTCCGAGTCAGAGGACGACGAGGAATAAACCAGTACGGCCGGCCCTACTTCGCAGGAGGGTCGCCGGGGTTGTCGGCAGGATTTACGGAAATCTGGTCCGGGTTTGGCGGAGTCGCTTTGCGCGTCGTCAGTCTCATGAGAGCAATCCAAGAGACTGCTAGCGGGATATGGTATGTTGTTATCCTCCACGCTATGATGACTTTGAGCTGCGAGTCATGTACAAAAGCAGAATAGTCGGGTATGCCGCTGAGGTTTGCCAGGTATGCCCAGATTCCCAGTTCAGCAAGAGCCGATCCGCCAATTGTGATTGGAAGATTTGCAATCGAGGTGGAAGCCGAGGTGGACATCAGTGAGTCGAACAGTCCTATCTTAGAGCCAGCCGCGTTTGCAAGGATCATAAATGAGGCGCCGTAGGCGATAAATGCAACGAAGGTTATTGCAAGCCCCGCGGCAAAAGTTGCAAGGGTCTTCTTCTGGCCAAAGTTTTCCCGGCTCATTTGGCAGAGGTCAGAAATAGCAGTGTTCGCCGATTCTACAAGGCTCTGAGCCTTTTGCTTTGCAATAAACTTTTGAAGAAGCGGAAGGACAAAGTTTGGCAGCCTCAGCGTCCTTTTTGATGAGACGAGCACAAGCACAAGCCAAACGGCAAAGGTCGGGATTGTGACGAGAATTACAATCGAGCCTATCACGGTCCCTCCCCGCAGTATCGCGACTATGCCTGCCATGAACGCGAGCATCGAGCCAACAAACACGTCGGTGATAATCTCCATTGTCGCCACCCATGCGGCCTTGCCCGGCGGCACACCGTTTTTTGCAAGCCAGGCTATTCTGACAAACTCACCTCCCACGTACGAGGGCGTGGTGGATGTGACAAACTCGCCTCCAAGCCTTGCCTCCACGGTCTTGGCAGTGGAGCTCACGTCACGGCCTATGAAGCGGCGGATGTAGTACTTGAATCGGATTGCCTGCAAGAAGTTACGCGATAGCGCCGCCGTGGCAGACATGGCAAAGGGGACGACTCCCAGGGCAAAAACATCACCTGGCGAGACCTTGGTGGTAAGAAACAGTACCAAAAATGGCACGACGCTTGCCAGAATTGCCACTATTCGCCAGTTCAAACGCTGTCGAGTTCACTCCAACGCCTATAATAAGAATTTGCAGAAAATGCGGTCGTGCGGGGGGCAGGCATCGCCGGCCCTCCGTCACTTTATTCCCCGCAGGCTATCTTACAGTGACAGACTTGGCAAGGTTGCGCGGATAGTCAGGGTCGGCGTTTCTTCCAAGTGCCATGTAGTACGCGAGGATTTGCAGGGCGATAACCTCGACTATTGGGTAGAAGGCCTCGTTTTCCATGTGTGGAATTTCAATCCAAAAGTCGTATGTGTCGTCGGGCTTGTCTGAGATGCCAATGACGGTGGCACCTCTTGCCTTTATCTCGTGGGCGTTAGAAGACGAGTCGCTGAAAGTGGAGTCCCGCGGGTTCAGGATAATTACAAGCGTGTTCTTCTCCATCAGCGCCAGCGGACCGTGCTTCAGCTCGCCGGCCGCTATTCCTTCAGCATGGACATAAGCCAGCTCTTTCATCTTGAGGGCGCCTTCAAGGGCGATTGGATAGTGGAGCGACCTGCCAAGAAGGTAGACGTCGGTGGACTCTTTGATCTGGTCTGCTACTTTGAGCACCTTTGCCTGGTTGGCAATCATGCTGTCAATTGCAGCTGGCACACCGGACTTGGCCATGTCAAGGCTGCCCTCTGAGAGGCGGCTGACTATCGAGTAGACCAAGGAGAGTTGACCGGTAAAGCTCTTTGTCGCGGCGACGCCAATCTCGGGGCCGCAGTTTGTCGAAAGGAAGACGTCGCTGTTTCTTGCAAGCGATGACGTCGTGACGTTAACTATTGAAAGGACCTTTCCACCCTGCTTGCGCGCAATTCTCACGGAATCAAGAACGTCTGCTGTCTCGCCGGATTGTGAAAACGCGACCACAACCGAGCCTGAATCCATTGATGAGAGCACGTATTGAGCCTCGCTAGACATGACAGTCTCGGCGCGGAGCTTCGCAAACCTTGCAAGGAGGTGCTTGAAGATCATTGCGGAATGAAAACTTGTGCCGCTGCCCGTCAGGTAGATGCTCTCGGCGTCCTTTAGCACCTTGCAAAAGTCTTCAATTTTCGCCTCGTCCTGCCTCGAGGCGTGCAGTACGGTGAGCCTCTGTTCGTTTATTTCCTTGAGCGTATAGTGGGCGTATTTTCCCTTGTCAATATCTCCAAGTTCCCACGCAACCTGCGTGATAGGCCTTGCCACCGGCACTCCATCAAAGTCGAATATCTCGAGTTTCGAATTGTCAACAACTGCGATGTCCCGGTTGTCGAGAAATATCGCCTTGTCGGTGTATTCCAGAAAGCCGAGCACGTCGCTTGACAAAAAGTAGCCGTCGTTTGCGACTCCGACAATCAAAGGTTCTTCAAACCTAGCGGCCGCAATGGTCCCGTCTCTAAAGACGGCGACAAACGCAAAGTTGCCCTTGAGCTCGTGACAAGTCTTGATCATGGCCTGTTTGATGTCATGACCCGCGCTTGAGTGGACCTCTAGAAGGTGGGCTATTACCTCGCTGTCTGTCTGGCTGGTAAAATGATGGCCTGACTTTTCGAGGGTCTGCTTGAGCTCTTTGTAATTCTCTATGATGCCGTTATGAACGACGGCTATACCGTTGTTGCATGCAGAGTGGGGGTGTGCATTACTGTCCGTTACGCCGCCGTGGGTCGCCCAGCGCGTATGTCCGATGCCGATGTGGCCGCTCATTCCGCTTATTCCCAGGTTCTTGTTTACTTCAAGTACCTTGCCGGTGCCCTTGCGAACTCGGATTGCACTTTCGTCGTCAATCGTCGCAACTCCGACACTGTCATATCCCCGATACTCCATCCGCTTTAAACTATTAACGATAATAGGAGCGGCAGAATTCTTACCACGATATCCGATTATGGAACACATACGAAAAACTCCACCATACGCAGGCTTAAATCCATTATTGACGCGCGCTTCTACCCGCTATACCGTGGTACATAGGAGTCCGGAGCGTGAATGTTACATTTTTACAAAATGTACATGTGTACCAGTGTTCAATGTTATATAGTGGTGGTAGAGTTATCAGGATGGTGCTTAGAAAGTCACTGGTTTCCGAGTCGGATGGCAAGGCGACCGCGAAAAAGATAACGATATTTGATGATGTAAATTCAATGAAAATCCTCTCAAACCCCGTCGCCTGGAGGATCGTCCAGCTGCTGTCACAAGACGCGATGTATCCCGCCCAGGTTGCAAAGGTTCTGAAGATTTACGAGCAGAGCGCATATTATTACATCAGAAAACTGGTTGCTATCGGTGCGCTTGAGGAAACAGGCAGGATTCTTGTCAGGGGCGGAACCGCCAAGATGTACCATACGGCCAGCCCGGCATTTGGAATCGAGATGGAGTCCGAGGAGGCGCGAGTGGAATCACCCGTTTCTTCCCAATTCAAGCCTGCTTCGCGGTTTTTCAGGGGATATTTTGACGAGACGAATGTTTTCAGAGGCTTGATCATCGTAGGCTCGCCTGAGCCGCACGGCCCTCACAAGTCTTCTGCGCGCGACGGCCATTACGCCATCCAGCTTGCGTTTTTCCTCGGGACAATCAGCTCCAGCGCGCCTTCGGGCTTTGTCGTCAAATTGGACAGCGACGCCAAGGCTGAAAAGTCCCTGACAGGGCAGAATCTCATCACCCTCGGCGGACCGGGCACCAACATGGTGACCGCAGAGTACAACGGCTACCTTCCCATTCGCTTCGACGAGAACAACTTTTGGGCAGGCCTAGTGGAGAGGTCAGGCAGGCGGTACACCTCAGACACCCATGGGCTCATTGCAAAGATTCAAAATCCGTACGACCCGACGACAAGCATAATCGTACTTGCAGGTGTCAGGTCGGCCGGGACAAAGGCCGCAGTTATTGCCCTTACAAACTACAGCGAGGAGGTCTTGAAAAGATTCAACGAAAAGACTGACTTTGCCGTCGTGGTGCAGGGTTTTGACATGGATTCTGACGGCAAGATTGACCACGTAGACGTGGTCGGCACCGCTGTTGCCTAGGACTGCGGGGCAGAATTCGGGGCTCCGGCACTGGGGAGTTCTATGTGAAGCAGGATTCCCGCCTCCTCTTCCTTTCTTACCAAATAGCCAGGGAGGTTCACCTTTCGGTTCCCTATTGAGACGTGGCCGTGGCTTACTGCCTGTCGTGCCTGGTAGGGTGACCTGGCGCCGGACTTTTTCATGACAATTGTCTGCAAGCGCCTCTCAAGCAGGTCCTCAATTTTGAGGTTGAGAATGTCGTCAAGTGAGGACTCTTCGTTAACTAGACCGAGGCGCGTGAGAAAGTTAAGAAGCCTTCTTTCCTTCTCTGATCGGACCTCGGTCGGAAGTGCAAGCAAGGCTCGCGCCTGGTTTCTGATTCTCGCAACTTCGGTCTGCGCCTTCCAGAGTTCTCGCTTGTTTCTCAGGCCGTAAGAACCCATCACGTATAGCTCTGATGAGAGCTGATCCGTAGTCCAGATGCGCCTTGGACGGTGGAACAGTTTGCGGGATTTACGCGGATCTCCCAATCAACACCAGACTCCTATTTCTTCGCCGGCTCCTTTGCGGCGGGCGCGGCTCCAGCCTTCGGAGCTGATGCAGCTCCAGCAGCCGGTGCAGCGGCCTTGGCATCTTTAGCAGGGGCGGCTCCAGCAGCTGCCGGGGCTGCGGGAGCACCGGGAGCTCCAGGCGCGGCGCCAGGCATTGCCTTCGTCTTCTTTACGCCGACAGCTCCTCCCTTGCGGCCTGTTGTCCGAGTGCGCTGGCCTCTCACGCGAAGGCCAAACATGTGCCTGTAGCCTCGCCAGCTCATCACCGTCTTCTCACGTTCGATATCGTTAGAAATTGCAAAATCAAGATCCGAGGTAATCAGGTGGCCGCTGGTCCCTGTGTCGACGTTCTTTCTGCGGTTGAGATACCACTCTGGAACGCCTGCCTTTGAGGGGTTTGAGATCGCGCTCTCGATTTCGCGCATTTCGTTTTCTGTAAGAAAGCCAACCCGGATGTTGGGATTAATTTTTAACGTGTTTACCAAAACCTGGCCATAGGTGTAGCCTATGCCCTTTATCTCACTTAGAGCAACAATCAATTTTTTGCTGCCCTCAATGTCTTTTCCTGCAATTCTGAGGATGTGCTTGTACTCTGAAGCAGACAAGTGTGCTTCTTCGACTTGCGACGGCAATAAAAACCATGCTGGGTGTACAGGCTCTAGCCGGAAATGGCCACAGGAAGTCTTACTAGCATCCGGCGCAGCGAAAAGTTTTGTCGCTTGGTGAGTATTGCTTTATCTAAATTATTATAAGCCCACCCGAGGCCAAAAAAACGACAGCATTGCAGAGCGCGAGCGAGGTTCGGAAAAAAACAGAGTCAGACGCGGAACTGGAAATGAAGGAACTGCTCCGACAGGTAGAGCTTGCGATTGAAAACCACTAGGCTATGCTGGGCGCGTTAACTTAAATTTAACTTGAACGCTCGCTATGTAACTCTACTCATGAGTTCCAAGATTGAGGATATCGTTCATCGCGCATACAGTTCAAAACCAAAATACTCTGAAATTCAGCCAGGCGTCCCGGAGGACTATAGGCAGGTCAAGACCCTTGGAGACTTGCTCAAGATAAACTACAAGCACGCAAGCGCAGACGCGCAATTGCGCGGAAATCTGATTCGCAAGTTGCGCGCCGGCGAGCACCCCTATCCAGGCATCATCGGGTACGACGAGGACGTTGTGCCTGCCGTAAACAGGGCCATTCTTTCGGGGCACGACATGCTTCTCGTGGGGCAGATAGGCCAGGCAAAGACCAAGATTGCAGAGTCAATCGCCAAAAGCCTGCTCTCGCCGATACCGGTCGTCAGAGGCACCATTACAAACGATATCCCTACCACGATTCCTGAGGAACACATGACCGCGCTACTCGGCGGTGGCGATATTGTCAGGACCCATCCTGAATTTACGGTATCAAACGAGTGCGAGGAAATAATCAAGAACGACAAACTCGAGACAAAGGTGGACTGGATTTCCGGAGAAGACAGGTACAAGTACATACTTTCTACCCCAGATATTTCGGTGAAGGATCTAGTAGGCCAGATTGACGCCATAAAAATCGCCAAAAAGGGCGTTGAGCTGTACAGCATCGAGTCATACTCTGCAGGCCAGCTTCTTCAGGCGCGCCACGGCATACTCTGTATTGACGAATTGCCGGTCCTTGACCCGCGCAAGCAGGTGGCGCTTCTCAGCGTGCTTCAGGAAGGCAAGTTTACCACAGGCGCCTACCCCGTCGTCTTCAAGCCGGACGTAAAGATTATCGCCACGGCAAACCCGATTGATTATACCCACTCTGGCAAGGTCATAGAGCCCCTCTTTGACAGGCTGAAAAGCCACGTCGACACCCACTATCCAAAGACCGTAGAAGACGAGATGCTCATCGTTCTGCAGGAAGCGAGAATTCCAGATGCCCCGGTCTTTGTCCCAGAGTTTATGCTGAGAATCATAGCCATGGTGACCCAGGGGGCAAGAGCCCACCAAAGCGTCAACCACGACAAGGGCGTGAGCGTAAGAATGGCTGTTCACTCCATGGAAGTACTGACAGGCGAGGCCGAGCGGACGAGAGCGATTCACAACAACGTAATTGCCATACCGCGTCTGAGCGATATCTACGCTATCCGCCAGTCCTCAAAGTTCGAACTTTCCGAGATGGAAGACACAAGGGAAAACCGCGATACCGTGCTTTACTCCATAATAGAGAATACGCTCTCGCAGATCTCGCTCAGCTATGCGGACAATTTCCAGCCCGAGTTGGTTTCAAAGGTCAAGTCAGAATTTGCCAAGAACAAGGCCTTTCAGGTTTCACAGTCAAGTCTTGGGACAGGCAAGCAGGGCGACGCGCATGATTACCAGTCACAGCTTGGCAAGTTTCCATTGCTAAAGCAGCTGGTTGCAGAGGCCGCTGCGGCTGTCAGAGAGCGACAGAAGCAACTCGTCGAGCGGGCGCGCCTGTACAGCATCCCGACCATGTCGGTGTCCTCCGACACAGAACTTGACGGCGAATTTACAGCCTCCGTCACCGAATTAGTCCTCGAAGGCCTCAGCCACTTGCAGCCGCCTGTGCTTGAGAAAAAGGAAAACACCTATGTCCCAGCCATATAGGGCAGCAGCAAGCAAGCGGTTCCTTTACGTGTCTGCTGACAGCCCCGAACAGGACAGGAGCGGCGACTCTAAGAGCAGTGACCAGAAAAGGCAGCGCTCTGCAGGCCAGCATTCTGAAAGCGACTTTGAAAAAAAGCAGCGCGGTAGGGACCTTCTGAACAAACTGCTCTCCGCAGCAGGAAGGGAGGCACTCAGGGAAAAGACGCCGACACTGCAGGAACTCGAACAGGCACTCCAGTCTGCCGCGTCCCCGTCAACCCCTGCCGATCTGGGAAAATCCACTCGCTCAAAGCCCCTCCCCGGTGATCTTGACGATCAGGACAAAGGTTCGGGCCTCCCGTTTGTTTCATTTCTTATGCAGAGAGGATACCTGAAGGACTCGCCAAAGTGGCTCAGCCCAAGGGGCTTTGTGGGGATTGGCAACAGGATTCTCGGCGACGTGATGAAGGCACTCAAGCAGGGAGATTCCGGCCTGCACGAGACCCAGAACTATGGCAGCGGCTCCATTCTGCTCGATACGAGCAAAAAGTTTGAGCCTGGCGACGACATCAGGCTACTCAACGTGCCGCGTTCGCTTTTGAACTGCATTCAGAGGACGATAGACAGCGGGGCCCCCCTCACAACGCCCCTTCAAATGGACGTCGAGGATTTTGAGGAGTACGAGACCATGCAAGACGTCAGGGTTTCCGTCGTATACTGCATCGACCTGAGCTCGACCATGCGCTACTCGTCGATGTACGGAGACATGAGCAGAATAGAGGCTGCAAAGCGCGCACTTTGGAGCCTCTACCTCCTGAATCGCAAGTTCTTTCCATCCGATTCAATTTACATTGTCGGCTTTGGCGCTCTTGCCTCAAAAATCGCGCCAATGGACATTCCGTACCTAAAGACCTTCGAACCGGGCTCTGACTTTCTTCACTACACCAATTATCAGGCCGCGTTCAGGCTTGCAAGCAGAATTCTCCAGAAAGACGGCTCCATGAACAAACGCATTGTACTTGTGACTGACGGCCACCCAAGTGCCTGTTTTATCAGCGACAAGATCGAGCAGGACAAGATTCTCTCGCAGAGGCCGTACTCGCATTTTTACACGCCTGACAGACAGACTCTCGATATGGTCAGGACAAGCCAGAGCATGAATCTTGACACGGCTTCAGGCGAGCTCGTCTACCTGTGCTACAGGTACAGACAGGTCGACCAGTACATAGGTGAGCGGACGATAGTAGAGGCCAAGAGGTGCCACTCGCTTAACATCGACATTGACACTATTATGATAAGCGAGGAGGACTCGCTGCTCGGCTACGTAAATGAAATGGAAAAGTACGTGAAAGGTCGGTCGTACTATATCAACCCGTCAGATATTGACAGGGTTTTGTTAACCGATTATATCAGCAACAAGAAGCAGAAAACCATCAGAACCCGGGGCTCTCAGTGGTAGAAAAAAAATGAACAAGCTTAATATACGAACGGTAGAGTGAGTTGGTCAAGCGAAGAATGCTCGTTGTCTTTGACGTGGAAGGCGTGCTCCTAGACGCAGAGTACCTGCCAAAGCTTGCAGAGCTCATGGGTGAAGCCAAAGCGGCAGAGATTACAAAAATCACCAACGCAGGTATCCGCGGCGACATTGTCTGGGAAGAAGGACTCAGAAGACGCGTCCATGCTCTTCGCGGCATCCCATTTGAGGATGCGAAGGAAATTGCCGAGAAACTCCCGCTGATGTACGGGGCCAAAGAGCTTTGCTCCACTTTGAAGAAGGCAGGATGGAAGATGATCGCGGTTTCTGGAGGCTTTACGTTGATTACAGACAGGCTCAAGGACGAGCTTGGACTGGACAGGATTTTTTCAAATGAACTTGTCTTCAAGGAAGGCGTGCTTGACGACGTCAAGATGAACGTCACATCTGACAAGGCAGCAGCGGTTCTGCCCACTATCAGGGACTACGGCATAAGAAAGGAGGATACGGTCGTGGTAGTTGACGGGGCCAACGACCTCAAGCTCTTTGACATCGCCGAGCTCCGGGTGGGCTTTGTCCCTGCCGATGTCGTACGGGACAAGGCAGACGAGGTCATTCCAAGCAAGGACCTTACAATACTCCTGCACCTCCTTCAAAAGAAGTTCGGCAAGGCCGTACTGGTAAACGCAGCAAACAGGCGCTAGTGCAAGTCCAGCACCAGAACGTCAACGTTATATTGTATTCTCTACCGGTCAGCCGCAATTGTCGATCCAGGTAATTCCGCTCAAGGTCGACAGAGAGGTTGCCCCCGGAGACAGGCTCGAGCAGGTCATAGCGGACGCACTTGAACTCGGTTCAATACCGCTTTTGCAAGGAGACGTCATTGTAGTCGCCCAGAAAATAGTCTCCAAGTGCGAATCGCGTGTCGTCAGGCTGTCAGACGTCAAGGTCTCGGCGAGGGCGCGCAGAACGGCCAAACGGCTGTCCAAGGATCCCGCGATAACCGAGCTTATCCTGCAGGAAGCGAGCGAGGTCGTCGCCGCAAGCCGCGGGATCATAATCACACAGACCCACCACGGATTTGTGTGTGCAAACTCTGGTGTTGACCAGAGCAACGTCGGGCAAGGCTACGCGGTATTGCTCCCGCGAGACTCCGACGAGTCTGCACATAAACTGAGATTAGCACTAGAGTCGCGGTTTGGCGTCAACGTTGCGGTAATCATTAGCGACACCTTTGGCAGGGCATTTCGAATGGGACAGACAAACGTAGCCATTGGGGCGTCCGGCATAGAACCCATCAAGAGCTATATCGGCTCAAAGGACACTTTTGGAAACACACTCAGGGTGACAGAGATAGCCGTGGCAGACGAGTTAGCCGCCGCTGCAGAGCTGGTGATGGGAAAATCCATAGGCGTTCCAGCGGCCATAGTCAGGGGATACTCCCATGAGCGCTCTCTGGCGCGCGGGTCTGCCAAAAAGCTCTCCAGGCCGAAGGCAGAAGACCTCTTCCGCTGAGAAACGCGCGGTAGTGTACGGCGCGACTCTTCGGCGACAAAGGGGATTTAGCACAGCGGTCCGGTGGACACTGGGTAACTATGTTAACTTTCAAAGGTAAGCAAGGCATTATTAACTAACCCGGCAATTCAGACCTGATGGCAGACCTACTGCGAAACAACAAGAAGGTCATCATTCCTGTCGTCGCCGTGGTAGCGGCGGCGCTTGTAGGACTGGTGTTTTTTTCATCTTCAGATGCGTTCGCTCAGCAGTCAAACGGCACGGGGACAAACAACCTTCCGTATGCCATGTCTGGCGCCAAGCCGACCATTAACGGCACAATCAGCGTTCCTCAGATAATCAAGAACCAGATAAAGGTCAGCTTCTCCGATGCGGCAAAAACCGCAGGGGACGCGATTAGCGGAGGAACAGTGGTTGCAGGTCGCTTGGGCGTCATGCAGGGATACCTGGTCTACACTTTCAATGTCGTAAACACCTCGAACAACCAGGCATACATCGTGATTGTTGACCCGGGCAATGGCCAAGTGCTCTACCAGTCTCCACGACACGCAATCGGAGGCATGGGATTTGGAATTGGCCACGGCGGAATGATGAGGCACCACGGCCCAGGAATGGGAATGTGGAAAGGCTATGGCAATTCGGCACAGCAGCCCCCAGCACCACAGTCGCAAAGCGGCTTAACCGGACAGGGGCTTGAGACGACGCAGTACTGACGATGAACGGCAGCTACCTCTACTTTTTTCTTTTCTCAACTAGCGTTTAGCGAAAAATCAGCATTACAATCCAGACTGGATTAATCTACATACACAGTCCTTTTTCGGCCAGACTGGGACGGGTTTGCAATGGTACTTGACGAGCTGTTCGCCGACCAGCTGGCCCTTGCCATGGCATCTGTCTCAGTTGCGTTCATGGTTCCGGCTGCTGTCTATGCCTACTTGATACGAAAGGAGCTATCGAAGGCTCTCCTTATCCTTGCAGCCTCAAAAGTCCTCTACAGGTACCTTTTCGTGGTCCTGGCGTCAGCACTGGGGGCCTCAGTTGCCCACCTGATTTACCATGTTGGCGAATTTCTCACTGTTCCGCTGGAGGTCGAGTTATTTGTCCATGTAGCAATTGATTCAATGTTCATACTTGTGGCAGTCTCGCTTTTTCTCACCTTCAGGACTGCCTACGGCATGCTTCGGAAAGGCGCTACAAGAAATGACATTGAGAGCAAACTTCGTCAGTCTGCCACTAAACTGACAGACGAGTTTCGAAAGGGCAAGCAGACGGATGCAACGGACGCCAGTTAGATTCTAGGGATTGACAATAGGTGAGTTCCAATCCGCCAGGCGGAAACAAGAGAAGTACTGTCGCCATGTCAAGAATCAACGGGTCGAACCCCGTCCGACCGAGAAATCCCTTCCTGTCGCAGCACTTTGACGATTTCGTAATAAGCGTCGCAGAGGAAATTTTTGCTCAGGCACTCGGCAGGTCGGTTGCAGACGTACTCGTACATAATTTTCGGATCCGGGAGCCTTCCTTGGGGCACGACACAGCAGAAGCTGGCCTGAGGAGTAAAATAGAGACATTCAACAAACTCCTCGCCGAGAGCTTTGGTGAATTTCATTCGAGTATCATGCAAGTGGTAGTCGAGGAGGTTTACGCATTGACGGGCTTTGAGGCGCAAATCGACTCGGCAAACGTCCTCGAGGCTCTTGAAAAAGCGCGTGCTGTCTACCCAGAGAGACGTGCGGCGGGAGCAGCTATTTCCTAGACCATCATGGATATCATGGCAAACCAGAGCTCTTCGCATTTCCTGTAGTCGCAAAGAGGATAGCAGAAGGGAGCTAGGTGCGACTCTTTGGCACGACAATTCCTAAGCCATGTGTAATATGCGATTCATGTTTGGTTTACGGTCAATTTGCTGGTGCTTCCTAGCTAGGGAGAAGGTTTTGCATTTGTTCCCTGTATTATCTATACGACTGTTCGCCAATTCTGGAAGAAATATCGGGTTTTTGGCTGATGTGTACATGTTATAGAGTAAAGCTTCATGATCTTTTATATAGAACGGCCTTCACGAACTTTTGTGGTCGGCGGCAAAGCTAGGGAGCTCTCAAGTGATGAGTGGGACCTTGTGGTGTACCTGGTGGCCAAAGAAAAGGAACGCGTGCAGTTGACCATAACCAACGAGCCCGATGACATGTCTGTAAATATTTTTAGAAAGCGGTATATTGGAAATCTCGATAAGCTTCTAGAGAGGCTGGCGGGTCCCGTTGAAACTCTTACTGCAACTTGAATTGAACTGTGGATTTTGCACAACGAATTTCTTTCATCGTTTAAGGTATCAGAGCCTGTCAAAGGCGCCACAATTGTTGCAGAACCTGACCTGCACCTCCTTGCCCTGAATAACTCTTCGATTAAATATTATGGCGTCGCTGCCGCAAACGCGACAGCTTTCAAACCGCTCAGTCGAACTCATTCGGGTACCTCTTCATTCCCGCCTGAAAAATGAACCTTGCGTATTGGCCCAATGCAGTCAGAGGTATAGGGATCGTGCTCCACCCCAGCAAATTGAATGTGTGACCCACAGACATACAATAGTAACCGTGATAAGTATCAAAGTTATACTAGACTTTTATATTTCCATCAGCACCGTTCTCATAATTGAAGACTTGTTCCACTTTCAGACACAGAATGGAGGCTGCAGGTGCATTTACGGCAATCCTAGCAATTGTTATGACCGGATTAGCCACTCCGGGCCAGGAACTGTTGAAAAGTGCCTGGGCTTCGCAACCAATAGTCCAGGTATCGACTGACAGGATAAACTACAGTCTCGGCGAGCCGGTGACCGTATCGGGACAGATATTTCCCGCGGATCAGAACCAGTCTGTAGTGGTGCAGATTTTCAATCCGAAAGGCAACCTGATAAACATCGAGCCAATTTATACAAAGGGAGATGGCCAGTACAGGGTTGTATTCAAGATAGGTGGACCTTACGCCATCGAGGGAGTCTACAAGGCTGTTGCAACCTACGGTCCCTCCCAGGCCACTGTGCAATTCGACATGCAGGCAGCGGCATCTGAAATCAGGAATATTCATGGCCTTGCAATACAGCAAGGCGCTCAATTTGAGGTCCACCCCAAACAGGTCGTCGTGCTCACAGGCACCTCAACAATCAATGGCACCCTCATCATAGACAAGGGAGGCAAGGTTATCAACCACTCGTCGTTGACAGGCGTCGGCGGCTCCATAATCAATTACGGCGCGATAAGAAACTACAATACAATGACCATAGGAGGCTGCAGCGTGAGCCTGGAGAGCTATAGCGTGTTCATAAACAGCGGCAAACTGGTGGTCATTTCTGACAGCTGCAACGGTGCATTAACAAACAATGGCATACTCAACAACCAGGGCACTTTGCTTGTAATGTGGCAGGCCGGCGACAGCCACCAGGGGACAATTGTCAACAACAGGACCATTAACAACTTCCAGTCAGCCACCTTCCACGTCTGGGGCACTTTTCTAAACAACGGCCTGGTGAACAACAGCGGCCAGCTGAGGGGCCCCCTCACTCCAAACGGGGACAAGCCGAATCAAGGTAGCAGCATAGTAAACTCGGGTTCGATCAAGAACTATTGCGGCTCTGCATTCGAGCCCCGTGGATCTTTTAGTGGCAACGAAGCCTCGAATCAATGTGTCTAGCAGATTGGCAAAACCATTGCCGGTCTAGTGTGGACAAAGCGTATGTGCGAGCGAGCACCGGGTATCGCCGCGCCTCCGGTTTTTTCATCTTGGATGCAGCGGCGCTCCTTGCGGCGTCCAGGCTTGAGTGCTGATTTCGAACAGGCTTGTGTTGCCGAAGAATTGCAAAATTAGTTCATCAAGCAGCTATGCGAGTTAGGTAGGTTTTTGTTCATTCTCCCCGCCTCTGGTAGAATGGACTCGTCGATACCAAATCAGGAAACTCACCACGCGTACTTTTAAACACTCCTCAAACTACATGGAATCACTCAATGATGTCGAACAATATCCTTCGGGATATCTCTCTTATAAGACAGCAATGGGACACTCAGAAACGCACGCAAATGCTTTTGGTTCTAAACGATTCCCTTCCAGCCGGAATAAAGCTTGAATTGCCATCGCTTGTAACCAATGCATTTGTAAGGCATGCCTTGGACATTTTGGAAGACCGCATCCGTTCTTCTAGTACAGGCTAATGACCTGTAGGACTTTTCTTACAATGATAGTCATTAGCAGCTTCTAGGGTCGAAGTGCGCCGCTTCGCAGGCACCCACATTAAGCCGGCGAGAGAATAAGTAGTTGAAATCGGTTTGAATGATACTGAACGAGAGCTTGTTGCCAGACGAGTTGCTAACCACATTATCGAGGACCTCATGTATGAACCGATTCCCCCTCTGGATTTGAAAGCGGCCGCTCTAGACATCGTAAAGGAGATTATCAGCGACGATGCCGCGGAATTTGAAAGCATCGCGCGTCTTGCAGTAACTGCTGTCGTGAATGATAACAGAGTCACAACAACGAAAACCCCTATGGGCAACATCATGTGGTTTGAGCGAAAGTCTGCATAGATATTCGAGCACACGGTGTTTGCTTTTTTCAATTGAGCAAGATCTCAACCTTTTACCCTGGCGAGCAAGCAGATGGTGTTTTGCTGGATGTGTCAAGGTGCAGCGCGGCTGGAAGTCATATCAGACTCAATTGGCAGAAGGTCAGCGAATACACTATGACTTTGTGAAGCCGCACATGGCTCTAGGTGGGAAGACACCGGCAGAGGCAGCGGGCATCAAAGTGAAAGGCTGGAAAGACCTTCTTGAACTGGCAATGAGCCAAGCGAATATCTAATATCATCCCTTGGAAATTGGATCAGCGAGATAACAGATTTCAATTGCAATATGGCATTGTTGTTTTCTTGGATATTCTAGGTACAAAAGAACTTGGAAACAGGGATGATGACGCAGTTGAAGAATTCACTGACTTGTTTGACTCCTTTGCCAGCAAAGCGGCAGAAATGGTTTCAAACATTAAAAGCAGTGACTTGAGTTCTGGAGAAAAACTTCCTACGTTTGAGTGTCTTAACGTCTCAGACACGCTTGTAATTACAGGTGCTATCGAAGGTATATCATCATGGCCGCTTGACCTTCACAGTTTGAGTGTGAGTGGCTTCTTATGCAGTCTTATTTTGGGAGAGGTATTCATCCGAAAAATCTACCTCAGAGGAGGTATTGGGATTGGCAAGTATTACAAGAAAAACAATGCAATTGCTGGTAAGGCTGTATCGGAAGTCTATGAGTATCACCAGCAGCTTGAAATGATAGGCGTAGGACTAGCACCTTCTGCAAATTATACATTCACGATTAGGAAGGATTTCGATCAACCTAGTCTTATCAAGCAAGACATCCAACTCAAAGCAGGTATTGAGCGTGACGCTTGGGTTGTAAATCTTCCCCAAGCAGTTGCATGGGCAGAACACAGCAAAGATAAACTACTTGATTACAGACAAATCATGATTGAAAAATGCAAGAATGCTCAATTGTCTAGCGTTTTGAAGTGGCGCAACACTGAAACACTGGGATGCGGCTCTTCCGTTAGTACGGTGAATACGCGTGCATACCAACCGAAGTTCAACAACCGAAAATAACGCCCTTTGATTAAACAAACTCATAACATTTAATATAACGGCGATATAATTGTACGAGGTTCAAAATAATGAGCGCAAGCCCGCCGACAAAGGCAATCGACGTGAGAGGATTGTACTGCCCCGAGCCTGTCTTTAGGACCAAGATGGAAATTGAGAAATTAAAGATAGGAGAAACGCTCAAGATTGTCGCTGATGACCCGGAATCAGAGGAGGACATCTCCAGATGGGTCAAGCGCAACGGTCATGAGCTTGTCGCCCTCAACAAAGTACAAAAGGATCTGGAGTTTGTAATTAAAAAGGCCAAGTAAATGACAACTGTAGCAAAGCCAGAAGTAATCGAGAGGATCGGCCAGACGCCCCTAATCGAGCTGTCCTCCTTTTCAACAAAAAGCGTCAAGTTCTATGCCAAACTCGAGTGGCACAACCCGTTCGGCTCGGTAAAGGACAGGGCAGCTTACTGGATGGTAAAGGACGCCGAGAGGCGCGGAATTTTAAAGAAAGACAGAAGCATCATAATCGAGCCGACATCCGGCAACACCGGAATTGCACTTACAGGTATTGCAAGCGCCCTTGGCTACAAGGTGGAAATAGTTATCCCCGACAAGGTCAGCGAAGAGACAAAGCAAATTTTGCGGCACCTGGGCGCTACGTTGCACGAGACTTCAGACGACCTCTGCCCAAGGGTCGGAGCCGGGACAGACCAGAGTATTGCCCTTGCCAAGGCCATTTCAAAGCCAAGGCCGGACATTTACTACATGCCCAATCAGTATGAAAACGACGCAAACTTTCTTGCCCATTACGAAAGCACAGGGCCGGAAATATGGAAGCAGACGGACGGCAGGGTGACGCACTTTCTAACAGGTTGCGGCACAGGCGGCACAATAACCGGCACTGGAACTTTTCTGAAGGAAAAGAACCCAAACATCAAGGTAGTTGCAATCCAGGCGCAGCCAAACCACCTGCTCCAGGGTCTTCGCAACTTTGAAGAGTCGTCCATGCCGGAACTGTTCAAGAGGCGCGAGAAAGTCGTGGACCAGTGGATAACTGCAACGAACAAGGATTCTTTTGACGCAGTTAGGCAGCTGGTGCAGAAGGAATCGCTCCTGGTCGGTCCCTCTTCGGGATCGGTGATGTCATCAATGCTTCAGGTCGCGGGAGAAATTGACAGTGGAGTTCTCGTTGGAATTTTTGCAGACGACGGAAGAAAATTCAAAAGCCTTTACGTGAAGGAAAACATCCTAAGCGAGCAGGAATACAACAGCGCGCTTCAGGGCGCCAAGCACATGTCAAAACTTGCCTATACTCTTCCCTAGACCCTTACAACATTTTTCGAAGCAAGCCTGATGTCCTCGGGCTTGATGGTCTTTCTGCCGGCGTGCACCGAAAGGTCCACAGCCTGCTTTGCAATCCTTTCCGCGACCTCCTCGACTACCTTGCGCAGCTCGTCTGCCGCATCGTCGCTGACCCTGTCGGCCCCCGACTTCTTCATGATTCTGTACATCGGCGCGAGTCCAAACTCCGGACCCGAGTAAGAAGACAATGTCAGGCATTAGCAATCCCCATGTTAAAATTCTATCTTAACTTGCCGGAAAGACTCTTATCAATTCGCAGACATGCCAACGGATATGCTGCTCGACTCCCATGTGCACTTGACCGACAGCGAATTGCTCCCGTATTTCCCCTACATTCTGGCAGGAATGAAGAAAATGGGAATTGCGGCGTGCTCCGTCACGGTTGACGTGGCATCTTCCTGCAAAAGCCTAGAGTTGTTCGGAGGGTATAGGGAGCACGTCAAGCAGTTTATAGGAATTCACCCGGAGGCGGCTGAGCGCGAGTATGGACAACTCGACGCGTTTGAAGTCTTGTTCCACGACAACATTGCAAACCTAGACGGAGTGGGCGAGATAGGGCTCGACAGGACTTATGTCGAGCGCGGCTTATCGTACGAAAGGCAGAACGCGGTCTTTTGCAAAATGCTCGAGCTGGCAGAGCGCGGCGGAAAACCTGTCTCTATCCATTCGCGGCGGTCGCTTGACGACATTTTGGCAATCCTCGGCTCATACAAGGTGACCACCCTGCTCCACTGGTTTGCAGGAAGCAAAAAACAGCTAGCAAAATGCATGGATATGCACAGGGTTTTTGTCTCCTATGGGCCTGCACTCCTCTACGCAGACGACAAGAAAGTGCTGCTCCAGAACAGCCGCCCCGACCGGGTTCTCATAGAGACTGACGGGCCCGTAAGGTATTCCCGGTGCTTCCGCGACCTGCCTTCGATGCCTACATCGTTTCTTGTCAGCGTGCTGGCCGAGACCTCAAGGGTTATGGGCAAAACGGTGGAGGAGACAAAGGCCATGCTTGAGGCAAATGCATCATCTTACCTTGGCACAGGATAAAGATAAAATACCGATGTCAGAGAACCTCCTTTCTCCATGAATAGGATAAAGCGCATTTCCGGCGAGCTTTTGGAAAAGCATCCCAAAAAGTTTGGTCTGGAATTTGACGGTAACAAGAAGGCGATTAATGAGCTTGCAATAGTAAGGTCCAAGGTCCTGCGGAACGAGCTTGCGGGCCATATCACCGCCCAGCTTCGCAAGCAGGCCGCTCAGGAAAAGGCATCGCTTGCAGCTTCTGAGGGTGACGAGCCGGATGTGGTCGAGGGCGACGAGCCGGCCGGAGAGGAATCCGAGTAAACAGGTATTGATAACGCTCAGGCTTTTGGGCGGCGCAAAAAAAGCCGTAGGAACGCAGTCCGTCAATTTTGAAGGTACTAGTGCTTCTGTTTCAGAGATTTTGGACTTTTTAGGCAAGATGGCTGTCGAGCCGAGGCTTCTGCAGAGAGGAAACCTCATTGTCGCGATAAACGGTGTCGACTCGGCATCCCTAGGCGGCGACCCCCGGGCTGTCGACGGCGACGTCGTGACCATCGTGCCCGTGATTCACGGCGGTTAGGCGGGACGATGCAGGCTGACTTTAACCCTGTAGCCAAAGTCAGTGGAGCCCCCGTCACTCCCTTCATTTATGAAATTTCAAACTACCATGTGCTTGTCTGCGGAACAAATGGCATCCCGCCTGGCACCCCTCCCGGGCCGCTTGTTGACAAGATAAGATCCGAAACGCCTGCCGCGGTTCAGGTTGTGGATTCGGATTATGTCTTTGGGGTGCAGCATGCAAGGGGAATATGCGCGGTCGCAATCGAGGCTAAAAAGAGAGGTGTCATGATTTCAAAGAGGCTGGAAACTGAAGTGCTGATTAGGCTGGCTCTGACGGCTCAGATATCAGAGGCGATAACCAGGCTTGGCATAAAACCGGGCAAGCCTGCGTGTTTTATAGCCATATCGTCTGACGGCAAGGAAATCCTAAAGTTCGGCCAGCGGCTTGCGAGCGAGGAACTTGGCGGAGGGGTAGACAACTCTTCTCTGGCGCCAAGCCCGCGCAAGATGCTCGCAATTATCTCCCTGCACGGATGGAAGAAAAAACAGGGTGGTGATATTTTTACCGTGAAGTGCTTTGGTGATTTTATGTGTGAGCGCGCTGCAATAATGGTCAGGTGAATCTACTCGGCATGCCTTTTTTCGATGGTCGAGCTGAAGATTTGCCCGGGCTTTAGCACCGAGACGCCGGCAGTGGCGCCTACAATCTCGACGAGTACGACCCAGTCGGGGTTTTCCAGCCGGACTTTGTTCGAAAAAACCTTTGCCACCGATTCAATCACTTCCCTTGAGGAGAGTTGGGAGTGCCTTTTTTCCACCGTTATCCTAAACGTGTCTTCCGCCACCATCTTGGCGCGCCCGATACTCGCAGCCGCTTCTGCGATCAAATTCGTGTCTGCTTCCACAGCCCGCTCGATTGGAATCACGCGCAGGAGGTAGCGAATGTGCCACGGCTCGGACCTTACTAGTTCCGTAATCTGTTCGATTGCCTTGAAAGGGTCGAGGCTTGTCCTGCAGAGGATCAGGCCGGTGACGTTGCTAATCTCACTCTCATGCTCGCTGTCTCCCAGGTCTTCGAGAAGGTCCATGATTTCGTCCTGGGCAAATTCCTCGCTGAACCTGAATGTAGAGACCAGCAGGTTAAAGTCTTTCATGTAGCCTCCTCCCTCGGCTCCGGCCTCAAAGCGGAGCGCAGGAACGACTCTAGATCTGAGTCGGATACTGCGCCGTGGCGTAGTATTTGGATGCGGCCGGTCAGGTCCGTAAATTCTAATGAGCTGAAATTCCCGTATGGCATCTGCTCCTGGACTATGGTCGATTCTACTCCAGAGGCAGCGATTTCCCCGCCGTCAAGCACCGCGTCAAACCCGCCAAGACCCGATGCGGTTATTTCCTTTGCACTTGCGCACGTTGCACTGCCCGATGGATTTGCACTTGTGCCCACGATCATGCCAACCCTCTCCAGCACCTGCAGAAGGCAGTCGTTTGCAGGCACACGGACTGCAAGATATTCAGATCCTGCAGTGACGTTTCGTGAAATCCTGCTTGGCTTTCGTATAGGGGCAAGGAGCGTAAGCCCGCCGGGCCAGAATCTGCCTGCAAGCAACCGGGAAAGCGGGCCCATGGTGACAAGGCCGTCTGCAGTGGCGAGATTTCGGACTAGCACGGGGAGTGCCTTTGAGCCGGACCTCTTCTTGATTTCAAAAACCCGCTCCACGGCCTTGTCGTTGCAGGGGTCGCAGCCTATTCCATACACCGTGTCCGTCGGGTAAACCACGATTCCTCCTCCCTTGATAATCTCGGCACATCTTGCAATTCCTGCATTGTCGCATTTTAAGACCTCATAGCCCAAGCCACAGCGCCCCTTGTTAAACCCTGATTATGGCGGCCACGTTTTCAGCCGTGGCATTTCGCAATTCGTCCCTCACGGCCTTTGACACGTGCTCTGGAGCACTGAGGCTTGAAAAGTCCACCAGCTTGATTCCGTCTAGCAGGTGCACCTGCGGCGCAAGGTCCTCGCCGGATTTTTTTCTCTCCGAGAGAATTTCCTCGACCCTGTCTGCGACTTCGCCCGGCTTGCCGTTAACAACTGACGCGTTGTCAAGCGACAGCCTTACCCTGCCGTACTTGTCGAGAATCAATACCGGCTGGCGCCTTGATTTTAGAAACAGTTTCTTTTTGCTCAGTTCGCATGCAAAAATGTGGTAGTTCTTCATGTCAAATATCCTCTGGACCCCTTCGCTTACCCCGAACAGCTCGCATGCAAGGACGTGTGCTTCCTGCTCATTGATTTCCTGGGCGTTAACAGTCCCGATGTCAAGCGAAACATTGCCCATCGCCACTGCCCTCAGGATAGAGCGCTCGCTTAAGTATTCAGACTGGACTGTGATTGATTCGGGTAGTGCGCCGCGGGCAAGTGCGGCGTTCTTTACCGCGTCGGTCAGCTCTGCAATGTCCTCGGGCTTGGGGTTTGCCACCGTGCGCTCGGATTCCTCGCGGATCATGGCTGCCGCTACTCCTATTGAAGAAATCACCTCGGCGTGCTCGGCGATCTTGCTCTGAAGCTCCATCCTCCGGGCAACGTATGGGACAAGCACAGAAGCCCCTCCGCCTCCACCCACAAAGACCACCCGGTCCTTTTTCAGCTTGTACTCCTTTATCATCGGCTCCACGAGCTCCAGTATTTTTTTCGATGATATGTCGAGTATCGAAGAAGCGACCTGTTCCATAGTGACGCCGGTCCTCTTTGCAAGGATTGACAGAGCCATCTTTGCAGATTCCTGGTTGGCCCTTGCATAGTCTCCCTCCGGCACGAGACCAAGGGCGTTTGCGGCGCAGGTATTTGTGATTGCAAACCTTTTTCCCCCCGACTCTATCGCGACATAGTCCAGAGGGTCGCCGGCCAGTGGGGCGAACGTGACTATCTGTCCTCCCTCAAGTTCTTCCGGCAAGGCAAAGCAGGAATAAGGCAGTCCTGCTATGTGGGCTGACCGCGGCCCCACGTCTGTCACCTTCCTTCCAGACCATCGCACAAGCGACCCCCCTGCAACTCCTGCGACACGGACATCAAGCGACCTGATGCAGGTAGGGTGCTGCATGATGGTAACGTACCGGACTTCCGGCCTTCCGTCCTTGATAACGCAGACGTTGGTGGAGGTCCCGCCTACCTCGACAAAGACGCCGTCAATGACCCGGAGGTGCAATAGTGCGCCGGCAACACTTGCAGCCGGGCCCGAGAGGACGGTGATAATGGGCTTTGACTGAAAGGTGCCCATGTCCGTGACGCCGCCATCTCCCTTCATTATCAGGACCGGCGCAGAAATGCCTTCGTTCTTTACGGCCGACTCGACGAACTTTGCGGTCGCTATTGCCTTCGGGAGAATACCGGCGTTAATTGCGGCGGTAAGCGTCCTAATCTCGAGACCGTAAATTCCGGTGAGCTCATGGCCGGCAGTTGCTGGGATGTCCGAGCGCTCCATAACAAAAGCCTCGTTACTTGGATCGTCAACTCCGTACGCTTCGCTTACCACAATTACCTCTGCGCCCTCGGCCTTCAGCTCGGAAATTGCGCTTCGGACCTCCGGGTCTTCAAGGTACTTGGACGTGTCCAGAAACCGGTAGCAAGTCCGGAGGTACTTGTTCGGGGCAAGTTCAATGTCCTTTACGTTTGTCCGCTTGACCACATTGGACTTTTCAAGACCAACTCCCATTCCTATTATGCCGACCTTGGCGGTGTCGCCCTCAAGGAGCGCGTTTACAGCCTGCGTAGTGCTGTGGGAGATAAGTTCAACCTCCGACTTTAGGATAGAGTTTTTCTCAAGAAGCGACCTCAGGGCAGTTACGATGCCGGTCGAGACGCCTTCCGCGGAAGAATGGGTTGTGGGAACGGTGATTTTGCCAACAATGCCTCCGCGCTGCATGTCTATTGCTACGGCCTTGGTAAAGGTCCCGCCGACATCGATCCCTATACGTATCCTTCTGGCTTCCTGATTATTTTGCATTAGACGAAATACCGTTAGGCAGACCTAACATCCACGGCAAATGCAATTTAAACGCTCTTTCCAAGGAAAGCGGAGCGAGGGTTTACTGGGATCTTGCTTTGAGCCACTGCCCTACTTTGGGGAGCACGTTATTCTGCGAATAGAGACTTGCAATCAAGCCCACGTGGCCTGTGTGGAACCGCATCAACCTCTTGTCAGTACTTGATATCACGTCGCTTAAAGGCGCGCTGCACTGGGGGGAGACAAGGTGGTCCTCGTCAGCAATGATGTTTAGAAGCGGCACCTTTATCCGAGATAGGTCGATTATCTCGTCGCCCAGCTTGAATTCATTTTTCACAAGAAGGTTCTTTTGGTAAATGTCGGAAATCCACTCTCGGAACGTCTCGCCTGCTATCGGCGGCGTGTCGTACAGCCATTTTTCAATTCGCAAAAAGTTCTGGACAAACTGCTGGTTGTCTATGTTCTGCACAAGGTTGTAGTACTTGTTGACGCCCTGCTTGAATGGTTTTAGGACCGAGTAGCACGCATACAGCTGCTCAGACGGCAGGTTGCCGATGGTAGCAAGCATCTTGTCAACGTCCATGTGCTTGGCAAGGTTGCCTATCACCGTGGTGTCCTTTTCGGTGTCGACAACGGGTGCGATTGTCGCGAGGTTTCTCACCTTCTCCTCGTGGAGGGTTGTATACATGATGGACATGGACGCGCCCATGCAGTAGCCATGCAGTGTAAGCTTGTCAACCCTGTTTTTCTGAAGAACAGTGTCAACGCAGTCGTCAATGTAGATGTTGACATAGTCGTCAAACGAGTCGTACTTGTCGACCATGGTGGGAGTCTTCCAGTCAACAAGATAGACGTCAAACCCTTGAGAGAGCAGGCTCTTTATCCAGCTCTTGTCCTCCTGAAGATCCAGAACGTACGACCTGTTGATTAGCGCGTAAACAACTAGAATTGGAGTTCTGGCGGTCTTGTTGACCATCTGCTGGTAGTGCACAAGCCGGTAAGACCTTGTTTCTCGGATAACCTCATGAGGCGTCTGGCCAACGGAAACCTGGCCGGCAGTATGAAGGACATCCCTTGTCTTCTCCAGCTTGCGGTAAAACTCCTTGGCTTCATCGGCCAGCGGCACCTGGGGCTTTGCCTGCGCCGGGGAGCTTGAGCGCTGTGCCTGGCCCGGACCCAGTGCTTCAGGCTGCTGATCAGACTTCAGGGACTCTTGTTTGGTCATTTGTTTTTGCCATCTCCAGGGATTTTTTCAGCTCTCTGAAACTCTTTTTGAGATCGTGTATGTCCTTCAGCACCTCATCCATTTCACTTCTCGTGGGCAGGTTCAAAACCTTTGTGTTCTTCTCTGCAATTCGCTGAAGAGCACCGGAAAGGTCAAGCTGGTTGCTAAACACCTTGCCATAGATTTCAGAAAACTTGCTGGATGCGAAAAGATCCGTAAATGAATCCTCGAAAGCTTCAATCATTGCACGCCTGTACTGTTCAAAGTCCTCCTTGGTCGCCATCCTGCTAGGAGACTTTTCCATAGTCTCAGAGAACGCCTTTGAATACGCCTGGTTTACAAGCGCCCAGTAATGCTCCAAATTCGCCCTCATCTCGCTGACTATTTTTCCGAGCGAGACGAAATCGTCCGCGTAGGCCTGGAATTCCTTAGAAAACGCATACATTGGACCGATTGAAGGCAGTTTGAGTATCTCGGACCAATAGTCAAACATCTTGGCCGAACCCATTGCCATTGCTAACCTATCGCTCTCCCTAAGAGCGGCATTTCCACGTACTTCAGACTCTGACACAAGGCTTCACTTTCTTGCGGTAATCGCTCTACCTTTTGTGCCGTAAGTATAAGAGGCTTGTTCTTCCACAATTTCTACAACACTTCTGGTTTTGATGCAAAATCTGCAAGATGCAATCGAATTATTGGGGCATATCCAAGCAGGTCTTTAAGATAGTGTAACCGCAGGCGAGCGGCAATAGCGAGTGCAGACTTTGAGATTTCGCTAAGGATTTTATAAAGGATTTGTTCGCTTTTTGCTGCTCCATGCAGCTGCCTTCAGTCAGGCAGCTAGAGGTTGCGGGCTCGTAGCTCAGCATGGACAGAGCGCCTGCCTTCTAAATTCACATGAAGAGAGCCGGAAGTCGTGGGATCGAAGCCCACCGGGCCCGCTTGTAATTCTCTATGAATTTTCCATTCTCTTCGGCCCCGGAGTAGTAATCGGGTACTTCGTCAAGATGATCCCAGGCAATTTTGCCCGTCAGCATAGAGTAGCCACCAGTCACGTTACTGCTCGGATCCGCTTCGCCATGCTCGGGCTCGACTTGCAAGCTTGAGGAACTGTTCTAACTCAACCTTGGACCAGCCGCTTCCTAGTTCTTCGCCGGGTTTTCTTGCTTCTTCCTCCGAAAAGACCGTTCTTACCAAGGACACTACACTACGATCCGCCATATTACGTTCGATACCGCATGTCCTTTTTTGCTGCCAAGTCCTGCGGTTATTAACAAACGAAAGTGGGCATTGCGATCCATCGCTCTAGAGATAAGGTCAGGAGCGTCTGCACCCCTTCATTTCATTCTTGTTAGAGGAGTAAAGATCCGCTCGTGTGTTTCCCCCTCAAACAACACTTCATTTTTGTACAGCCTCCTTTATCTCGCTATTTAGAAATTTTAGATCACTGCCAATTTACGCTGCACTGGCATTCACGACACCAATTTTGTCACTCGGATATAATCTTGGCAAGTGTAGGCTCTCTTTTGAACATCGAACGTCCATTACAGTCTATACCAATTGTACCCCATTGTCTGAAGGACTGAACTTGAACAACCCTTAAAATGCAATCATCCTACATCGGCTCATGACCAAAATTCACCCACTCCGAAGTGGAGCAATAATTTGCGGATCTGTGCTTGTCGCGGTTATTCTCCTCGTACTCGCGTTGCCTGCAGTTGTAGCGGTTTCGCCCACAATCTCTGATCTCACCAGCAACAAAAACGCAACAGCGACCGCAGGTACGTTGAAAATTACCCAGAATTGGGCGCAAAGCGACACAGTTAGCCCGGGTATCGCGCAGACAGAGAGTGCCTTCTGCAAGAATAATGAGGCGGTTATTGGAGGCGGATACCAGATTTCGGGTCCTGACGGGACAGTCTTATTTACAGGTCCTTCTTTGCAACTCAATGCATATGCCGTCCAGTTAGTGAATCACGGCCAGAGCACTATGCAGGTTCAGGTATATGCAACCTGTGCTTCATGAGTGTAACTGAGCATCGTCAGGCACAGTAGTGACTCATCGGAGGCTGCAGATACCATCGTGGTCAAGTCAGTCCAAGCGCGTCCGGCGGCCAACATTGATTTCAAGAGCGAGGCATCATAGGGGGAAGGGCACGGATGAGGCTTGGATACATCATAATGATAGGAGGCGCAGTTTTTCTCGTGGCGGGCATCGCGGTGGCAGTCTATTACGGAAGCGCGTTTGTAAATTCCTTTGGGCGAGACAACCGGATAATAGAAAAGACCTCGCTTGCGGCGGGGCAGTCACTTTCCGAGAAAAAAGACGTGACGCAGACAGACAGGCAGCTTGCACTGACGCTGCGAGTCGACAGGTCAGACGGGCAGCAGAAGCTAGGCGGCGTACTGCTCAATGAGAGCATTACAGATCCCGGCGGACAGGTGGTAAGCAACAATGAATTTCGAAACGTGTTCGTAACGTCAGTCAAGACCACCTCAACCGGGGCCTATACTGCAACTATCACAAACGTCGGCACGGCGCCTGTTACCGTCGGCGGCACATTCGGCTACATCCCGTTTATCGGAAGCGACGGCCTGCCTACAGTCAATGAACTGCTGGGCGGCAGAGGGCTTGGGCCAGCGATAGCGGGAGGATTCATGGCCTTTGCGGGCGCCATCGGGCTTGCAATCGGTGGGATGGTGACTGTAGCTGACCTGATAAACCGCCACAGGGCCAGGGCCAGCACCGCCGGCGCAGGAGGAATAAGCTATACAGAAAGCTA